>NZ_JBQCIE010000092.1:0-321056 GCF_051954055.1 Humibacter sp. | reverse complement strand
GGTGCACCGGGCGGCCGAGCCGGCGGGTGGCGAGCGTCGCCAGCACCTCGTTCATGTTCATGTTCGACGACGTGCCCGAGCCGGTCTGGTACACGTCGATCGGGAAGTCGCCGTTGTGGGCTCCGCTGACGACCTCGTCGGCGGCGGCGGCGATGGCCTCGGCGACGTCGGCGTCGAGGACGCCCAGACGAGCGTTGGCGAGCGCGGCCGACTTCTTGATGCGGGCGAGCGCGGCGATCTGGGCGGACTCCAGCGTCGAGCCCGAGATCGGGAAGTTCTCCACGGCCCGTTGCGTCTGGGCGCTGTACAGGGCGTTGCGCGGTACCCGCACCTCGCCCATCGTGTCGTGCTCGATGCGGAAGTCGTCCGTCTCGCCGGGCGTCTGGCTGTCCATTCCTTGGGATCCCTTTGTCGTTGTGTCGGCTGTCGTTGTGTCGGCTGCGCTGCGTTTCTGGGCCGGTGGTCAGACTTCGCCGATGACAAGGTGCGAGGACACCGTGCCATCGCTGAGCCGATAGTTGGCACCGACGATCGCCAGTTCGCCATCGGCGACGGCCTGGGCGACGAGCTCGCTGCGTCGCAGCAACTCGCTGACGGTGTCTTTCACGTGCTCGCGTCCCACTTCCGTGGAATCCACGGAAGAGGGGTCGGGCGTCTCGCCCGCGACTCTCCGGACGGCGGGAACGATCGGCGCGATGAGGTCGGCGATGTGCGGTGGGAGCCTGTCTGCATCCGGCGCTGCCGAATCGATGGCGGCACGGACGGCGCCGCAGCTGTCGTGGCTGAGGACCAGGAGGAGGGGCACGTGAAGCACCGCCACGGCGTACTCGATCGACCCGAGGACGGACTCCGAGATCACCTGACCGGCATTGCGGATGACGAACGCGTCGCCGAGCCCCAGGTCGAAGATGATCTCGGCAGCCAGACGAGAATCGCTGCATCCGAAGATCGTGGCGACCGGTGCCTGCGAGCCCGCGGTCTCTGCTCGGCGCTCAGCGTCCTGCCGCGGGTGCTGCGGGCGGTCCGCGACGAATCGCGCGTTGCCCTCCTTCAGCTGCTTCCAGGCATCCGCGGGTCTGCTGTCGGTCATCCGTGTTCCTTCGCGTCGGAGGCGAGCTGCCGACTTACGACATCCGCCAGTTGGGTGAATTCCTGGGTGTCGGCAGTGCCGTAGAGCACCACGGTGCTCGCACCTTCCGCGGCCGACAGCGCGTACTGCACATCGCCGACGTCGCGGCTGGACTGCCGGTTGTCGTAGATGCTCCACTTGACACCGTGCACGGTCGTGCTGCCGACGGGGTTCGAGTTCGCCACCTGACCGGCCAGCCACGTGGCATTCGCGCGAAACCCCTGAACCATGCCGATGTATTGCTGAGAAGGCGTGATCAGCCCGATGTACCACTCGTCGACGCGGTCGTCGGTCTGCTGACGCAGTTGCGCGGAGTTCGACTTCCAGTCGGAGGGGAGCTTCGGCGTGATCAGCGGGTCGGGTTCTGTGCCGGCGCCCTGTTCCGCGATCTTCACGTAGTCCACGCTCTTGACCGCGTCGGGCGTCGGCCGCGGCACCATGAGAACGATCACGACGACGAGCGCCAGGGTGGCCAGCAGCGAGTAGATCAGGTTGTTGACCGTCTGCCGTCTGCGGTGATCGGCGGATGTCTGAGCCTTGCGTCGCGCCGTCTCCTCCGGCGTCTCCGGCCGGCCGAGCTCGGCGACGACTGGATGTTCGTTCCTCGCCATGACCTCTAGAACGGATCCTCTCGAGGCGCATCTTCACTGGACGCCCGATCGGTGCCTGCCGCGCGGTCGACGCCCGCTCGTGCGGCATCGAGCCTCGCCTTGGCCCCGATGAGCCATTCCTCGCAGCGTCGCGCGAGGGCTTCGCCGCGCTCCCACAGCGCCAGCGACTCCTCGAGGGTCGACGTGCCCTGCTCCAGACGCGACACCACGCCGATCAGCTCGTCCCGCGCCTGCTCGTAGCTGAGGTCGGACGTGCCGACGTCGGCGCCGTTCGCCGGGGCGCCTGATGCCGGCGCGTCGAGTGCGGTGGAGTCGGAGGGCATGTCTTCCATCCTAGGAGCGGCTCGCCGCAGACGGGCTGGGTGCCGGCTCCCCTGGGGAACGACGACCGGCCGATTGCTCTGTGGACGCATCGTCTGGCGTCTCGTGCTCGTGCGACGGATGTTCGCCCATGGAAGTCGCGCGCAGACGCCCCTCGGCGAGCGCCACAAGGAGCGGCGACCCGTTCGGTGCATCGTGCGGTCGTCGCACAATGCCGTCGGGGCCCTGCACGATCGCGTATCCACGGTCCAGGGTGCTCTGCGGCGAAAGGGCGCGCAGGCGCACGGACAGCTCACGGGTCGTGTTCTCCGCGCGCTCGACGCAACGATCGACCAGCTCGACCCCGCGGGCGACGTAACGAGTGAGGTCTTCGGCGCGGGACGCGACGATCCAGTCGTGGGACGCCAGAGCGGGGCGCGATCGCAGTTGGGCGATGCGATCGATCTCGTGAGTGAGCAACGCCGTCACTCTCGTCGTCATGCGCATTGACGCCTGCTGCACGCGGAGCAGTTCCTCAGCGACATCGGGGACGACCCGCTTGGCGGCATCCGTCGGCGTCGACGCTCGCAGGTCGGCGACGTCGTCGAGGATCGGCCGGTCGTTCTCGTGCCCGATGGCGCTCACCAGCGGCGTCGCGCAGGCGGCCGCGGTGCGAACGAGGTTCTCGTCGCTGAACGGAAGCAGGTTCTGGAAGTCGCCGCCACCCCGGGCGACGATGATCACATCGACCTCGGGATCGGCGTCGAGCTCACGGATGCCCGCCGCGACGTCGGCCGCGGACCGGTCGCCCTGCACTGCTGCGTGCCGCACCCGGAAGCGCACCGCCGGCCAACGAAGTTGCGCGTTGCGCAGAACATCCTTCTCGGCATCCGAGTCCCTGCCGGTCACCAGGCCGATGCAGTGCGGCAGGAACGGGAGCGGCTTCTTGCGGCTCTGCTCGAAGAGGCCTTCCTCGCGCAGCTGCGCTCGCAGCCGCTCCAGCCGCTCCAGCAGGTCGCCTAGCCCGACATGACGCATGTCATAGACCTGCATCGTGAGCGTGCCGCCCTTGAACCAGTAGTTCGGCTTGATCAGGGCGACGACTCGGTCGCCCTGCTTCAGGTCGGCCGGGATGCGGGAACGGGTGGACGACCAGATCGTGAACGAGATCGTCGCATCGGCCTCGCAGTCCTTGAGCTTGCCGTAGACGTTGCCGCCGGAGACACCCCACTGCGTGACCTCGCCCTCGACCCAGACGCTTCCGAGTCGGTCGATGTAGTCACGGAGCTTGCCGGCCAGAATGGCGACCGGCCACGGCGCTTCGACCGTGGGCAGGGCATCCGGCACGCTCAGTTCCCTCCACTGTTGTCGGCCTAGGCTTGCTACCGTGAGCGACACGACGATCGACCTGGCGATGCCGCGCGTTCCCGGCGTTCGGGGCAGGCTCAAGGATAACCCGGTGGTCGGACGCAAACGGGTGCTGTTGGCCGCACCCCGTGGATACTGCGCGGGTGTGGATAGAGCCGTCATCGCCGTCGAGAAGGCCCTCGAGCGGTACGGCTCACCGGTCTACGTGCGCAAGCAGATCGTGCACAACATCCACGTCGTCTCGACGCTCGAGAAGCGTGGTGCGATCTTCGTCGACGACGTCGATCAGGTTCCAGAGGGCTCGCACGTCGTGTTCAGTGCGCACGGAGTGGCGCCCTCCGTGGTGCAAGCGGCCGCAGACCGCGGACTGCGCGCGATCGACGCCACCTGTCCACTCGTGACGAAGGTGCACCGCGAGGCGGTGCGCTTCGCGCGCGACGACTACGAGATCCTGCTCATCGGCCACGCCGGGCACGAAGAGGTCGAGGGCACCGCCGGCGAGGCCCCGGAGCACGTCACCCTGGTGAACGGCCCGGACGACGTCGATGGTCTGCAGGTTCGGGACCCGGAACGCGTGGTCTGGCTCTCGCAGACCACGCTGTCCGTCGACGAGACGATGGAGACCGTGCGTCGCCTGCGCGAGCGCTTCCCGAAGCTCGCCGACCCGCCGAGCGACGACATCTGCTACGCCACGCAGAACCGCCAGGTCGCCATCAAGAAGGTGGCGCAGGAGGCCGACCTCGTGCTCGTCGTCGGATCGGCCAACTCGTCCAACTCCGTGCGTCTCGTCGAGGTGGCGCTGGAGAACGGGGCGAAGGCGGCGCACCGTGTCGACTACGCCAGCGAGGTCGAACAGGAATGGCTCGACGGCGTGACCACGATCGGTGTCACGAGCGGGGCATCCGTGCCCGAGGTTCTCGTGCAGGAACTGCTGGACGACCTCGCGGATGCCGGTTACGGCGATGTCGAGATCATCAAGACCGCAGAGGAAGACCTCATGTTCTCGCTGCCCAAAGAGCTGCGACGCGACGAGGCCGGGACGCAGGATGCCCGCGCTCTCGGGGGACGAGCGCGATGAGCGACTCGAGCTCCCGTCCGCGCCCGCAGTACGGCGAGTACGCGACGCCGGAGGAGCAGCGTGCCGCGGTCAAGGCGCCCGAGACGAATCCGCACTACGCGCCGCCCGAGGAACAGCGCCCTCCGTACATTCCGCAGCCGTCGCCGTTCCACCCGGATGCCGCCGACCGCTTCGCACCTCCGCAGGCGCCGGAAGCGGGGCATCCTTCCGAGACGTCGACGGCCCTGAGGCATCCGGCGGATCGGGTGGTCACCATCGCTCTGCTGGTGCTCGGCCTCTTCAACGTGATCACCACGATCGCCGGTCGCGACGGCATCGCCAGTCAGATCGACGGCGCCTACCGCAGCATGGGACTGACCGGCGACTACATCGTGACGCCGCTCACCGGAACGGTCGCCGACGTCGTCGCGATCGCGTTCCTCGCCTTGTGGGTCGTGGCTGCGGGGCTGTCCAGCTGGGCGATGCTGCGCGGCTGGATCGCGTTCTGGATCCCGCTGGCGGCGGGCTTCCTCGCGAGCCTCGCGAGCGCGGTCGGATACCTCATCCTGTTCCTGCACGACCCGACTTTCCTGGCGTACATGCAGCATTTGTGAGCCCGAGGGGTACGGACCGAGCCGTGAACGCGAGAAGGGCGCCGGCTCGACGCCGACGCCCTTCCCATGATGCTCGTCGCTATTTGCCGGAGAGGGACTGACCGGCGGAGCCGAGCTGCTGTGTCGCCTCGATGACGCGCTGTGCCATGGCGGTCTCGGCGACCTTGCCCCAGGCGCGCGGGTCGTACTGCTTCTTGTTGCCGACCTCGCCGTCGATCTTGAGCACACCCGAGTAGTTCTCGAACATGTACCCGGCCACCGAGCGCGTGAACGCGTACTGCGTGTCGGTGTCGATGTTCATCTTGATCACGCCATTCGCGACGGCCTGCGCGATCTCCTCGTCGCTGGATCCTGAGCCGCCGTGGACGACCAGGTCGAGCGGCTTCGGACCGGTGCCGAAGCGCTCCTGAATGCCCTCCTGGATCTCGCCGAGCAGCTCGGGACGCAGCTTCACGTTCCCGGGCTTGTACACGCCGTGCACGTTGCCGAACGTGAGCGCGGCGATGTAGCGGCCGTTCTCGCCGAGCCCTAGCGCCTCGACCGCCTTGGTCACGTCGCCCACCGTGGTGTAGAGCGCCTCGTTGGTGCCCTCGTGCTTGACGCCATCCTCTTCGCCGCCGACGACGCCGATCTCGACCTCGAGGACGGCGTTGATCGCGCGCGTGCGCTTGAGCATCTCCTGCGCGATCTCGAGGTTCTCGTCCAGTGGCACGGCCGAGCCGTCCCACATGGGCGACTGGAAGATCGGGTTGCGCCCAGCCTTGACCTCTTCTTCGGATGCCGCGATCAACGGCAGCACGAAGTCCTCGAGCGCCGGCTTCGGGCAGTGGTCCGTGTGCAGGGCCACGGTGATCGGGTAACTCTTCGCCACCTCGGTGGCGAACTTGGCGAACGCGAGCGCGCCCGTGGCACGCGCCTTCACGGTGTGGCCGGCGAAGTAGTCGGCGCCGCCCGTGGTGACCTGGATGATGCCGTCCGAGCCGGCCTCGGTGAGACCCTGAAGAATGGCGTTGATCGACTGCGACGAGGATGCGTTGATCGCGGGGTACGCGAAACCGCCCTTCTTCGCACGATCGAGCATCTCGGCGTACTGATCAGGGGTCGCGATGGGCATGACGTCTCCTCATGAAACAGGGGCGGATTCGCCACGAGTCTAACGAGTCCAAGGCAGCGGCCTGGTGCAGCCGAGACGGTCCCTCAAAGCATTCAGTTCACGCGCTGTGAAGAATCGCGAATCATTCGGCAGTCTTTCCGCCGGGAGATGCCCGATCTGCTCCTAGCGTAGAACGCGGAACGGTATCGAACCCCACAGAAGGAGCGCTTGTGCCCAGCGACCTGATCGATCGGCCCGCAGACCTGGACGACGCCGCCGACAGTCACGCATCCGGAGCAGATGTTCGTAGCGACGACACGCGTTCGGCGACGGTGCTGCGCCCCGACAGGAACCTCGCACTCGAACTGGTGCGCGCGACGGAAGCCGCGGCCATCCGTGCGACGCCGTGGATCGGCAAGGGGCGCAAGAACGACGCGGACGGCGCGGCCGTCGACGCCATGCGCGCCTTCCTGGCCACCGTCGACTTCGACGGCGTCGTCGTGATCGGCGAGGGGGAGAAGGACCACGCGCCGATGCTCTTCAACGGCGAGCACGTGGGCACCGGCCGAGGGCCCGCGTGCGACATCGCGGTCGACCCGATCGACGGCACCTCGCTCACGGCGGCGGGGCGGCAGAACGCACTCTCCGTCATCGCGGTGAGCGATCGCGGCACCATGCTGGATGCCTCGGGCGTCTTCTACATGGACAAGATCGTCACCGGGCCCGAGGGCGCAGGAGTGGTGGACATCCGCAAGCCGGTGGGAGAGAACCTGCGCGCGCTGGCCCGTGCGCTCGGCAAGGACATCGGGGAGCTGCGCGTCGCGGTGCTCGACCGTCCGCGTCACACCGAGCTGATCGAGGAGATCAGGGAAGCGGGCGCAGGCACGCGTCTCATGCTCGACGGCGACGTTGCCGGCGGCATCAACGCGGCGCGCCACGACTCACGCATCGATGCGTGCATAGGAATCGGCGGGAGCCCGGAGGGCATCACGACCGCGTGCGCCATCAAAGCGCTCGGCGGGTTCATGCAGGCCCGTCCGGCGCCCCGCGACGACGAGGAGCGGGAGCGCGCGATCGCTTCAGGGCTCGATCCGGAGCGGGTGTACGAGCTCGAGGATCTCGTGGCCGGCGACAACACGATCTTCGTGGCGACCGGTGTCACGGACGGTGGCCTCGTGGACGGTGTGCGCCGCGAGGGCCCGCTCATCCGCACCAGCAGCATCGTGCTCCGCTCCACCTCGGGCACGGTGCGCCGTATCTCGGCAGAGCACCTCGTCTCGAAGTGGTGGTGATCAGCGCCGCCGGTCGCCGATGGCGATCGGCTCAGCGGGCCGGCCGTCGGACTCCGAATCGGACTCGAGCGCACCGACGAGCTCGAACGCCGTAAGCTCCCGCGGCGACTCCTCGAGGCCCGCGAGGGAGGGGATGACCTTCGATTCGTCGAGTGCGCCGAGCTTGCGCGCGGAGGGCAGCACCTGACGCTCCAGGGATCCCACGAACTTGTTGTAGTCGTTGACCGTGCCCTTGATGGACCGGCCCAGCTTGTCGATGTGCGCAGCCGTCGTCGCCAGGCGGGAGTACAGCTCCCGGCTGAGATCGAACAGCAGCTTCGCGTCCTGGGTCAGCACGTCCTGCTGCCAGCTGAACGCGACAGTCTTGAGCACCGACCACAGCGTCACCGGGGATGCCAGCGCCACCCGCTTGCCGAACGCGAACTCCATGATCGTGGGGTCCGCCTCCATCGCACCCGAGACCAGCGATTCGCTGGGGATGAACGCGATGACCATCTCGGGCGAGGCATCCAGGCCCGCCCAGTAGGCCTTGCTGCCGAGCGTGGTGATGTGATCGCGCACGGCCTTCACGTGCTGCTTCATCAGTGCCGCGCGCCGGGCGGACTCCTCGCCGGCGGCCGTGGCCGGGATCTGGCTCGCCTCCAGGAACGCATTGAAGGGCGCCTTCGCGTCGACGGCGATGTTCTTGCCGCCGGGAAGGTGCACGACCATGTCGGGCCGGCCCGCTCCGGCATCCGAACTGATGCTCGACTGCACGTCGAAGTCGACGCGCTCCAGCAGGCCCGCCGCCTCCACGACGCTGCGCAGCTGCGTCTCGCCCCACACCCCTCGCGTGCTGTTCGAGCGCAACGCGGAGGCCAGTGCCTCTGCGGTGCCGCGCAGCCGCTCCTCGGATTCCGATGCCGACTTCAGCTGCTGGGCGAGCTCGCCGTGCTGCCTGCTGCGCTGCTCCTCGAGGTCGGCCACCTTCTTCTGCATGCCCTGCAGCGATTCCCGCACGGGGGCGAGGGCCTGGAGCACCTTGCTCTCGGCGTGCTCGCGCTCACGCTGGGCAGCCAGCTCCTGGCGCTGCCGCTCCGCCAACTCCTCGTACTGCTGCTGCTGACGACGGACGCTCTCGCGCAGCCCGTCGGCGGTCGCCGCCATTGCCGCGAGCTGCTCGCGCAGCGCCGCCTGTGCCGTCTGTTCCTGCGCCCGCACCTCGGCCATCTCCATAGCGTGGCGGGCGGCGATCACCTCGGGAGGCTCTACTGCCGCGGCCTCCTGCACGCCGCGCCTGCCGTAGGCGAGGCCGCCGAACACGCCGGCCGCACCCCCGACGAGAAGGCCGATGATGAGGAAGAGAACGTCCATGTCCCCATGCTCCCGCCGACCACTGACATCACGATTGAGGCTTGGCCGTGGATGCTCGCATCCATGGCCAAGCCGATTGAGTGATGTTGAGCGGCGAAGCCGCGATCACATCACGATTGAGCGGCGGAGCCGCGATCACGGACGTCGTTCGACGGCCCGGTCAGGCCGCCGCCGCGACCTCGCCGATACGTCCCATCCGCACCGGGACCTTGGCGGCGAGCTCCTCGAGCGAGCGAGCGCCGTGGCGTCCTGCTGCGTGCACGACGATCGCCGCGCATGCCTCGGCGTCGGCGAGGGCCTCGTGGTGGTGGAAGCCCTCGAACCCGGCAGCCATCGCGGCGACCGGCAGACGGTACGAATCCAGCGAGTACGTCTTGCGCGCCACCTGGAGGCTGCACAGGTAGTCGTAGCCGGGGCAGCGGATGCCCGTTGCCGCGCACGCGCCGCGGATGACTCCCATGTCGAATCCCGCATTGTGCGCCACGAAGGCGTCGTCACCGGCAAAGCCGATGAGGTCGGCGAACTGCTCGGCCCAGCCACGGGCATCCGTCACATCGCGGGCGTGGATACCGTGGATGCGGATGTTCCACTCCAGGAACACGTCGTGCCCAGGCGGCGGCTTGATCAGCCAGCTCGCCGTGTCGACCACCCGGCCGTCCCGCACCTTGACGAGACCCACCGAACACGCCGACGCGCTGCTGGAATTCGCGGTTTCGAAGTCGATGGCGGTGAAGTCCAGTGGCACGCCGTCATGCTCGCACGCGTTCGGCGAATGTCAGGGCACCGCTCCGGCGTGCCTGGGGAGACGCCCCGAGATAGCCGGCGAGTCGGCCAGCGAGACCTCCCGAACGAGTGGGTGCAGAGCAATTTCGAGAAGAAGCTTGCGGCGGGAAAGCTCGCGATATATCGTGTTCGAGGTTTCGCGATATATCGTGAGCCGGCACCATCCGCAGCGAGCTCGCCGTCGGTCGATTCCGCTGAGAACGGAACGCGTACCGCAATGTCACCGGTATGCCCCACAATGTAACGATCCCTCCGGCATCGCATCGCACCGCCTGCCGACGCAACGCATCAATCGGAGTCTTCTGTGCTGTTCAAACTTCTCGTCCGCTCATTGAAGCCGTACAAATGGCTTCTCGTCGGCGTCCTGGTCTTCCAGTTCGCTTCGGCCCTCGCCAGCCTCTTCCTGCCCAGTCTCAACGCCGACATCATCGACAACGGCGTCGCCAAGGGCGACACCGACTACATCTGGCACACCGGCACGCTGATGCTCGTCATCTCGTTCGGCCAGATCGTGGCCTCGATCATCGCCACCTACTTCGCGGCGATGGCCGCGATGCGCGCAGGACGAGACATCCGCGATCAGATCTTCGACCGGGTCTCGGGGTTCTCCGAACGTGAGGTCTCCTCCTTCGGCCCGGGATCCCTCATCACCAGGAACACGAACGACGTGCAGCAGGTGCAGATGCTGGCCATGATGTCGGCGACGTTCCTGGTGTCCGCGCCCTTGCTGGCGATCGGCGGCATCATCCTGGCGCTGCGCCAGAGCTTCAGCCTGTCCTGGCTGATCGCCGTCGCGGTGCCCGTGCTCCTGATCGTCGCTGCGCTCATCATCAGCCGCATGGTGCCGCTGTTCCGCAGCTACCAGAAGAAGCTCGACGCGGTGAACCGGGTGATGCGCGAGCAGCTCACCGGCATCCGGGTCGTGCGGGCGTTCGTGCGGGAACCCATCGAGGAGGCACGGTTCCGCGATGCGAACACCGACATCATGGTGGTCGGACGCAAGGTCGGGTCGCTCTTCGTCCTGCTCTTCCCCGCGGTCATGCTCATCTTGAACGTCACCGTGATCGGAGTGATCTGGTTCGGCGGCATCAAGGTCGACTCGGGCGAGGTGCAGATCGGCACGCTGTTCGCATTCATGCAGTACGTGATGATCATCCTCTCCGGTGTCATGATGGCGAGCTTCATGACGATGATGATTCCGCGGGCCGCGGTCTCCGCCGAGCGCATCAGCGAGGTGCTCGGCACGGACTCGTCGCTGGAGAGGTCCGATCGGCCCGTCTCCGAGTTCCCGTCACCGGGAACCGTCGAGCTGGTGGATGCCTCGTTCACCTACCCGGGGGCCGAGCACCCGGTTCTGTCCGGCATCAGCTTCACGGCGAACCCGGGGGAGACCGTCGCCATCGTCGGATCGACAGGCGCCGGCAAGACCACCCTGATCTCGCTGCTTCCGCGGCTGTTCGACGTCACGGACGGCGCCGTCAAGGTCAACGGGGTCGATGTGCGCCAGGCAGACCTGTCTGCACTGTGGAAGACCATCGGCCTCGTGCCGCAGCGTCCCTTCCTCTTCACCGGCACCGTCGCATCCAACCTCCGATTCGGACGCGAGGAGGCGACTGACGACGAGCTATGGCGGGCCCTCTCCATCGCGCAGGGCAGCGACTTCGTCGCCCAGATGGAGGGCGGTCTCGACGCCAGAATCGCCCAGGGCGGCACGAACGTGTCGGGTGGGCAACGGCAGCGGCTGGCGATCGCGCGAGCCATCGTGCACCGGCCGCGCATCCTCGTCTTCGACGACTCGTTCTCCGCGCTCGATCTGGCGACGGATGCTCGCCTCAGGCAGGCGCTGTGGCGCGAGCTTCCCGAGGTGACCAAGATCGTCGTCGCGCAGCGCGTCTCGACCATCACCGATGCCGACCGCATCGTCGTGCTCGACGACGGCCGCATGGTCGGCCTCGGCACGCACGACGAACTGCTGTCGTCGAACGACACCTATCGAGAGATCGTGGAATCCCAGCTCGGAGTGGAGGCAGGACGATGAGCGCCGCCCAGAGGACCGGGAAGAAGAACCGCGCGTCGGCGAAGGACGCCGTGCAGAAGGAGCTCACTCCTGAGGAGAAGCTCGAGCTGGAACTCGCCGAGCAGGCGAGGCTGGGCGCAGACGACTGGAGCGGTGGCGTCGCCCCGGGCAAGGCGTCGAACTTCGGTCCATCGTTCCGCCGGCTCATCGGGCTTCTGAAGCCCAACGCCGTCGCGTTCGTCTTCGCGTCGTTCCTCGGCGCGATCGGGGTCGTGCTCACCGTGATCGCGCCGAAGGTGCTCGGCGAGGCCACGAACATCCTCTTCGAGGGCGTCATCTCGAAGCAGCTGCCCGCCGGCACCACGAAGCAGCAGGTGGTCGACCAGCTGAACCATGCCGGGCAGCACGACCTGGCGAACATCGTGCAGGCGATGCAGAACCTCGTACCCGGCCACGGTGTCGACTTCGTGCGACTCAGCCAGGTGCTGGTCATCGTGCTGGCCCTCTACTGCGCCTCCTCCGTGCTCGGCTGGCTGCAGGGGTACGTGATCAACGTGATCATGGTGCGCACCATGTGGCGGCTTCGCGAGCAGGTCGAGGTGAAGATCAACCGGCTTCCGCTCAGCTACTTCGACCGCGTGCAGCGCGGCGAGCTCATCTCCCGCGTGACGAACGACATCGACAACATCACGCAGATGATGCAGCAGTCCCTGTCCAGTGCGATCACGAGCGTGCTGACCGTCCTGGGCGTCCTCATCATGATGCTGTCCATCTCCTGGCAGCTCACGCTGGTGGCGCTGGTCGCGCTTCCGCTGATGGGCGTGATCTTCGGCGTCATCGGTCCGCGCTCGCAGAAGGCGTTCGGCATCCAGTGGCGCAAGGTCGGCCGGCTGAACGCCCGCGTCGAGGAGTCGTTCTCCGGTCACGCACTGGTCAAGGTGTTCGGGCGGGAGGAGAGCTCGCGGGCGGCGTTCCGTTCCGAGAACGAGGAGCTGTACCAGGCATCCTTCAAGGCACAGTTCCTGTCGAACACGATGATGCCGGCCATGATGTTCATCGGGAACCTCACCTATGTGGGCATCGCGGTGCTCGGCGCGCTCATGGTCGCGGGCGGTCAGCTCCGGCTCGGCGACGTGCAGGCGTTCATCCAGTACTCGCAGCAGTTCACGCAGCCGCTGTCCCAGCTGGGCGGTATGGCAGCGGTCGTTCAGTCCGGGACGGCATCCGCCGAGCGAGTGTTCGAGCTGCTCGACCAGGAGGAGCAGGAGCCCGATGCCGCCGACGCTCCTGCGCCCGCCGACGGCGACGGAACGATCGAGTTCGAGCACGTGTCGTTCTCGTACAGCCCCGAACGACCGCTCATCACCGACCTCTCCTTCCGCGTCGAGCCCGGACAGACGGTCGCGATCGTCGGCCCGACCGGCGCTGGCAAGACGACGCTGGTGAACCTGATCATGCGGTTCTACGAGCTGAACGGCGGGCGCATCCTGCTCAACGGGCAGAACATCGCGGACCTCACCAGGCACGACATCCGCGCCAAGACGGGAATGGTGCTGCAGGACCCGTGGCTGTTCGCCGGGACCATCCGGGAGAACATCCGTTACGGACGCGCGGATGCCACGGACGACGAGATCCTGCAGGCCGCCGAGGCGACGTACGTCGACCGCTTCGTGCACTCGTTGCCCGACGGCTACGACACGGAACTCGACGAGGATGCCTCGAACGTGTCCGCGGGTGAGAAGCAGCTGATCACGATCGCGCGCGCGTTCGTCGCGAAGCCGAGCGTGCTCATCCTCGACGAGGCGACGAGCTCCGTCGACACCCGTACCGAGCTGTTGCTGCAGCACGCGATGAACGCACTGCGTCAGGGCCGCACCTCGTTCGTGATCGCGCACAGGTTGTCGACCATCCGCGATGCCGACCTCATTCTCGTGATTGAGCACGGCGACATCGTCGAGCAGGGCACGCACGAGCAGCTGATCGCGGCGAAGGGCGCCTACTACCGGCTGTACAACGCGCAGTTCGAGCAAGCGGCGACGGATCTCGACGAGGAGTTCGCGGGCATCCAGGATCCGCTCGAGCAGGAGGCGCGGGAGATCGCGGAGCGCGACGAGCCGGACGCCGCGGTGCTCGAATGAGTAGCAGGTACGTCGCCGGATAGCGCGCCTGGTCCGAGTGCCGGCTCCTCGACGCAGGGGCCGGCACCGGCCGTAGGGTGAGCTCATGCAGTCACGCGAGACGAAGCTCGAACACGCACGGTCCTTCGGCGGTGTGGCCGATGTGTACGAGGCGTCCAGGCCTGGGTATCCGGTGGACGCTGTGGCGTGGCTCGTGCGGCCCGAGCAGTCGCACGTGGTGGACGTCGGTGCCGGAACGGGCAAGCTGACGCGCGCACTGGTCGCGGCCGGCCGCGAGGTCGTCGCGGTGGATCCGTCCGCCCAGATGCTCGAGGTGCTCCGAAATACCGTTCCAGGGGTCGAGACACTCGTGGGCACGGGGGAGCGGATGCCGCTTCCCGACGAGTCGGTCGACGCCGTCACGTTCGCGCAGGCCTGGCACTGGGTGGATGCACCGATCGCGTCCGCCGAGGCGGGCAGGGTGCTGAAGCCCGGTGGCACGCTCGGTCTGATCTGGAACTTCCGCGACGAACGCGTCGACTGGGTGCGTGAGCTGGGTGTCGCGATGCACGCCGACGGCGATCAGTACACGACGGGCATGGATGCCGACCCTCACGTGCATGCGCCGTTCGGCGAGCCGGAGACCGCCTCGTTCGAATGGACCCAGCCCTTCAGCCGTGACGGTCTGATCGATCTCGTGCGCTCGCGCAGCTACTTCGCCGTGATGACCGCTCCGCAGAAGGAGCGGACGCTGCAGGCGGTGCGCGACCTGCTCGACGGGCATCCGCAGCTCTCCGGCAGCAACACGATCGAGCTGCCCTACGTGACGCTCGCCTTCCGATACGTGCGGCCGTAATTCGCGGAAGCAGGCAGCGTGATCGCGCCCTTCCGCCGACCCGGCCTGGCCGAGCCGCCGGATACGATGGATGCCCGTGGCTCTCACTATCGGCATCGTCGGCCTGCCCAACGTCGGCAAGTCCACCCTCTTCAACGCGCTGACCAAGAACCAGGTGCTCGCAGCGAACTACCCGTTCGCGACGATCGAGCCGAACATCGGAGTGGTGAATCTGCCGGACGTCCGGCTGGGCGTGCTCTCGGACTTGTTCCACTCCGAGCGAGTCGTGCCTGCCACGGTGAGCTTCGTCGACATCGCCGGCATCGTCCGCGGCGCATCGACCGGTGAGGGACTCGGCAACCAGTTCCTCGCGAACATCCGTGAGGCGGATGCCATAGCCCAGGTCGTGCGCGGATTCGCCGACTCCGACGTGGTGCACGTCGAGGGCGAGGTAAACCCCGCGAACGACCTGGAGACCATCGGCGCCGAGCTCATGCTGGCCGACCTGCAGACGCTCGAGAAGGCGATCACGCGCTACGAGAAGGAGGTGCGTGGGCGCAAGCTCGACCCGGTCGTGCTCGAGACCGCGCTCGCGGCGAAGGACGCCCTTGAGAAGGGGACGCTTCTGTCGGCGACGGGTCTTGATCTGGCACCGCTGAAGGAGCTCGGCCTCCTCACGTCGAAGCCGTTCATCTTCGTCTTCAACGTCGACGAGGCGGTGCTGACGGATGCCGTGCGCAAGGCCGAACTCGCGGCCCTCGTTGCGCCCGCCCACGCGGTCTTCCTCGACGCGAAGCTCGAGTCCGAGCTGATCGACCTCGACGAGGAGGATGCCGCCGAGCTGCTCGCATCCACCGGCCAAGAGGAGAGCGGGTTGGACCAGCTCGCCCGGATCGGATTCGAGACACTAGGCCTGCAGACGTTCCTCACGGCGGGCCCGAAGGAGTCGCGGGCGTGGACCATCCACAAGGGCTGGAAGGCACCGCAGGCCGCTGGCGTCATCCACACCGACTTCGAGAAGGGCTTCATCAAGGCCGAGGTCATCTCGTTCGACGACCTCGTCGAGCTCGGCTCGGTGCACGAGGCCCGCGCCCACGGGAAGGCACGCCTCGAGGGTAAGGACTACGTGATGCAGGACGGCGACGTGGTGGAGTTCCGGTTCAACGTGTAGTCGAACCTCTTTGCGGACATGACAGAGTGTTCGTTCGGGACCCGGTGGACCTGCGCGGCGGGGCCTCGGGCGAAGGCTGGTTCCGGCCCTGGCGATTCTGCTCGAGCGTACCGTTCGGGATCGGCGTCTGGGGTCGGCCGGGACGCGCCTGAATGGGATTCGACTGGTAGCATCTTCCCATGAAGGCGACGATTGATTCAGCCGGTCGGATCCTCCTCCCCAAATCGCTGAGAGACGCTCTGGGGCTGACCCCTGGCTCCACGGTCGACATCTCCAGCTATGGTTCCGGTGTTCAGGTCACCCCCGGAGGGCGCACGGCACGTCTCGAACGAGACGCCGGTGGTCGCCTCATCGCAGTCAGCGACACCGTCGTGACGGACGACGACATGTTCGCATTGATCGACGCAGGTCGCCGGTGACTGCGACGGCAGTCGATACAAGCGTGGCAGTACCACTGTTGGTGTCGTCGCACATCGCACACTCGACCGTGAACGCCTGGGCCAGGGACCGAACGCTGGTACTGAGCGGGCACGCATTGATGGAGACGTTCTCGGTCCTGACCAGGCTTCCTGGTGACGCCAGGGTGGCTCCGGCAGACGCCGCGACTCTGATCGATGAGGCATTCGGAGATGCTGTCGTGCTCGATGAAGCGTTGTCGCGCGAGTTCCATCGGGAGTTGGCCGCGCGAGGCATCTCGGGAGGGGCCGTGTACGACGCCTTGGTGGCTGCTGCGGCGCGTGGCCATGACCTCACGCTTGCGACGCGCGACGCGCGGGCCCGCGGAACTTATGAGGCGGTCGGAGCTCGAGTCGAGATGGTCGGATCATGATCCGCGTAGCGGGAGAACGTTCCCGGCCCTCGCGGATGAGCGCATGTCGGAGGTCTGTGCAAGGCTGACCCCATGCCCGAGTCACCCGAGGTGCAGGCCGTGGTCGAGCAGATCGGCGATCGGCTCGCCGGTCACGCGCTCACCGCGGTGGACGTGCTCGAGTTCCGCGTCGTCAAGACGCGGTCCCGGCCTCCGGAGAGCCTGATCGGATCCGAACTGACGGGCGCTCGGCGTTTCGGCAAGTACCTCGACCTGGTCTTCGGTGAGCAGCACCTCGTGGTTTCGCTCGGCCGGCACGGCTGGGCGCGCTGGGCCGGCGACGCCCCGACGGCCGATCAGCTGCCACCCGCTCTGGCGATCCTCGACTTCGACGACGGAGCTGGGCTGGAACTGACGGATGCCGGTGGCTGGGTTTCCCTGGGTGCCTGGGTGGCCGACGACCCGCTCGACGTGTCCGGCATCGCCGTGCTGGGACCGGACCCGGCCGATCCGGGCTACTCGCGCGCCGACTTCGACGGAGCGTTCGCCGGCCGACGCAAGCAGTTGAAGGCCGTGCTGGAGGAGCAGAAGTCCATCGCAGGCATCGGCAACGCGTACTCCGACGAGATCCTGTTCGCGGCGCGCCTGAACCCGATTGCTCACGCGTCGGCGCTCGACGAGGCCGAGCTCGAGCGGCTGTTCGAGCAGACGGTCGGCGTCATCCGGGGAGCGGTCGACGCACGGCGCGGCATCCCGATGTCCGAACTCAAGGCAGCTAAGACGGCCGCGATGCAGGTGCACGGCCGTGCCGGCGAACCGTGCCCGGGATGCGACGACACGATCCGGGACTTCGCGTTCGCCGGCACGACGGCGCAGTACTGTCCGCAGTGCCAGACCGGTGGCCAATTGCTCTGAACGCTCGAGGTGCCGGAGTGAATCACCCCGGCACCTGGCTCGCGTCTTTCGTCCTCAGACGGTCTGATCCTGGTCCTTGCCCTCGCCGATCTCCTCCACGGTCTTGGCGTTGAACGCCGCGAGATCCGCCGGCGTACGGCTGGTCACCAGGCCGTGGTCGACCACCACCTCTTCATCCACCCAGTCGGCGCCCGCGTTGCGCAGGTCGGTCTTGAGGCTGTGGTAGCTGGTCATGCGTCGCCCGTCCACGACACCCGCCTCGATGAGTGTCCACGGCGCGTGGCAGATCGCGGCAACCGGTTTGTGCTCCTCGAAGAATCCCTTCGCGAACGCGACCGACGCGTCATCGGTGCGCAAGTGGTCGGCGTTCACGACTCCACCCGGCAGCACGAGCGCATCGAAGTCGGATGCCTGCACCTGCGACGGCGAGGCATCCACCGACTGCTGGTGCCCGTTCTTGCCCTTGATCGATCCTGACTCCGGCGACACCATCGTGAGCGTTGCACCCACCGCTTCGAGCGCCTCCCACGGCGAACTCAGCTCGGCGTCCTCGTAGCCGTTCGTCGCCAGGAAGGCGACCTTCTTCCCTTCAAGTTCTCCACTCATGGCGGCGACGCTACGGCGAGGTCGGAACGAGACCCCAGGGGTTGACAGCCTCGGCCCGCGAATCGGGGTGAGGGGATCGACGGATGCCCAGGCGTGGCAGACTTTGGACGTGCCCGATGCGATCTTCGACGACCCGCGCCTCGCCCGCCTGTACGACCCGCTCGACCCCGACCGGAGCGACCTCGACGCGTACCTGGCGATGGTGCGGGAGTTCGGCGCTCAGTCGGTGCTCGACGTCGGATGCGGCACCGGAACCTTCGCATGCCTGCTCGCGGGGCAGGGGCTCGAGGTCGTGGGCGTTGATCCGGCCCTCGCGTCACTCGACGTGGCGCGCGGGAAGCCGGGAGCGGATGCGGTGCGCTGGATCCATGGGGATGCGACGTCGCTTCCGCCGCTGGACGTCGACATCGCGTTCATGACCGGCAACGTGGCTCAGGTGTTCCTCACCGACGACGACTGGTCGGCGACCCTGCGCGGCATCAGGGACGCTCTTCGACCCGGGGGCAGGCTTGTCTTCGAGACCCGTGACCCGGAGCAGAGAGCCTGGCTGGGCTGGGTTCGGGGTGCCACGTACGTGGAGCGGCCCCTGCCAGGCGTCGGGCAGGTTCGGACCTGGACGGACCTGGTGGAGGTCGCGCCGCCGTTCGTCACCTTCGAGTCCCGGGTGGTCCTGCCCGACGACCAGACGTTGTACTCGACGTCGACGTTGCGCTTCCGCTCTTCAGCGGAGGTCGAGCAATCGCTGACGGATGCCGGCTTCGTGGTCGACGAGGTACGCGATGCTCCCGACCGGCCAGGAAAGGAGTTCGTGTTCGTCGCGCACCGCGGATAGACGTGACGCACTTCGTTCGTGGGCCCCGTGCGTCGCACTCGGTTCATGAGCGCCGTGCTTCGCACTCGGTTCATGAGCGCCGTGCTTCGCACTCAGTTCGTGACGGCGTGCTCCACGCTCATCACGAGGATGACACGATCGGCCTTGTCTGCCGGCGGCTGCACGTTCGCGTCCCCGTAGCGCTGGCCGAGGCGCACGTAGAACTCGCCCTCCGGGTCGGGCACGACGTCGACGAGGCGGCCTCGCACCTCCAGGTACCGGTAGAAGTCCTTCTCGCGCACGACCGCGAGGCTCATCGATGAGTTGTGCTTCAGGTTCCGGTACTTCTGCCGCTTGGTCGTGTGCGTGAACCGGATGTGTTCGCCGTCGAACTCGAACCACATCGGGTTCACCTGCACGGTGTCGTCCGGCCGGATCGTGCCCAGGAACCCGAAGTTGGGCTCGACGAGCATGGGCCTGAGGTCAGCGGGGATGATGTCGGATGCCGTCATGTCTCCATCCTGTCGGATGCGCCACGATGGTGAACATGACTGAACACGAGGAAGAGACACGGGTCACCTCCGCACGTCGCGACATCCAGGCGCCGGCCGCTGTGATCTTCGAGCTGATCGCCGATCCGTCGCAGCAGCCCCGGTGGGACGGCAACGACAATCTTCTCGAAGCCGAGCCTGGGCAGCGCATTCACGGCGTCGGGCAGGTCTTCGCGATGACGAACCGCGGCGGGCGGGTGCGCGAGAACCACATCGTCGAGTTCGAGGAGGGCAGACTCATCGCGTGGATGCCCGCCGAGGTCGGAAAGCCGCCGATCGGGCAGCTGTGGCGGTGGGAGCTGGAGGAGGTGGAGCCGACCCGGACGCGGGTCACGCACATGTACGACTGGACTCAGCTGAACGACGAGTCTCGCCTCGAGCGCGCACGAGCCACGACCTCCGAGCGGCTGATGGCATCCGTCGACCGGCTCGCCGCGCTCGCGGAATCGTCCTGACGCCTTCCGGGTTGCGGTCACGCCTCACGCGGGAACGGATCGGCGCACCGTGGTGACGGCTTCTACGAGCGCGTCGACCGCCCGGTCGAGGTCGGCCCTCGCGGTGTGCGTCCAGCTGAAGCGCACCGCCGTGCTTGCCAGGTCGTCGGGCAGCCCGAGTGCTGTCAGCACGTGAGACGGTTCGGTGCGTCCGGCAGCGCACGCGGACCCGCTCGAGGCGACGACGCCTCGCCGCTGCAGCTCCAGCAGCACGGTCTCGCCGTTCACGCCGTCGATCGCGAACGAGGCGTGGCCGGGGATGCGCCGCTCGGGATGCCCCGTCAATCGGGATCCGGGTACACGCGCGAGCACTGCGGAGATGAACGCGTCCCGGTCCGAGTCCGCCGTCGCGGGTTCGCGCTCCCCATGCGGACGCTCGCGCTCGGCGGCCTCGAGCGCAGTGGCCAGGGCGACCGCGAACGCCACGTTCTCGGTTCCTGAGCGACGCCCCCGTTCCTGCCCGCCGCCGTGCAGCACCGGCTCCACGGGCATCCCGCCGCGTAGGAAGAGCGCGCCAGAACCCTTCGGAGCGCCCACCTTGTGCCCGGAGAACGAGAGCGCGTCGACGCCGAGCCGGCGAGCCTCGAGCGGGAGCCGCCCGGCGGCCTGCACCGCATCGGTATGGAAGCGAGCGCCGACGCCGTGCGCCGCCTCGGCGAGCTCGGCGATCGGCTGAACGGTCCCGATCTCGTTGTTCGCGTACGCGAGCGAGACCAGCGTCGTGTCCGGACGCAGCACGGAGAGCAGGGCTTCCGGCGTGACGAGTCCGTGCTCGTCCACTGGCGTGAAGTCCACCTCGAATCCGTGGAAGCGACGCAGGAAGTCCACGGACTCGAGCACCGCTTCGTGCTCCGTCGCCGCTGTGACGATGTGGCGTCCGCGGGGATCGCCCAGCGCGACGCCCTTGATCGCGAGGTTGTCACCCTCGGTGCCGCCACCCGTGAACACCACCTCGGATGCACGGCACCCGAGCACCGAAGCGACGCGAGTGCGGGCATCCGTGAGCGCCGCAGCAGCCCGCAGCCCTGGCTCGTGAGTGCTCGAAGGGTTGCCGAACTCGCCGGTCAGGTACGGCCACGCCGCCTCGAGCGCTGCGCGGCGCACCGGCGTGGTCGCCGCGGCGTCGAGGTAGAGGGGAGTCATGGCACGTCGATGTCGAGGTCGAGCCCGATATCGAGCGAGCGCACGCTGTGCGTGAGCGCGCCGACCGAGATGACGTCGACTCCCGTTCCGGCGATCGCGGCAACGGTGTCGAGGTTGACGTTGCCGCTGGCCTCCACGATCGCGCGGCCGGCGACCAGTGCCACACCCGCACGCAGCTCGCCGACCGTGAAGTTGTCCAGCATGATCGTGTCGACCCCGCCGGCGAGCACCGGTTCGATCTGGTCGATGCGGTCCACCTCGACCTCCAGGTGTGTCGTGTGGCCGAGCCGGTCGCGCACCGAGCGGATGGCATCCGTCACCGATCGTCCGCCGGCGGTGAGCACGGCGAGGTGGTTGTCCTTGGCCATCACGGCATCCGACAGCGAGTTGCGGTGGTTGTGCCCGCCGCCGCAGAGCACGGCGTGGCGCTCGAGCGCGCGCAACCCCGGTGTCGTCTTGCGGGTGTCGACGATGCGGGCATTCGTTCCGGCCGCGAGCTCCACGTACCGCGCGGTCAGAGTTGCGATACCGCTCATGCGCTGCACGAGGTTCAGCGCGACGCGCTCGCCGCGGAGGATGCCTCGCGCGGGCCCCGTCACGTGCGCGAGGGTCTGCCCCTTCTCGAAGCGTTCTCCGTCGCCGAGGAGGAGTTCGACGACGATGCGCTCGTCGACGGCCAGCATGGTGCGTGCGAGCACCTGGCCGCCGGAGAACACTCCGGGCTCCCGGGCGACGAGGCGAGCGGATGCCGTCGCCTCCGCCGGAATGAACAGCTCGCTGGTCACGTCGCCCCACGGGGCATCCTCGTCGAGGGCGGTCGTGACGACCCGGTCGATGATCTGTCCGGTCAGCATGCGCCGACCACCTCTCGTTCCATGCCCTCGCGGGCTTCGGTGAATGTGTCGATGTGCAGGTCATCGCCCAGGAGGACGACTCTGCTGTGCACGGCTTCTGAGGCTGTTGTCGGGAAGTCGCTGCGGTAGTGGGCGCCGCGCGATTCCTCCCGTGCCAGGGCTGCGCGCACCACGAGGTCGCCGAGGGTCAGCAGATTGAGCTCCTCCTGTGCGGCGATGCTTGAAACCGAGTCCGCACTCTGCAACTCGTCGATCAGGCGCAGAGCCTCACTCAGCCCGTCAGCGTTCCTCTCGACGCCCGCATAGCGCCACATCACGTCGCGAAGATCGTCCACCGTGCGCACGGGTACCGCTTCGCCTGCCGCGCGGTCGGCGGAGCCGGAGAGAACGGAGTCCTCGACAGGCGACGTGGGCAGTTCGGTAGCAGACAGCGCATCCGCTGCACGAGCCGCGAACACGAGCCCCTCCAGCAGCGAGTTCGACGCCAGCCGATTCGCCCCCTGAGCCCCGGTGCACGCCGCCTCACCGATCGCGAAGAGACCGGGAATGCTCGTGCGGGCCCAGGCATCCGTCTTCACGCCACCCATCCAGTAGTGAGCGGCGGGCGTCACCGGGATCGGGTCGACCGCCCAGTCGAGCCCAGCGGCCTCGCACGCCGCCTGGATGGTCGGGAACCGACGTGTCAGGAACCGCCGCCCCAGCGCCGTGGCATCCAACAGAACCGGCGCCCCGCTCTGCGCCGCCATCTGCCGAGCGATGGCTCGGGCCACAACGTCGCGAGGCGCGAGCTCCGCGTCCGGGTGCACGAGCTGCATGAAGCGCGATCCCGAGGCATCCAACAGCACGGCACCCTCGCCACGCACCGCCTCCGACACCAAGGTCCCGCCAGGGGCCGTCAGCGCGGTCGGATGGAACTGGTAGAACTCGAGGTCGGCCAACTCGGCGCCGGCTCGCCAGGCGGCGGCGATCCCATCGCCGGTGGCGCCACGCGGGTTCGTCGTGTGCGAGTACAGGCGTCCAGCGCCGCCGGTGGCGAGCACAACGGCCTCCGCCCCGAGCACGCAGACGGTGCCGTCCGCTTCGAGCGTGCGCACACCGACCGTGCGACCGGACCGCAGGACGAGGTCGGTCAGCATCGTGTTCTCCAGGATGCGGATCCCGGATGCCCGCACGCGCGCCGCCAGCGTCACCTCGATCCCGCGCCCGGTCGCGTCGCCTCCAGCGTGCAGCACCCTCGAGCGGGAGTGTGCGGCCTCGAGCCCGCGCGCCAGCTCGCCCCCCGACCGGTCGAACGGCACACCGAAACGCACCAGCTCGCGCACGAGCGCCGGCCCCTCCGAGCAGAGGATGCGCACGGCATCCTCGTTCCCGAGCCCGGCGCCTGCCAGCAGCGTGTCCCGCGCGTGCAGCTCGACGCTGTCGTCATCGAAGAGCGCGGCAGCAATGCCGCCCTGCGCGTAGAGCGTGTTGCTCTCCTGCAACGCTCCCTTCGTGAGCAGCGTCACCTCCGCGAACGTCGAGATCCGCAGCGCAGCGGTGAGGCCCGCGATGCCGCTGCCCACGACCACAACGCGAGACATGTCAGGCCGCCATCGTCGTGTCGGGGCGTGCGGCGAGCATCCGTTCCAGCGCCACTCGCGCGTCGGTCGCGGCCTCGTCGGTGACGCGCACTTGATTGACGATTTCGCCGCGCACGTACGATTCCAGCACCCAGGCGAGATATCCGGGGTGGATGCGATACATCGTCGAGCACGGGCACACGACCGAATCGAGGCAGAAGATCGTGTGCTGCGGGTACTCCGCAGCCAGTCGTTGCACCAGGTTGATCTCGGTGCCGATCGCGAACGTCGATCCGGCCGGGGCCGCCTGGATGGCTTTGACGATGTAGTCGGTCGATCCGTACTCGTCGGCGGCGTCGACCACGTCCATCGGGCACTCGGGATGCACGATGACGCGCACGCCAGGATGCTCCGCCCGCGCCTGTGCGATCTGCGACACGGTGAAGCGCTTGTGCACCGAGCAGAAGCCCTGCCACAGGATCACCTTCGCATCGCGCAGCGACTGCGCGTCGTTGCCGCCGAGGCTCTTGCGGGGGTTCCACATCGGCATCGCCGTCAGCGGAACGCCCATCGCCTTCGCGGTGTTCCGGCCCAGGTGCTGGTCGGGGAAGAACAGCACGCGCTTGCTGCGCTCGAACGCCCAACGCAGCACGGTCGACGCGTTCGACGACGTGCAGACGATGCCGCCGTGCCTGCCGCAGAACGCCTTCAGCGCCGCCGACGAGTTCATGTAAGTGACAGGGATCACGGATGCCGGCCCACCGGCATCCTGACCGACCTGCTCATCCCGATACAGCTCCATGAGCTGCTCCCACGCCTCCTCGACTGAGTCGATGTCGGCCATGTCGGCCATCGAGCATCCGGCGGCGAGATTCGGCAGGATGACGCTCTGCTGGGGCGAGGTCAGGATGTCCGCGGTCTCCGCCATGAAGTGCACGCCGCAGAATACGATCGCCTCGGCTTCCGGATGCGCCTTCGCCGCGTTCGCGAGCTGGAACGAGTCGCCCACGAAGTCCGCGAACTGCACCACCTCGTCTCGCTGGTAGAAGTGGCCGAGAACCATCACGCGCTCGCCGAGCGTCTCCTTGGCGGCACGGATGCGATCGGCCAGCTCGGCGGCGGACGCGTCGCGGTACTCCTGCGGCAGCTCGCCCTGTTTCGGCGAGCCCGCCGGGATCGGATCGGCCATGGACGCCCCGGGGCCGTACCCCGGCATTCCGAGGTCGAACTCCCACGGTGCCTCGACTAGGTCGGGCGTGCAGGTCTCGCCCTGCTCCTCGCCCGACGCGATGAGCTGGATCGTGCGATCGACGGAAGCGGTGATGGTCATGAGTCGTCTTCCTTACATACCGGTGGTTGAGCTTGTCGAGAGCTGGTTGAGCCATGGGACCGGCTGCATCCCGTCACGGCGGCGGGAGCGGTCCGTTGTCGGCGAGGTCCACCGACTCGTCGTAGCGATAGAGCTTTGGCGGCCGGTGCCTGGTACCGGTGAGGCGTTCGCCGGTGTCGACGAGCGAGTCGGATGCCTCCATCGCCCTGCGGAAGTTCGCCGGGTCGAGCGGCCTGCCGAGCACCGCCTCGTGCACCTCGCGCAGTTGCGCGAGCGTGAATGTCTCGCCGAGGAGCGCGTGAGCGATGCGGGAGTACTCCATCTTGTTGCGCAGCCGCCACAGCGCGTACTCGACGATCACGTTGTGATCGAACGCGAGCGGCGGAAGCTCGTCGGCCGGGAACCACCGCACGTTCTGACCGACCGTCGCGCGGGATGCCTCGCCCGAGCCGACCAGCGCCCAGTACACGATCGAGACGACCCGGGCCGTGTCGGCCGTACCGGCGGGGGAGCGGTCGACATCGCCGAACGCGTAGAGCTGCTCGAGGTAGCGCGGCGCCAGTCCCGTCGTATCGCCGAGCGTGCGGCGGGCCGCGTCGGCCAGACCCTCCGTCACGTGCAGCGGACCGCCCGGCAATGCCCACCGACCCTCGAACGGCTCCCGGATGCGCCGCACGAGCGGCAGCCACAGCGTGGGAGACGTACCCTGCGCCCCGAATCGATCGTCCGAGCGCAGCGCGAAGATGACCGTCGAGACCGCGAGTTCGACATCCGCCCCGGATGCCTGTGCCCTCGCGGTCGCATCGCCTGCGTCTGCGTGCGCTTCGGAGTTCGCGTCGGAGTTCGCCATGAGAGTAAAGGTTTGTTTGACCTGAAGTGATCATACACCTTGTGGTGTGAATGACTAGAACTCTTCTCTCACGGCGCACGATAGGCTGAGCGCACAACAGAAGATCGGGCCACACGGTCGATGCGGGAGAGTCCGCGCGGGTCTCCTGCAGCGGGCACCGAAGGAGCAATCCTCCCCGACAATCTCTCAGGTACCCCTACCGCGTCGAGCTGGCCACTCTGGAGAGCAGCCCGCGGCATCCGCCTCGTGCTCGCCCACGGTGAAAGGTCCGCGGTGGCGGGCCGAATCTCTCAGGCATTCAGTGACAGAGGGGGAGTTCTCACGAGACGTGTCGCCTGACGCGTCCGTCCTCGACGGGTGACCCCAGGTTCCCCCGCGAACAGATTCGGAGAACTCATGGCCCAGTCCTCATCACAGGAACAGGCGTCATCGCAGAAGCCGGCCCCATCGCAGAAGCTGTCGCCGCTGAACGACGCGCATGTCGCCGCGGGCGCGAGCTTCACAGACTTCGCCGGATGGCAGATGCCGGTGCGGTACTCGAGCGACCTCGCCGAGCATCACGCCGTGCGCACCGCCGCCGGGCTGTTCGACCTCTCGCACATGGGCGAGATCGTCGTGCTGGGCCCCCAGGCCGCCGACGCGCTCGACCGCGCGCTCGCCGGACGCCTGTCCGCACTCCAGCACGGACAGGCGAAGTACAGCCTCCTGCTGAACGAGCGCGGCGGCATCCTCGACGACCTGGTCGTCTACCGCACCGGCGCCGACCGCTACCTCGTCGTGGCCAACGCGGCCAACCGGCAGACGGTGGCCGAGGAGCTGACGAAGCGGTCGGCATCCTTCGAGGCGGATGTCTACGACGAGTCCGACGACATCGCCCTGATCGCGATTCAGGGACCACGCGCTCTGGAGATCCTGCAGAACGTCGAGGGGCTCGGCATCGAGGCGGGCGACGACGTTCCGGAAGACCACGAGGAGCCCGACGTCGAGAACGCGCTCGCCGGTCTGAAGTACTACCGGTCGCTGTCCGGCACGTTCCAGGACCACCCGGTGCTGATCGCCCGCACCGGCTACACCGGCGAGGACGGCTTCGAGCTCTACATCGCCCCCGACAACGCGCCGGCGCTGTGGGATGCCCTGCTCGAGACGGGCGCAGGAGCAGGCATCGTTCCCGCGGGGCTCGCGGCTCGCGACACGCTGCGCTTGGAGGCCGGGATGCCGCTCTACGGCCACGAGCTCACTGCCGGCACGTTCCCGTCGCAGGCCGGGCTCGGCCGCGTCGTCGTGCTCGACAAGCCGGGCGACTTCGTCGGTCGCTCGGCCATCGAGCAGGGCGCGCCGCAGGATGCTCGCGTGCTCGTCGGTCTGCAGGGCACCGGTAAGCGCGCCGCCCGCGCCGGCTACGACCTGCACGTGCGCGCCTCTGAAGAGGGTGCCCCCGTCGGCGAGATCACCTCCGGCGCGCTCTCGCCCACGCTCGGGCATCCGATCGCGCTGGCCTACGTCGACCCGCAGTACGCCGAAGCCGGCACCGAACTCGATGTGGATGTGCGCGGATCGCGCATCCCGTTCACCGTCACCACCCTGCCCTTCTACAGCAGAAAGAAGAACTGACATGGCCGTGCCCACCGATCGCCGTTACACCGCAGAGCACGAGTGGGTGCTCGGCGACGGCGACACCCTCACCGTCGGCATCACCGAGTACGCGGCCGAGAAGCTCGGCGATGTTGTCTTCGTGGATCTGCCGGCGGCCGGAAGCGACGCCGCCGAGGGCACCGTCGTCGGCGAGATCGAGTCGACCAAGTCGGTCGGCGAGCTCTTCGCGCCTGTCTCCGGCGAGGTGCTCGAGTCCAATCAGGCCGTCGTCGACTCGCCAGAGCTGGTGAACTCCGACCCGTTCGGCGAAGGCTGGCTGCTCAAGGTGCGCGTCAGCGACGCGTCTCGGCTTGAAGACCTGCTGGATGCCGCCGCCTACGCTGCGCTGATCGGGGAGACTGCGTGAGCGGGGACGCATTCGGGTCCGGCGTTCGCAGCACCTTCGCCGACCGCCACATCGGCCCTGACGCGGAGGCGACGCGCGTCATGCTCGACGTGCTCGGCTTCGACTCCGTGGACGAGCTCGTGCGCACGGCTGTGCCCAGGGGCATCCAGCTGCCCGAGAACGTCGATCTGCCGAACCGATCACTGCCCGTCGAGGGCGTGAGCGAGCGTGAAGCCCTGATCGAGCTGCGCGAGCTGGCGTCCCGCAACCGCGTGAACACGTCGTTCCTCGGACTCGGCTATTACGGGACGGTGACTCCCGCGGTCATCCAGCGGAACGTGCTGGAGAACCCCAGTTGGTACACCGCTTACACCCCGTACCAGCCGGAGATCTCGCAGGGACGGCTCGAGGCGCTCATCAATTTCCAGCAGATGGTCTGCGATTTCACCGGCCTCGATATCGCGAACGCGTCCATGCTCGACGAGGGCACTGCCGTCGCCGAGGGGATGCTGCTGGCGCGTCGTGGCTCACGCGCGAAGTCGAACGTCTTCCTGGTCGACTCGGATGCCTTCCCGCAGACGCTCGCCATCCTGCGCGGTCGTGCCGCGGCGGTCGGTATCGAACTGGTCGAGCTCGACCTCGCGTCGTCCGACGTCGCAGACCTGCCCGAGGCGTTCGGTGCGTTCATCCAGTACCCCTCTGCATCCGGTCGCGTGTGGGACCCGTCGGCCGTCATCGACGCCGTGCACGCCGGCGGAGGGCTCGCGGTCGTCGCCGCCGACCTGCTCGCGCTGGCCCTGATCAAGGCGCCAGGGGAGCTCGGGGCCGACATCGCGGTGGGCACCAGTCAGCGGTTCGGTGTTCCGATGGGGTTCGGCGGCCCGCACGCCGGGTACATGGCCGTCCGGAGCGGACTGGAGCGTCAGCTCCCCGGACGCCTCGTGGGCGTCAGCCAGGATGCCGCAGGCAAGCCCGCGTATCGGCTCACCCTGCAGACGCGCGAGCAGCACATCCGGCGCGAGAAGGCGACCAGCAACATCTGCACGGCTCAGGTGCTGCTCGCCGTGATGGCGTCGATGTACGCGGTGTACCACGGGCCGCGCGGCATCCGTGCGATCGCGCAGCGCGTGCACGAGGCTGCCGCTTCCGCCGCACGCAGACTCGGTGAGGCGGGGTTCGAGCTCGAGAACGAGACGTTCTTCGACACGCTCGCGGTACGGGTACCCGGGCGGGCGGCGGAGCTCGTGGCGGCGGCTCACGAGGTCGGCCTGCTCGTCGGCGCTGAGGGCCCCGACACCGTCGTCGTCGCGTTCGATGAGGTCACGGCATCCGACGGTCCCATCGTCGAGCGGCTCCTCGCCGAGGTCTTCGGCCTCGAAACCGGCCACGCGACTGCGGATGGCGAGCTTTCGGTCATCCCTGAGCAGCTCGCGCGCACGAGCCAGTACCTCACGCATCCGGTGTTCGGGTCGTACCACTCCGAGACGTCGATGATGCGCTACCTCAAGCTGCTCGCCGACCGGGACTACGCGCTCGACCGGGGCATGATCCCGCTCGGTTCGTGCACCATGAAGCTCAACGCGGCCACCGAGATGGCGGCCGTCACGTGGCCGGAGTTCGCGGCAGTTCATCCGTTCGCCCCGGCATCGGATGTCGGCGGTTACCTCGACCTGATCGCGCAGCTCGAGACCTGGCTGGCCGAACTCACCGGCTACGACACGGTCTCCCTGCAGCCCAATGCGGGAAGCCAGGGCGAGCTCGCCGGCCTGCTGGCGATCCGCGGCTATCACGACGCGAACGGCGACACGCACCGCACGGTGTGCCTCATCCCGCAGTCCGCGCACGGCACGAACGCCGCGTCGGCCGTGCTGGCCGGCATGCGGGTCGTCGTGGTGGCGACGGATGCCTCAGGCAACGTCGATCTCGACGACCTCCGTGCCAAGGTGGGCCAGCACGCCTCCGAGCTCGCCGCTCTGATGATCACCTACCCGTCTACTCACGGCGTGTACGAGCACGACGTGGTCGAGGTGATCGACGCCGTGCACGCCGCAGGCGGACAGGTGTACATCGACGGCGCGAACCTCAACGCGCTGCTCGGCTTCGCCCGCTTCGGCGACTTCGGCGGGGATGTCTCGCATCTCAACCTGCATAAGACGTTCTGCATCCC
The DNA here is from genome assembly GCF_051954055.1 of Humibacter sp. NCBI lineage: Bacteria > Bacillati > Actinomycetota > Actinomycetes > Micrococcales > Microbacteriaceae > Humibacter > Humibacter sp. Next base: position 291,250 of record NZ_JBQCIE010000092.1, on the reverse strand, counting down.
GCACGGCGGCGGTGGACCCGGTGTGGGCCCAGTGGCGGCGAAGGCGCACCTGGCGCCGTTCCTGCCGGGGCACCCGCTCATGCAGTCGAACGACCACGTCGGGTATGCGCACGATGGCGCGCCGGTGTCCGCTGCACCGTACGGGAGCCCGAGCATCCTGCCGATCTCCTGGGCATACGTTCGGATGATGGGCGCCTACGGGCTCGCTCGTGCGACGGGAGCTGCCGTGGTGTCGGCCAACTACGTCGCGGCGCGGCTGCGCGAGCACTACCCCGTGCTCTACGCGGGCGAGCGCGGCCTGGTGGCGCACGAGTGCATCCTCGATATCCGTCCGCTCACGGACGCTACGGGCGTCACGGTCGACGACGTGGCCAAGCGCCTCATCGACTACGGCTTCCACGCACCCACCATGAGTTTCCCGGTCGCCGGCACGCTCATGGTGGAGCCGACCGAGAGCGAGGACCTCGCCGAGCTCGACAGGTTCGTCGAGGCGATGATCTCGATCAAGGCGGAGGCGGATGCCGTCGGTGCCGGCACTTTCCCGGCCGACGACAACCCGCTGCGCGGCGCACCGCACACGGCGGAATCGGTCGTGGGGGAGTGGACGCACCCGTACTCGCGCGAGCAGGCCGTGTATCCCCTCCAGAGCCTCGTGCGCGCGAAGTACTGGCCGCCGGTGCGCCGCATCGACCAGGCCTGGGGGGACCGCAACCTGTTCTGCGCGTGTCCACCGGTCGAAGCGTTCGCCTAGCGCTGCGCTCCGACCGGCGTCCCGGGTGCCCCAGCTCCGCGAGACTGCACGCCCACCCCGAGACGGTGGTTATTACCCGCTGCCTCGGGGCGGGCGTGCAGTCTCGAGAACGGAACGGGCCGAGCTCCTACTTGGACCGCAATGCTTTCGCGATACCGGCGAGAGACGCCGCATCCTCGGCGCGGACCGGCCGCAAGCCCGCGCGGAGCACCTCGGCGCGCAGAGGAGAGACAAGCACAACGTCGCGCCATCCCCAGTGAGCGATGCCATCGGCACTTCGGAGGAGTCGTCGATCGCGCTCCTTCTCCGCCCGGATGGCGTCGGCTGGTTCGATGCCGAGTGACCCGTCGTACTTGAGATCCCCGTCGGACTCGCCGACCATCCGTCTTCCCTCCCACCAGAAGTCGACGCGATCGACACCTCCGCTGTACGGAAACTCGACCTGCAGTGCGGGTTGCTCGAAGCCGAGCCACAGCAACACGGCGAGACTCATCGCCTCCAGCGGTGTTTCCGGCAGCGCCGTGGCGTTCGCGAGCACCCAACGCGCGTGTCTCCGTCCCCGAGTGCTCGGCCGGTTCTCGTTCGAGTCGGCCAGCAGGTCGAGACTGAGCGTCGGGTCCTGGCGCAGCGCGGCGTTCGCGAGCGTGAATCCGATGATGTGGTGGCGGCTCCGCGCGATATCGACGACGGTCGTCGCGCGGCCAGTGACCAGGATCCCACCCAGATCGACGACATCATCGCGTTGCCTGGATGTGTGCGTTCGGATGCCGTGGTGGACGCGCGAGGTGGCCTCCGTGCCGCCGAGGATATGCACGATGCCCGGATCACCGAAGACCGGCAGACCCCAGAGCACTGCCGCCGACTCACAACAGAAGATGGCATCCGGGTGCGTCAGCGCTACGGCGTGCACCCGGCACAGGTAGCGCTGCCAGGGTGCGAGTCCACGCCAGTCTTCGGACCATGCGTAAACGGCGCGCCCAACGCGCACCACCTGCTTGCGCGCCAGCAGACGCTCGACGTGTGTCAGTTGGGATGCGTGCATCAACGGGACGGACGGACGCGCGACCGCCGGAATGGTCGCGGGCGTTGGCGTGATGGTGGTAAAGAGTTGCATTCCTGGAGCTTTGCCCAAGCAGGAATCGCGGGGACGGCGATGTCGCCAACTGTGTGTACCACGCGTGTTGTCGCCGACTGTGGACAACTAGTCCCGCCGTGCGCTCAGTGCGGCGCCCGCCTCCCCGGCCCATTTTTCGCGAGACTGCACGCCCGTCCCGAGGCTGTGGTTGTTACCCGCTGTTTCGGGACGGGCGTGCAGTCTCGCGGAGGACGCGAGGGAGCGGAGGGGAGGGCGCGACGGGAGGTCACTTGGAGGGGCCGAAGACGCCGGGCCACAGCGCGACGGCGAGGGGGTAGCCGACGAACGACACGATGTCGAGGAGGCTGTGAGCGACCACGAGCGGCGCCGTGCGTCCCCACCGTCGGTAGCACCATCCGAAGACGATGCCCATCGCCGCGTTGCCGAAGAACGGCCCGATGCCCTGGTACAGGTGGTAGCTGCCCCGCACGAGCGCCGATGCGACGATCACCCACCACGAGTTCCAACCGAGCTGCCTCAGGCGCGTGAAGAGGTACCCGATCATGATGATCTCCTCCTGCAGCGCCGCGCGCACGGCGGAGAGCAGGAGGACGGGCACGGTCCACCAGTACTGGTCGAGCGGGGACGCCTGCACGTCGACCGTGATGCCGATCGCGCGCCCCACCGCGTACAGGGCGAGTCCCGGCACGCCGATCACGGCCACGAGGAGTGCACCGCCGCCGAGGTCGCGCCACGGTCGCGTCCAGTCCAGACCGATGCGACGGAACCCGCTTCGCGTCGGCTGCCAGAGCAGATAGACGGCGAGTGCGACCGCCATCAACGAGAAGCCGATGTCGAGCACCTGGTACGTGAAGTCCACCCACTGCGTCGACGACTGCGACGGGTTCAGCTGCGCGCTCTGGTCCTTCAGCGGAGTGGGGGCGGCGAGCCGCTGCACGATCGTGAAGATCGAGTACACGGCGGACTGCCCGAGCGACAGCCCGAGAACGATCCCGACTTCCCACCACAGCCGCGCTCGGTGCCCGTGATCCACGACGTTTTCGAGGGGGAAGGATGCCCGGGGCAGTCGCACGTCACCCGCCTCGCCCATGCCAGTCATCCTGTCATGGGCGGGACATCGCGTGGTCCCGAAGCACGAGCGGAGAGCGAATAATGAGCAATGCTCGAGATTGCTCAAATGTTGCAATTCGCGCTCAAAATCCGCGCGGCGCCGGAAATAGACGCCCGAATTCTGCTTCCACGGTCACTACCTCGTAACGGTTCCCGCCGTGGGTTTTGTGCCGCGCGGCTGAGGTGTCTATCTTCGTTGCTATCTCGCGTGCGTCGCCGTACCCCGTTCGGCGCGCGCAATTCCCAACCAGGAGGAACATTGAAGATCACGCGAAAGCGTCTGCGTCCCGTTGTGGGTGCCGTCGCGGTCGCCGCCGCCGCTGGGCTTGTGCTCTCCGGCTGCACGACGAGCACGCCCTCGAGCGAGGCATCGTCCGGCGGAAAGACCATCACGATCGCCCAGGTCAATGAGGTCACGTCGTTCAACCAGGCGACGCCCCAGGGCAACCTCGACACGAACGGTGTCATCAACTACTTGACCCAGCCGCAGTTCTTCACGCTGGACCAGAAGTTCAACGTCGTGCCCAACACCGACCTCGGCACGTACAAGAAGCTCAGCAACAGCCCGCTCAAAGTCGAGTACACGCTGAACAGTGACGACAAGTGGTCGGACGGCACGCCGATGACGGCTGACGACCTCATGCTCGGCTGGGCGACCACGTCGTGCTACTACGACTCGTCGACGCTGGACGACAACGGCAACGTCGTGAAGGGAACCCAGTACTTCTCGACCGCCGGCGGGTGCGTGTTCCAGACCGATCTGCCCAAGATCAGCAACAACAACCACACCATCACGTTCACCTACAAGCAGCCGTACGTGGACTGGAACATCGTCAACCCGATCCAGATCCCGGCGCACGTCGTCGCGGCTGAGATCGGTGTCTCGACCAAGGACCTGACCAACGCGTTCCTGAAGACGCCGGCCGGCGACCCGTCGAACCCCGCTCCCGCCAACCCCACTCTGGAGAAGGCCGCGAAGTTCTGGAACACCGGCTTCGACGCGACGTCGCTTCCGAAGGACAAGAAGCTCATCGTCTCCGGTGGCCCGCTTCAGGTCTCCTCGTGGACGCCGAAGCAGTCCATGACCTTGGTGCCCAACAAGTACTACAAGGGCAAGCACGCCGTGAAGTTCGGCAAGCTGGTCATGCGCTTCATCGGTGACGCGAACGCGCAGGTCACGGCTCTCCAGAACGGCGAGGTCGACGCGATCCAGCCGCAGGCATCCGCCGACACGCTGAAGGCGCTGAAGGCGGCTTCCGGGGTCAAGACCATCACGGGTGACCAGGTCGCATACGACCACCTCGACCTGAACTTCAAGTCGCCGGTGTTCAGTGACCCGAAGGTGCGCGAGGCGTTCCTGCTCACGATCCCGCGTCAGGACATCCTGAACGCGATCATCACGCCGATCAACCCGAAGGCCAAGGTGCTCGACTCGCAGATCTTCCTGCCGTCGCAGGCCGGATATGACGAGTCGGTGAAGCAGAACGGCTCCAGCGAGTTCGACAAGGTCGACATCGACAAGGCGAAGCAGCTCCTCGCCGGCAAGACGCCGACCGTGAAGATCCTCTACAACACGGGCAACCCGAACCGCGTGGACTCGTTCCAGGCCATCCAGTCGTCGGCTGCGAAGGCCGGCTTCAATGTGGTCGACGGTGGTTCGCCGCAGTGGAGCTCGCTGCTCCCTGGTGGCGCCTACGACGCGTCGCTGTTCGGTTGGATCAACCCCGGTGTGGGCAACGCGGCACTGCCGCAGCTGTTCCAGACCGGCAACGGGTCGAACTACAACAACTTCAACATTCCCGAGGCGAACACGCTGGCCAACCAGTCGCAGACGACTCTGGACCCGAAGAAGCTGCAGTCGATCAAGTTCCAGCTGGACAAGATCGCCTTCACCAACTTCTACGGCCTGCCGCTGTTCCAGCTGCCTGGCGTCTTCGCCACCAGCTCGAAGCTCAAGGGCGTCGGCTGGTTCGGTGGTCAGACGGGTATCGTCTGGAACGTCTGGGATTGGAGCAAGTAGCTTTCAGGCTCGGACTGAACGGCTAAGATCACTCAGTCGCGCGGGGCGCCGTGTCCATTGGACCGGCGCCCCGTCGCTGGGCCCAGCCGTCTCGGCGTAGTATCTGGAGGCAGCCCGTGGCAACGACGCCGCGCATGCGTTCCCGCCTCCGTGAAGTAGAGGTTCCCCAAACCAATGGTGAGTTACATTGCGAGACGCATCGGCGTCTCAATCCTGGTCTTCATCGCCGCGTCGTTCATCATGTATGTGCTCGCGGCCAATTCCGGTGATCCGCTTCAGGATCTCGAAGGCAGCAATTCCCCCAACAAGCAAGCCCTCATCGAAACCCGCATCCACACGCAGCACCTCGATCTGCCTGCGCCCGTTCGCTGGCTGCTCTGGCTCGGCGGCGTCGCCCGATGCATCGTTCCCGTCGGTGGAGGCTGCGATCTAGGAACGACGTTCCAGAACCAGGCGGTCACCCAGCTCCTGCCGCAGGCGACTCTGGCGACGATCCAGCTCGTCACGCTGGCCTTCGTGCTCGCTGTCGTTCTCGGCGTCGCGCTGGGCATCATCACCGCTCTGCGCGCCTTCAGCGGCTTCGACTACTCGATCACGCTGGTGAGCTTCTTCCTGTTCTCGTTGCCGTCGTTCCTCATCGCGGTGCTGCTGAAGAGCTTCATCGCGCTGGGCTACAACAACTTCCTCGCCGATCCCACGCTGTCGCCTCTTGCGCTTGCCGTCTGGGGCATCGTGGTCGGCCTCGTCGTGCAGCTCGTTGCGGGCGGCAACTTCCGGAAGCGCGTCATCACCTTCTTGATCGCAGGCGCGGTGACCGCGCTGATCCTGTGGTACATGTCGGTGACCCAGTGGTTCATCAAGCCGTCCTTGGGACCCGTGGTCGTGATCATCTTCTGCGCGGCGATCGCCTACGGTGTCGTCGCGCTCCTGGCGGGCACGCGCAACCGCAAGGCGTGGATCACCGGCGGTGTCACGGCGGTGATCGCGATCGCCTGCTACTTCGGCCTGCAGTGGCTGCTGAACATGTCGAGCTTCGGGACCCTGATCATCCTCGCTGTCGTGGCGATCGGAGTCGGGCTGCTCGTCGGCTTCTTCGTCGGCGGCTACGACCGTGGCCTGATGATGCGCATCGGCGCACTGACCGCGTTCCTCACCTCGGGCGTCGTCGTGCTCGACCGTCTGATGCGGTCGTGGCCCGCGTACATGGATCTCACGAACGACCGCCCACTGGCCACCGTGGGCGCTGGCACACCTGGCCTGAACGGCGACGTCTGGATCACCGGTCTCGACACGTTCACGCACTTCCTGCTGCCGACCATGAGCCTGCTCCTGATCAGCTTCGCCGGCTACACGCGTTACTCGCGGTCCGGGATGCTGGAGGTGCTGAACCAGGACTATGTGCGAACCGCGCGGGCGAAGGGTCTGCCGGAACGGACGGTGATCGTGCGTCACGCGTTCCGCAACATGCTGATCCCCATCACGACGCTCGTCGCCACCGACATGGGAGCGCTGCTGGGTGGTGCCGTGATCACGGAGTACATCTTCAGCATCAGCGGCATGGGGCAGCTGTTCATCGCCGGCCTGTTCCGAACAGACGTGAATCCGATCATGGGCTACTTCATCGTCGTCGCCATCACCGCCATCACGTTCAACTTCCTCGCCGACCTGACCTACTCGGCGCTCGATCCTCGGGTGCGTGTGCGATGACCCGGGCGAGCATTCAGCGGAAGCTCACGAGACTTCTGGCCGCGGAGGTGGCCGCATGAGCACTATTCAGGGAAATCTGCCCGAGCCCGGCGTGAGCGACGGCTTCGAACTCGCCGAGACGGAGAAGGCCGAGAAGGGCCAGAGCCAAGGCCGGATCATCTTCCGCCGCTTCCTGAAGAACAAGGTCGCGGTCGCTGCGCTGATCGTCTATGTGGCGGTTCTGGTGTTCTCCATCTCGGCCATCGGTCTCGGACCGATCCACGGATGGTGGCACTACAGCTACACGCAGCTCAATCCGCAGGTCAACCAGGGAGCGCCTACGTTGCAGCTGTGGCCGTTCAACCTCGGCGAGCATCCGTTCGGACAAGACCGCATCGGCAAGGACTACTTCGCGCTGACCATGCGCGGCATCCAGAACTCGGTTCTCGTGATGGTCGTGCTCGGTGTCGTCGCCACCGTCATCGGTGTCATCGTCGGCGCCATCGCCGGCTACTTCAGGGGCTGGGTCGACGCGGTGCTGATGCGCATCACCGACATCTTCATCGTGATTCCCGCTCTCGTCATCGGCGCGATCGTCGGACGCACGGCGGGCGGCCTCGGCGCTCTGGGCCTGGCGGTGCTCCTCGCCTTCGTCTCCTGGATGGTGATCGCCCGCCTCGTTCGAAGCGAGTTCCTCGCGCTTCGTGAGCGGGAGTTCGTGGAAGCCGCACGGGTTGCAGGCGCCTCGGATGCGCGCATCATCTTCCGGCACATCCTGCCGAACGCGATCGGCGTCGTCATCGTCGCGTCGACGCTGTTGATCGCCGCGGCCATCCTTCTCGAGACCGCGATCAGCTACCTCGGCTTCGGCATCAAGCCGCCGGACTCGTCGCTCGGTCTTCTGATCAGTCAGAACCAGAGCGCGTTCACCACGCGGCCGTGGCTGTTCTGGTGGCCGGCGTTCTTCATCGTGCTTCTCGCGCTCTGCGTGAACTTCGTGGGAGACGGTCTTCGCGAGGCCTTCGACCCGCGTCAGCAGCGCTTCAGCCTGAAGCGCACGCGTGAGCCGGAGCCGACGGAGGAAGAGGCGGCGCAGGCGCAGGCAGCGGTAGCTGCCGCCGAGCCACCGGTGAGCGGAGGAGCATCGACGGGTTCCGGGGACGGATCGCCGGGCAGCGGGACCGGTGCCCGATGACCGTTCTGTCGACCCGGATCGACTCAGAGCACGAAAACGAGCACGGTGGCGACCAGCAGGGCGCCCATGATGCCGTTCAGCCACCAGTGCACGTCGACATCGACGGGCGTCGCGTCAGCGATGCCGGCGTCGATCCGTCCGGCGTCACGCAGGCGCGCCCATCGCTCGCGGATGAGGTAGGCCGCCTGGCCCGACTCGCTCGCGATCAGGTCTCCGGGGCGGATGCTTCCGTCCTCGTTCACCGGCGCCATCTCGACGCGTCCGCGTTCCTGCTTGCGGGCGGCCATGGCCGCTCCGGTGCGACCGGGAGCCGGCGCCGCCCAGACGCTGTAGCGGTGCCCGGGCGTGAAGAGGGTCAGCGCGAACTTGGTGTCGATGTGGATGAGCGCCGGCCACGGCACCGTGATGGTGCGGAAGACGTTGACCACACGGATGCCGTCGTCGTCGATCCGGATGCTCGGACGCCACAGCGCCACCCACGCCAGCAGAGCGACCAGGGCGACCGGAACGATCGCGAAGGGATCGCGCAGGCCGCCGTGGATCCACACGTAGCCCACCAGGACGAAGGCGTCCAGGGCCCACACGATGACCGCGAGCACGCGGTTGAATCTCGAAACGAAAACATCACGGTCGACGGCCGCGGAAGAATGCATGGATCCATGGTGGCAGCATCCGCTTACGCTTCCGTGCACGTGCCGCCCGCGACCCGGACCGCACGAGGACTCGTGACGCGGCTCACTGGCCGTGGACGACTTGGAATACGGCCCACCGGCCGAGAAGGGGCCGCCGTCTGATGGCACCGGAGAACAACACCCCCGTTCTGCAGGTCTCCGACCTCAGTGTCGACTTCGCCGTGGACAACGTCTGGGTTCCCGCGGTCAAGAAGCTCAACTACTCGATCAAGCGCGGCGAGGTCATGGCGCTCGTCGGCGAGTCCGGCTCCGGCAAGAGCGTCAGCTCGATGTCGGTACTCGATCTGCTGCCGCCGAACAGCCGAGTCAGCGGCTCGATCAAGCTGAACGGACGCGAGCTGCGCGGTCTGCCCGCGTCGCAGATGCGCGGCATCCGAGGCAAGGACATCGCGGTCATCTTCCAGGAGCCGATGACGGCCCTGAACCCCGTGCTCACCGTCGGGTTCCAGATCGTGGAGACCCTGCGCATCCACTACGGCATCTCACCGCACGAGGCGAGGGAGCGCGCGATCGAGCTGCTCGGGCTCGTCGAGCTGCCCGATCCGGTGAAGGCGTTCAACTCGTACCCGCACCAGCTCTCCGGCGGACAGCGGCAGCGCGCCATGATCGCCCAGTCGATCGCGTGCGACCCCGGTCTGCTGATCGCCGATGAGCCGACGACGGCACTGGATGTGACGGTGCAGGCCGAGATCCTCGACCTGATCCGCAACCTGAGCGACAAGCTCGACTCCGCCGTGCTGCTGATCACGCACGACATGGGCGTCGTCGCCGACCTCGCCGATCACGTCGCGGTCATGCGGCGCGGCGAGGTGGTCGAGGCCGGACCCACGCTGCAGATCTTCCGCGAGCCGAAGCATCCTTACACCATCGCCCTGCTGGATGCCGTCCCGCACCTCGGCCAGGGCGCCGAGGGTCAGGAGATCGACGTCACCGTGGCGCTGGCCGCGGCCGCCCTGGCTGAGGACGACACCCCGACGGGTCTGCTGGAGCAGATCGAGGTGAACGAGCGTGCGCTCGAGGAGGCTCGCGAGGTCGCGGCCGAACTCGACACCCGCGAGAAGGTCCTCGAGTTCAAGAACATCGTCATCGAGTACCCAGGCCACGGCCGCGTGAAGGCGTTCCGGGCGATCGACGGGGTCGACCTCACCGTGCACAAGGGTGAGGTGATGGGTCTGGTCGGCGAGTCCGGATCCGGCAAGACAACGCTCGGCCGTGCCGCCATCGGGCTCCTGCCGGTGACGGCGGGTGAGCTCAACGTGACGGGCGTGAACCTCTCGACGTGGAATCGCAAGCGCGTTCGGCAGGTGCACAAGAACGCCGGCATCGTGTTCCAGGACCCCGCGTCGTCGCTGAACCCGCGCATGACGATCGGCCAGTCGATCGGTGAGCCGTTGCTGCTGGCGAAGGGTCTCAAGGGCCGAGCGCTCGAGAGGGAGGTGCAGGGCCTGCTCGACAGCGTCGAACTGCCCACCGCCTACCGGTCCCGCTACCCGCACGAGCTCTCCGGCGGCCAGAAACAGCGCGTCGGCATCGCGCGTGCCATCTCGCTGCACCCCGAGCTGCTGATCGCCGACGAGCCGACGTCGGCGCTCGACGTCTCCGTCCAGGCGACGGTGCTCGAGTTGATCAAGAACCTGCAGGCCGAGTTCCAGTTCGCCTGCCTCTTCGTCACGCACGACCTCGCCGTCATCGACGTGCTCGCCGACCGCATCGCGGTCATGCACCTCGGGCGTCTCGCCGAGGTGGGAACGCGCGACGAGATCCTGCGCAACCCGCAGGATCCGTACACGCAGCGCCTCATCGCTGCCGTGCCGCTTCCCGACCCTGAGGTGCAGAGGGAGCGGCGCGAACTGCGTGCGCGCATCCTGGCGGCGGGCAGCGACGAGTACGACAACAAGGCGCTGCACCCGGAGGCGGGCGAATACGCGGAGCCCCAGCAGTATCCGGCGGCGGCCGGCTACGGCGGAGGCGGCGAGGAGCCGGAACCGGACGAGAAGCGGCCGACCGACTGAGCGGGTCGCGGTAGACTCGTGAGGGGCGGGGTTCTCCCGCCCCTTTCGTCGTGCCCGCCCGCACCTGGTGCGTGAGGCGACGCATCCGACTTCGGCTTGACCGCTCAGGCGCGGGAAGGCATCCACTTCATCTCTGCACGCGAGGACTACAGCCATGGCCATCCGCTCCCGTGACGATCTGCGCAACGTCGCGATCGTCGCCCACGTCGACCACGGCAAGACGACGCTCGTCGACGCCATGCTGAACCAGACCCACTCCTTCGCCGAGCACGCGCACGTCGAAGAGCGTGCGATGGACTCGAACGAGCTGGAGCGCGAGAAGGGGATCACGATCCTCGCCAAGAACACGGCGATCTCGTACAACGGCAAGCACGCGAACGGCACCCCGGTCACGATCAACGTGATCGACACCCCCGGCCACGCCGACTTCGGCGGCGAGGTGGAGCGCGGTCTCTCCATGGTCGATGGCGTCGTGCTGCTGGTGGATGCCAGTGAGGGACCGCTGCCGCAGACCCGTTTCGTGCTGCGCAAGGCGCTGGAGGCGAAGCTGCCGGTCATCCTCGCGGTGAACAAGACGGACCGGCCGGATGCCCGCATCGCCGAGGTCGTGCACGAGAGCCAGGACCTGCTGCTCGGCCTCGCCTCCGACCTTTCCGACGATGTGCCGGACCTCGACCTGGACGCGATCCTCGACGTGCCCGTCGTGTATGCGTCGGGCAAGGCGGGGCGGGCATCCGCCGCCGAACCCGCGAACGGCGAGCTGCCGGACAGCCCCGACCTCGAGCCGCTGTTCGACGCGATCCTCACGCACATTCCGGCGCCGACCTACGACGACGAAGCCCCGCTGCAGGCGCACGTCACGAACCTGGACGCCTCGCCGTTCCTCGGCCGCCTCGCCCTGCTGCGCGTTTTCAACGGCACGATCAAGAAGGGCCAGACGGTCGCCTGGGTTCGTCACGACGGCGACGTGCACAGCGTGCGGGTCACCGAGCTGCTGATGACGAAGGCGCTGGACCGCTACCCGGCGGAGAGCGCCGGCCCCGGCGACATCGTCGCGGTCGCCGGCTTCGCCGACATCATGATCGGCGACACGCTCGCCGACCCCGACGACGTGCGCCCGCTGCCCGCGATCCACGTCGACGACCCGGCGATCTCGATGACGATCGGCACGAACACGTCGCCGCTCGTGGGCAAGGTCAAGGGGCACAAGCTCACCGCACGCATGGTGAAGGACCGCCTGGACCGCGAGCTCGTCGGCAACGTGTCGTTGCGCGTGCTCGACATCGGACGCCCGGATGCCTGGGAGGTGCAGGGGCGCGGAGAGCTCGCGCTGGCCATCCTGGTCGAGCAGATGCGCCGCGAGGGCTACGAGCTCACGGTCGGTAAGCCCCAGGTGGTCACGAAGAAGGTGGACGGCAAGACCTTCGAGCCGTACGAGCACCTCACCATCGACGCGCCGGAGGAGCACCTCGGCGCCATCACGCAGCTGCTGGCCGGACGCAAGGGCCGCATGGAATCGATGTCGAACCACGGCACCGGCTGGGTGCGCATGGAGTTCATCGTGCCCTCGCGCGGCCTGATCGGATTCCGCACCGAGTTCCTCACGCTGACGCGTGGCACGGGAATCGCGAACGCCATCTCGCACGGATACGACGAGTGGGCAGGGTCCATCGTCACGCGCAGCAACGGCTCGATCGTGGCCGACCGGGCAGGCTCGGTGACGGCCTACGCGATCATCCAGCTGCAGGAGCGCATGACGTTCTTCGTGAACCCGACCGACGAGGTGTACGAGGGCATGGTCGTGGGGGAGAACTCCCGCGCCGACGACATGGACGTGAACATCGTCAAGGAGAAGAAGCTCACCAACATGCGTTCCTCGACGGCCGACACGTTCGAGTCGATGACGCCGTCCCGCCAGCTCACGCTCGAGGAGTCGCTCGAGTTCGCCCGCGAAGACGAGTGCGTCGAGGTGACGCCGGAGGCGGTGCGCATCCGCAAGGTCGAGCTGGACCAGCAGACGCGCGGCCGTGCAGCCGCCCGTCTGAAGCGCGAATCGCTTTAGCTGAGCCGGGGCGCCCCGGGCCGGGCGTCGCCTGTGGCAGGCATCAGTTCAACCTTGAGGAATGCTTGGAATGAGGGATGCCCTCGCAGCGGGCCGCGCTACCTTACCGATGTCGGCTCTACGCCGGCGTCGAGCACTGGAGTCAGGATGATCCGCACCCGTCGCGCTCTGGTCGCCGTTCCGCTCACCGTGCTGCTGGCCTTCGGGTCGACAGCCGCGCTGTCGGGATGCAGCGTGCAGGGCCTGGTGAAGAACGTGACGCACGGTCACGTCGACCTCGGCGGCAAGTCCGTGCCCGCGGACTTCCCGAAAGCCGTGCCGCTGGCTCAGGGTGACGTCGTCTACGGTGCGTCGGTCGGGTCATCCGACGGCAAGATCTGGAACGTGACCATCAAGGTCAGCGGCCCGGATGCCATCGATGCGGTGAACACGCAGTTCACTAACGCCGGCTTTCAGCAGGATCTGAACAACAAGACCGACAAGGGCGGCACGTCGTCGTTCACGAAGGACCCGTACTCGGTGCTCGTGGTCATAGCGAAGGACTCGTCCGACAAGTGGGTCGCCAACTACACGGTGACCGAGAAGAAGTAGCTAAGCGAAGAGCTGCTCCGCCAGGAAGTGTCCTGGTTCGGGCGCCGGCGGAACGGCGAACACCGCCGACCCGATGTGGGAGATGTACTCGTTGAGCCGGTCGTACGACCCCAGCCGCGTCTGCAGCTTCACGAAGTGCGCCGGATCGTTCATGTACGCGATGAACATGAGGCCGGCGTCCAGCTGCCCGAACTGATTGATGCCGTCGGTGTAGTTGTAGGAGCGGCGCAGGATCTTGACGCCGCCGTTGTTCTCGTGGGCGGCCAGCGCGACGTGCGAGTTCTGCGCGATGACGTGCTCGCCGTGCGCCGTCTTGGCGAAGTCCGGCGTGTCGAACTCCTTGGTCCCGGTCAGCGGCGCGCCCTCGGATTTGCTGCGGCCGAAGACGGTCTGTTGGTCGCCGATGCGATCGGCATCCCAGATCTCGATGTTCATCTGGATCTTGCGGGCGACTTGGTAGCTGCCGCCGGACATCCATCCTGCGTCGTCGCCGAGCCAGACGAAGTCCCGGTACTCGTCGTCTGAGCGGATGTTTCGGGTGCCGTCCTTGAACCCCATCAGGTTGCGCGGCGTGGTCTGATTCGGACCGGCCGAGGCGCGCCCGAACCCCATGACCGTCCATCGGGTGCTCACGGTGCCGCGGCCCATGCGTGCGAGGTCGCGGATGGCGTGGTACGCCACCTGCGGGTCCTCCGCGCACGCCTGCAGGCTGAGGTCTCCGCCGGTCAGCGCCTTCTGCAGGTTGTCGCTGGGCAATTCGGGCAGGTGGGCGAGCAGCTTCGGCTTCTTGGCGGCCAGCCCGAAACGGTCGTCGAAGAGGTCGGGCCCGAGTCCGAGCGTGACGGTGAGGGCGTTGGGGCTGAGATCGGCCGCCTCGCCGGTGTCCTGCGGCACGGCGCCGGGACGGGTGGGCTGTACGAGGCCGACCGGCTTGCCCTGCATGAGCTGTGCGATGCCGGCCGACCACCTCGCGAACAGGGACTGGAGATCCGTCGCCGTGCTGCCGGCATCCACGTCGAAGGTCATGTAGACGCAGTGCCGTTGCGGCTCGGTGCGGATGCCCGCCTGATGCCCACCGCCGTAGAACGGGTAGCTCAGGGCGGCGTCGACCGCGTCGCCCTGTTCCTTCGGCGTCAGCGCCTGGGCGGCGAGCGTTCCTCCCACACCGGCCAGCGCACCGACGGCGAGACCGCCGGCGCCCATGGCGAACAGACCACGTCGGCTGACGTGCGAGGTCTCGTCGGGATTCTGGCGTGCGGTCTGCTCCCGCGGCTCTGGCACGCCGGTCATTGCGCGGTCGCGACCTTCTCGGCGAGGCGGGAGAGCGGGTCCTGCAGGGCCTGCACCGCCTGGCTGAGCGTGTTCGCGTCGCTTGCGCGGAGCTCGGGCGTGTAGGTCTTGTAGCCGCCGACGGCGGCGGGGTCGCGGTAGGTGTCGAGCATCGCGTTGACCTTGTCGAACTGCGTCGCGATCTGCGAAGTGAGGCCCGAGTCGATCTTCGTGAGCCCGGGCTTCAGGTACTCGAATGCCTGCTGCGAGCCCTCGACGTTCGCGGCGAAGTCGACCAGGTCGGTGTGGCTGTATGCCTCTTCCTCGCCCTTGATCTTCGACGACTGCACCTCTTCGAGCAGGCCGGCTGCGCCGTTCGCGAGGTCTTCCGGCTTGTAGTCCAGCGACTTCGCGAGCCCGGCCAGCGTGGTGACGTTCTTCTGCAGCTCAGCGGCGAGCTGCTTCGTGCTGTCGGTGATCGCCCCGTTCTGCCACATGTCGCGTTCGATGGCGTGGAACCCGTGCCATCCGACGGAGTCGTCGAGGTTGGATGCCCGCATGTCGATCAGGTAGTCCAGGTTGCCGGCGTTGTCATTGGCCTTCGTGCCGGGCAGCACGAACCCGTCCACGTCGGACTCGATGCGCTCGTAGAACGGACGCGCCTTTCCGTACGCCTGCTCCGCGGCGCTGACGTCGCCCGCGTCCACAGCCGACTTCAGACCGGCGACGCCTTGCACGAGACCGGCGAGCTGGTCGTCGACGTACCCTGCGTAGTCCGTCGCGCCCTGCTTCAGAAGCGTCTGCACGCTTCCGGTCTTCTGCGTGGAGGCCTTGCCGGTGACCGTGAACGTGAGGTTCTCGTTCTTGCCGCCGGGGCAGTACAGCGTGTACGTGCCTCCGCCGAGCGTGAGCGTGAAGCTCACCGGCTTCAGTCCCGGCGCGAGGTTCTCCTTCTCCCCGATGATCCGCTGATCGCTCTGCAGCTCGACCTCGGTGATGCCCGTAGCGCTCTCGTTGTGCACCGTGAAGGTGATGGGACCGGCCGGTGCCGATGCGTGGTCCATGCTGCAGGCATCCGCCGAACCGTCGTTCGCGAGCGTGATCTTCACCTGGGAGGCACCGGAGGCAGACGGCTTGGCCGCGCTGTCATCTGATGCGCATCCCGCGAGCAGGAGAGTGGCACTCATCACCGCGGCGACGGTCGTGCCGACGCTGATGCGACGACGGCTACTGGGCTGCATTCGTTGTACTCCGGTGAGGTCAGGACGCCGTCGATCGGGCGACGTCGGTGGGGGTCGTGGGCTGCGCTGCGGCCGCAGGGACGCTCGGCGCGGCAGCAGGGGAGTCCGAGTGAAGGGCCGCATCCGCCCTCGCCGAGAGCCAGCGCCGGGCGCGGATGCCGCGTAGTGCGAGCACGATCGCGGCGATCGCGAAGACGAGCGGGAGCCAGAGCTTCCACAGCACCGCCTCGCGAGCGGATGCCAGCGCCGCCCGGATCGCATCACTGGACGCCGCGACGGCGGCCGGCTTCACCGTCCACGCACCGCGCCCGCCGTCGACGGCGAACGAGCGGGGTGCAGCGAGGCCACCGCCGGAGATCGTGACGACCGTGCGCGCCCGGCTCGAGGCATCCACGAGTCCATCGCCGAGCGTGTAGGCCGTGACCGACGTGGTGGTCGTCCAGGAGGCCGAGTAGGGGCCGGGAGCGCGAACCGGGTCGATACCCACCGGAATCCGGCCGCCGTTCAACTGCACGAGCGCGTCGAGGTCCAGTGAGGCAGGGCGATCGGTGGGATGCGTGGTCGTGGTGGAGGTCCAGGACCGGTCGGCGCCCTCGTGCGACGTCGGCTCGGGTACGGTGAAGCGGAAGGTCGCCGCATCGTGCTTCGCGACGACGAGCCGGGCGCTGTCGCCCTGCGGCTGGAAGGACGCGGTTCCGCCGCCCGTGAGCGGAACGATGGACGGCAGATCCGGTCGTGACCCCATCGGTACCGCGACGGCGAGCACGATCGCGGCGGCCCCGAGCACGGCGGCTGCAAGGAACATCGCCCTCTGTGCGAAGCGGCCGGCGAGCTTCAGCCGTTTCGGCCACAGCGAGTAGGCGAGAACGGGGACCACGTAGAGCACCCAGCCGAGCACCTCGACGACCCGCGGGTCGGCCGGGATGCCGAGCACGCCCGTGATGAGTGCCGCCTGTACCGACCCGGCGGGGGCGAGCCAGGAGAGGTCGACGGTGGGCTGCTGCCCGAACGAGATCCATCCCGCCTCGTGCGCGGTGCGCAGCGTGGTGACGATGAGCCCCGCAGCGACGAAGACCAGGAAGATGCCGGTCACGGTGAAGAACCGCGATAGGTTGAGCCGCACTCCGCCGGTGTACAGGCCGATGCCGATCGCGACCGCGGCCGCGATGCCGATGACGGCTCCGAGGGCAGCAGCGCCGGCGCTGGTGGATGCCTGGAACGTGGCCAGCAGAAAGACGGAGGTCTCGAATCCCTCCTTCAGCACCGCGAGGAAGGCCATCCCTGCCAGCGCCCACGTCGTTCCCGAGCCGAGCGCCGCTGCCGCCTCCCGCTCCAGCTCCTTCTTCATGCCGCGGGAGTTCTTCTTCATCCAGACGATCATCGTGGTGACGAAGATCACGGCGATGGCGCCGATGATCGTCTCCATTCCCTCCTGAGCGGCCTGGGGGAGGCTCGCCTCGATCGCCTGCAGGATGAATCCGACCGCGATGCTCAGGGCCAGAGCCGCCGATACGCCGAACCACATCGGTCTCAGCGACGCCCCGTTGCGCTTGAGGAATGCGGCGATGATGCCGACGATGAGCGCGGCCTCGAGGCCTTCGCGAAGGCCGATGACCAGGGTTGCGAGCACAGCGGAGCCTTCGGATTCGTTGGGAGGGACTTCGGTAAGGCTAACCTTACCCGCATCGACTGTAAGCACGAACGGGTCGGGCTGTCCACTCGTTCCCCGCCGCGGGCGGGCGCCCCCGTAATATTGCGCCATGCTGTTGCGCACGCTCACCGCCGTGATCCTCGGCATCGTCGGACTCGTGTTCGGCATGCTCGGCACGGTCGTGCACAGCGCCACCATCGGCACCCGGCAGCTGCCGTGGGGCATCGTGGTCGCGCTGCTCGCGCTCGCGTGCCTGCTGGCGGGCATCCGGCTCCTGAGCGACGGACGCCTCTACACCGCCTGCGCCGCGCTCGGCGGCCTCATCGCGATCGCGGTGTTGTCGCAGCGCAGCTTCGGCGGTTCCGTGCTCATCATGAACAGCGTGCTGGGCTGGATCTGGATGGCCGGCGCGGTGGTCATCGCGCTGCTCGCTGTAGCCTGGCCCGGCGGTGCCAAGCGGTTGCGGGCATCCTGAGCCGCCCGCGTTTCCCTGCATGTCGTCGGCTGGTCTGCGAGTCGCGTCGATCCGCCTAAACTGGCATGGCGCTCAAGAAGCCCGAGAGGAGCCAGTGGAGAAGTGACCTATGTCATCGCACTGCCGTGCGTGGACGTCAAGGACAGAGCCTGCGTCGACGAATGCCCGGTGGACTGCATCTATGAGGGCGAGCGCACTCTGTACATCCACCCCGATGAGTGCGTCGACTGCGGCGCCTGCGAGCCGGTGTGCCCGGTCGAGGCGATCTACTACGAAGACGACCTGCCCGAGGTGTGGAGCGACTACTACCGCGCGAACGTGGAGTTCTTCGACGACATCGGGTCGCCGGGCGGTGCAGCCAAGGTGGGCGTGATCCCGAAGGACCACCCGCTGGTGGCGGCGCTTCCGCCGCAGAACCACTGAACGTGACCCGCCCCGAGCTGCCCGACTATCCCTGGGACCTGGTGGCGCCGTACGCGCAGCGCGCCCGCAGGCATCCGGACGGCATCGTCGACCTCTCGATCGGCTCGCCGGTCGATCCGACCCCCGAACCCGTTCGCCGGGCGCTCGCCGAGGCGACGGATGCCCACGCCTACCCGCAGACGGCCGGTACCCCCGAACTGCGCGACGCCATCGTCTCGTGGTTCCTGCGGCGCAGGGGAGTGCCGGGTCTCACCGCTGCCAACGTGCTGCCGACGATCGGGTCGAAGGAACTCGTCGCTCTCCTGCCCGTGCTGCTCGGACTGGGGCCTGGCGACGTCGTCGTGCACCCGCGGGCTGCATACCCGACGTACGCGATCGGGGCGGCGATCGTGCAGGCGACGGCAGTGGCATCCGACGATCCCGCCGAGTGGCCGGAGGGCACGCGGCTGGTCTGGTTGAACTCGCCGGGCAATCCCGATGGCCGCGTGCTCGACGAGGAATTCCTGAGCGCAGCCGTAGCGCGGGCACGGGAGCTGGGCGCGGTGATCGCGAACGACGAGTGCTACGCCGAACTCGGCTGGGACGGCCGGTGGGCAACGGAGCCGGTGCCGAGCATCCTGGATCCGCGCGTGGTGGCCGACGACCTCTCTGGTGTGCTGTCGGTGTACTCGCTGAGCAAGCAGTCGAACATGGCCGGATACCGGGCGGCGTTCGTGGCGGGCGACCCGGCACTGATGGCCAAGCTTCTCACGGTGCGCAAGCACGCAGGGCTGATGCTTCCGGCACCGCTGCAGAGCGCCATGGTCGTGGCACTCGGCGACGACGAGGCCGTGCGCGAGCAGGTCGAGCGCTATCGGCGTCGTCGCGACGTGCTCAAGCCGGCGCTGCAGGCATCCGGGTTCCGCATCGACCACAGCGAGGCGGGGCTCTACCTCTGGGCGACGGCGGGAGAGGATGCCTGGACCACCATGGGCAGGCTCGCCGACGTGGGCGTACTGGCCGGTCCCGGCGTCTTCTACGGCGACCACTTCCCGCAGCACGTGCGATTCTCGCTCACCGCGACCGACGAGCGGATCGACGCAGCCGCCGAGCGGCTCGCGGCGCTCTGAGTCCTGTCGAGCGAGGCATCCGATCGCCGATTTTGCGGTTTCACTGCACCGAAGCGGGCCGTCGTTGGCGGGTACGACAGTGGACCACCTTTGCCCGTAGGCTGTACTGGCACGAACTTTGGCGGTGCTTGTGAGGAGGCTCGAGTGAACGCAGGTGGTCACGACGGAGGGGACGGCGATACGCGAGCCACTCTGACGTACCCAGGCGGTACAGCCGAGTTCCCCATCCTGCCCAGTGTGGACGGCGCCTCGAGCATCGACATCTCGACGCTCACGAAGCAGACCGGCCTCACCTCTCTCGACTACGGCTTCGTGAACACGGCTGCCACCCGCTCGGAGATCACGTTCATCGACGGCGACGCCGGCATCCTCCGCTACCGCGGGTATCCGATCGAGCAGCTCGCCGCGAACTCCACTTTCCTCGAGGTGGCGTGGCTGCTCATCCACGGCGAGCTTCCGACCGAGGACGAACTCGGCGACTTCGACGAGCGCATCCGCCGTCACACCCTGCTGCACGAAGATCTGCGCAGCTTCTTCGGAGCACTGCCGCATGACGCGCATCCGATGTCCGTGCTCTCCAGTGCGGTCTCAGCGCTCGGCACGTTCTACCAGGACTCGCTGAGCATCAGCGACCCGGAGGCGGTCGAGCTCTCCACCATCCGGCTGCTCGCCAAGCTGCCCGTCATCGCGGCGTACGCGCACAAGAAGAGCCTCGGCCAGGCGTTCCTCTACCCGGACAACTCGCTGAGCTTCGTCGACAACTTCCTGCGCCTGAACTTCGGCACTCTGGCGGAGCCGTACGAGGTCAACCCGACGGTGTCGAAGGCGCTGGAGCGGCTGCTCATCCTGCACGCGGATCACGAGCAGAACGCGTCCACCTCGACGGTGCGTCTCGTGGGGTCGACGCAGGCGAACTTGTTCGCCTCGATCTCGGCCGGCATCAACGCGCTCTACGGGCCGCTGCACGGCGGCGCCAACGAGGCGGTGCTCGACATGCTGGCGAAGATCCGTGACTCGGGCGAGAGCGTGCACCGCTACGTCGAGCGGGTGAAGAACAAGGAAGACGGCGTTCGCCTGATGGGCTTCGGCCACCGGGTGTACAAGAACTACGACCCGCGCGCCAAGCTCGTCAAGGAGAGCGCGGATGCCGTGCTGCAAGACCTCGGCGTGCACGACCCGCTGCTCGACATCGCCAAGGAGCTCGAGCAGATCGCCCTCGACGACGAGTACTTCAGCCAGCGCAAGCTCTACCCGAACGTGGACTTCTACACCGGGGTGATCTACAAGGCGATGGGCTTCCCGACACGGATGTTCACCGTGCTGTTCGCGATCGGTCGTCTTCCCGGATGGATCGCGCACTGGCGCGAGCTGAACGCGGACCCCGCGACGAAGATCGGTCGCCCGCAGCAGCTCTACGTGGGCGAGCCGGAGCGGGACTACCCCTCCGAGCGCTGAGCCCTCGGCGCCACCCCTCAACTGGGGCATCCGCAGGATCTTGCGCTCTTGTGCCCAAGGCTCTCTGCACAAGGCTCTTGTGCCCAAGAACCTTGTGTCCAGTTCAGGACAGGAAACGTTTTCTGCCGCTCTGGCGGCCGTGTGGGGCTGCTGCGGCCTGAACTGCGCGCATGGACTACGAGCCCGGGGTCAGCGTCAGGGTGTCCTGCGTCGACTTCGCGACGGCGCCCGGGCTGAACGCCCATCGGCGGGTCTGGTTGTGCTGCCACAGCGGTGTCTGGTCCACGTAGTGCGGGTTGAACGCGTGGCCCGAATCCCCGGTGAGGTTGATCCAGGTGGAGCGGTCGAAGTCGCTCAGGTCGATCACCTGGCGCATCGAGGGAACCCAGTTCACCTGGTAGCCCTGCGAGGCATCCCAGCCGACGGCATCCACCACCGATGACGCGCCGCCCAGCTTGTACGGCCCCCGGTTGAACAGCCACTCGATGGGCGCGATGCCCGACTCGCCGAAGCTCTGGTTGGTGACTTCGAGCGTGTGGATGTCGCCCCATTTCCAATCGGACATCTCCGGCCCCATGAGCTTCACCGCCTCGTGGTACGCCTGATCGGCCGCGTATGCGAACATCTCGTCGCGGTCGTTCACCCCTAGTCCCTCGTCGGCCCACCACGAGGAGTCCTTGTCGGTCGCGAGCGTGTCGACGACCTGGAACCAGCGGTCGCCGCCGACCGGCGCTGCCGCGGCCGGCAGCTTGCGGGCGAACGCGTCGTGCAGGAGGTTGCGCCAGAAGATGTTGAAGTAGGCCGCTGCGGCGCTGTCTTCGTCGTCGCGGTAGTTCCAGTGGTCGAGCAGGTCGACGGCGCGTCGGGTTCCCTCGTCGAGCTGCACGCGCTTCAGGATGGGCACCAGCGCGGCCGCGTTGGGGTCGTAGGTGTCCGCGTCGATCTTGGACAGGTCGGCCGTGGTGATCTTCTTGCCTGAGCCGATCAGCTTCTCGAGGTCGGCCGTGATGCGGTCGGCGCGGTAGCCGGCGTCCCAGTCCTTCGTGAGGTTCACCGGGAAGTCGGGGCCGACGGCGGCGTTGTTCGCCGTGACGATGAACCCCTTGGGCGGGTTGTACACGCTGGGGAGCTGCTCGAACGGGATGTAGCCGCTCCAGCCGTACGCGCTCGACCAGCCGGGCGTGATGGTCGTGCCGTCGCCCTGCTTGCGGATCGGGATCATCCCAGGCGCCTGGTAGCCGATGTTCCCCTCGGTGTCGGCGTAGAGCAGGTTCTGCGCCGGCACGTCGAACTGCCGGGCGGCGTCGCGGAAGCCCTGCCAGTCGGTGGCCCTGTCGAGGGTGAAGATCGACTCGGCCGTCGTGCCCGGCGTGAGCGCCGTCCATTCCAGCGACAGCGCGTACTTGCCGCCTGGAGTGTCGCCTGACGGCTTCTCGTGGCTCTTCACGATCGTGTCGTAGTCGCCTCCCGACACGATCGGACCGTGGACCGTCGATCGCACCGTGATGGTCACCGGCTTGCCGCCTGCGACCTTGATGGTCTCCTTGCGCGTGGTGAACGGCAGCACCTGGCCGTCGTACTCGTAGCCCTTGCCGCTCAGCTTCTCCAGGTAGAGGTCGGTGACATCGGGGCCGAGATTGGTGAACCCCCACGCGATGTGGCCGTTGTGTCCGATCACGACCCCCGGAAGCCCTGAGAAGCTGAAGCCCGCGACGTCGAACGGGCAGGATTCGCTCACGCGAGTGCAGTGCAGCCCGACCTGGTACCAGATGCTCGGCGCGGCCGGGCCGAGGTGCGGGTCGTTCGAGAGGAGCGGTTTGCCGGTCGCGGTGTGGGCTCCCGCCACGACCCAGGAGTTGGATCCGATGTCATCGCTGTTGATCCCGAGCAGGGCTGGAACGTCGGCGGCGGATGCCTGCACCCTCGACGCGAGTGTCGCGATGTCGTGCGCCGCGGCGTCGGCGCTCGTGCCCGACCCGGATGATCCGGAGCCCAGCAGCGCGGCCGTCGACGCCGCGGAGGTCGTCGGGTCGACGCGCGTGGCATCCCCACCACCGGCATCCGTGATGGTCGGATGCGACGAGTACGGATACTCCGGATGCAGCTGTGCGATCTGGTCGGGGGAGAGCTTCGTGGCCAGCAGCGCGCGGTCGAGCTCGTCTTCGAGGTTGGAGCGCAGATCCCACGCCATGGCCTTGAGCCATGAGACGGAGTCGACCGGCGTCCACTTCTCCGGCGTGTAGCCGGGCGTCTGCAGTCCCAACACCGCGTACTCGAGCGAGATGTCTGCGCCCTTGTGGTCCTTCAGATAGGCGTTCACGCCGTCCGCATACGCCTGGTAGTAGGAGAGCGAGGTGGGATCGAGGTTCTTCACCTCCTGCTCCGCTACGCGCCGCCAGCCGAGCGTGCGGATGAACTCGTCCGTGCCGATCTGGCTCTTGCCGAAGAGTTCGCTGAGGCGCCCTGCTGTGACGTGCCGGCGGAAGTCCATCTCCCAGAACCGGTCCTGAGCGTGCACGTAGCCCTCTGCAAGGAACAGGTCGTGCGTGTTGGATGCCGTGATCTGCGGGATGCCCGCATCGTCGCGTCGCACCTCGACCCGAGCCTTCAGGCCCGGGATCGAGAGGCTGCCGGTGGTCTGCGGGAACGAGCGGGTGACGGTCCAGAAACCGAGCACGCCGACGACGACGGCCAGCGTCACGACGATGGCGAGCAGTATGCCCAGAAACCGCCAGATCGGATGCCTTCGGGTCAGGCGCGGCGCATCGGTGCCCACATCACTCCTTCGTGTTGCTCCAGCGGCCATGCTATCGGGGGCGGGAGCGAGGGCCGGAGTAAGCCCTAGGCGTGCAGCGTCGCGTTGAGACGGATGCCCTCACCGCGACGCTGCAGCACCTCCACAGCCCCTGTCAGCGAGTTGCGGCGGAACAGCAGGTTCGGCACCCCGGAGAGCTCGACGGCCTTGACCGTCTGCTGGCGGCCAGACGCATCCGGAGCGGATCCCACCACCACGACCTTCGTGCCCGCGGTGACGTAGAGGCCGGCCTCGACGACGCAGTCGTCGCCGATCAAGATGCCGATGCCGCTGTTGGCGCCGAGCAGCGAGCGCTCACCGATGGAGACGCGCTCGGTTCCGCCCCCGGAGAGCGTACCCATGATCGAGGCGCCACCCCCGATGTCGGATCCGTCACCGACGACGACGCCCTGCGAGACGCGTCCCTCGATCATCGAGGTGCCGAGCGTGCCCGCGTTGTAGTTGACGAAGCCCTCGTGCATCACGGTGGTGCCGGGGGAGAGGTGCGCGCCAAGGCGCACGCGCGAGGCATCCGCGATCCGCACCCTCTCGGGCACGACGTAATCGAGGAGCCTCGGGAACTTGTCGATGCCGCTCGCCTGGATGCCCGCCCGTTGCAGCGACGGACGCAGACGCGCGTAGTCGTCCGGGTGCATCGGGCCCGCGTTCGTCCAGGCCACGATCGGCAGGTGCGCGAAGAGGCCGTCCAGCACGATCGCGTTGGGGGCGACCAGGAGGTGGGAAAGCAGGTGAAGCCGGAGGTAGGCATCCGGTGTGCTGCCGATCGGCGCGTTCAAGTCGATCTCGACGGCGCGGGCGTCCACGCGCACGTTGCGGCGCGCATCCTCGCCCGTCGCCGCCTCGAGCTCGGCCGGAACGATCCACGGCTCGCGGCCGGCAGGCAGGCGGCCGAGCTGCGGCTTCGGGTACCAGGTGTCCAGAACGGTGCCATCGCCGGCGACCGTGACCAAGCCGTATCCCCAGGCGTGAGTCGCCTCGGGAGCTGAGGCGTCGGCGGGCATGGCGGCTTCGGTGGAGGCGGCGGGCATGGCTCTAGATTAGTGGGGTGCCTCTGGACCTCACGGCCGGCCCGGTCGACCTCACCCGCGCCATCTGCGACATCGAATCCGTCTCCGGGAACGAGAAGCAACTGGCGGACGCCATCGAGCACGCCGTGCGGGCGCTCGGCCACCTCGAGGTGACCCGCGTCGGCAACAATGTGGTCGCCCGCACGCACCTGGGCCGCGAGAAGCGCGTCGCCATCGCCGGCCACATCGACACGGTTCCCGTGAACGACAACCTGCCCACCCGGTTCGAGACGCTCGTCGGCGTGGACTACCTGTGGGGGCGCGGCACGGTCGACATGAAGGCGGGCGTCGCCGTGCAGCTGTCGCTCGCGCCGCAGCTCGTCGACCCGCGCTACGACATCACCTGGCTCTGGTACGACAATGAGGAGGTCTCCTCCGACCTGAACGGGCTCCGGCGGCTCTCGGCCGAGCGTCCCGATCTGCTCGAGGCGGACTTCGCGATCCTCGGCGAGCCCAGCGGCGGTGAGGTCGAGGGCGGCTGCAACGGGACGCTCCGCGTCGACGTGCGCACGACAGGGCTGCGCGCGCACGCGGCCAGACCCTGGGTCGGCGACAACGCGATCCACAAGGCGGCGCCGATCCTGGAGACCCTCGCCCGCTACACGCCGCGGGAGGTCCGCGTGGACGGGCTGGTGTACCGCGAGGCACTGAACGCCGTGCTGATCAGCGGGGGAGTGGCGACGAATGTCATTCCCGACGAGTGCGTCGTGCACGTGAACTACCGGTTCGCGCCCAGCAGGTCGGGCGAGGAGGCCGTGCAGATCGTGCGGGACCTGTTCGGTGAGCACCATGTCACGGTCGTCGACCTCGCCGAGGGCGCCCGGCCTGGCCTCGATACGCCGTTCGCCCAGGAGTTCCTCTCCGCGGTGGGGGCGACCGCCAGGCCGAAGTACGGCTGGACGGACGTCGCACGGTTCGCCGCGCTGGGCATCCCGGCCGTCAACTACGGCCCTGGCGACCCGTTGAAGGCGCACGCGGACGACGAGCGTGTCGCGCTGTCGGAGATCGTCGCCTGCGAGCAAGGCCTGCGCCGCTGGCTCACGGCGCAGTGATGACAACGCGGTGACGGACACCGACATCGGCTACCGGGCGACGAGACGAACCGTGCTGCCTGCTAGCCTCCGTCTGCGCTATCGCCTCACCCCGTGGTGGGTGAAGGTCATCGTGGTGTACCTGCTGGCGCGGCTGGCGAGCACCGTGATGCTTGTCGTGCTGGCCAGCGTGCAGGGCGCCAACCCGTGGACGGGCGCGCATCCCGGGTACTTCGACTACGCGTCCATCTGGGACGGCCGCTGGTACGACATCGTCGCGGAGGCCGGGTACCCGAAGTCTCTTCCGATCGGCGCGGACGGCACCGTGCAGCAGAACGCGTGGGCGTTCCTGCCCGCGTACCCGTTCCTGGTGCGCGCGGTGATGACCGTCACTTTCCTGCCCTGGTCGCCCGCCGCGGTGCTCGTCTCGTTCGGCTTCGGGCTCGGCGCGGCCCTCGTGTTCTACCGGCTGATGGCCCTGCGTCTGCCGGGATCGACGAGTCTGTTCGCGACCGTGATCTTCTGCGCCGGTCCCACCTCGCCGCTCTTCCAGCTCGCGTACGCCGAGTCGATGTACCTGTTCTTCCTCATGCTCGCGCTGTACCTGCTGCTGAAGCGCAGGTACTGGTGGATGCTCGCACCCGTGCTCGTGATGGCCTTCACCCGACCGAGCGGGCTCGCCTTCGCTCTCGCGATGGGCCTCCACGTGGTGTACCGCTGGGTGGTGCGGCGGCGCGACGAATTCCCGGTGCGCGAGCGGGTGGCATCCATCGTCGTGATGCTCGTCGCCGGGGTGTCGGGGATCGCGTGGCCAGCCATTGCCGGCCTCGTCACCGGCGTTCCGGATGCCTACACCGCGACCGAGCTGTCGTGGCGCGCGGACTACATCGGGCACGTGCACCTGGTGCCGTTCGCGCCGTGGATTCAGGCGGCGGACTGGTGGTTCGGCCTGTTCCTGCAGACCTCGCCGTGGCTGGGCTACATCACGCTCGTGACCGTCCTTGCCCTGTTCGGCATCTGGATGTTCGCCCCCTCGGTGCGCAGGCTCGGCGTCGACCTCCGCTTCTGGTCGGTGGCGTACGCGCTGTACCTGCTCGCCGTGTTCTTTCCGCAGTCCAGCACGTTCCGGCTCCTCGCGCCGATGTCGCCGCTGGCCGGCGCGATCGCCCAGCCGAAGAGCAGAACGTACCGCGTCGTGATCGTCGTTCTCTGCCTCGCACTGCAGTGGGGATGGCTGCTCGTGTGCTGGGGCGTCGACGGTCTCGACTGGTCTCCGCCGTGACGCGATTTCCCAGCAGATCATCAGATGTCGGATAATGGAGAGACATCCACGAAAGGGGAGCTACATGGCGGCCATGAAGCCGAGAACCGGAGACGGACCCATGGAGGCTGTGAAGGAGGGGCGCCTCATCATCGTGCGCGTCCCCCTTGAAGGTGGAGGCCGGCTCGTCGTCTCGGTCAATGACGCCGAGGCTCAGGAGCTTCACGACGTGCTCGGCGCGGTCATCTCGGGCAGCTGACGCTACGCGTAACAAAGCACCACACGAACGAGAGCGGATGCCGCAGGGCATCCGCTCTCGTTCGTCTTACGGCGTTCGGCGCCGGCTCAGTCGCCGAGCTTGGTGAGCTGCAACAAGCCGTCGCCTACCGTGCTCAGCGCGCTGACGACCGCGGGTGACGCGGCGATCTCGGTGACGAGGGTACGGAACCCGGTCGTCACCTCGTCCCGCTGAGCGGGATCGGCGACCCGGCCCTTCCACAGGGCGTGCGCCACCAGAACGGTGCCACCAGGACGCGCCAGCCGCAGGGCGTGCTCGACGTACTCGATGGCGCCTGCGGGATCCGCGTCGACGAAAACGATGTCGTACGCGTTCTCGTTCATCCGCGGAAGCACGTCGCGGGCACGACCCGTGATCAGCCGAACGCGCGCTGGTTGGATGCCCGCCTCGGTGAAGTTGGACCTCGCGCTGTGCAGGTGATCGGGCTCGACGTCGATCGAGGTGAGCGTCGCCGAGGATCCGCCCCGCAGCAGCCAGAGGCCGGAGACGCCGACACCGGTGCCCACCTCGAGGATGCTGGTGGCCTTGGACGCCGCGGCGATGACGGCGGACTGCGCACCGATAGCCGGTGCGACGGGTTCGATGCCGAGTTCGAGGGACTGCGCCCTCGCCGCCTGAATCGACTCCGGTTCGGCGACGATGTCGTTCGCGAACTTCCAGCTCTGATCGTGATGAGACACGCAGGCTCCTTCCTCGGCCTCAAGACTACGGCCACTGCGGCCAGGAGCCCCGCTGCTCGCCCCGTGGTGCATAACGAGATGCTGATGACGCAGCCGGTGTGCAGCCGCTCGGGTTACTCTTTACGGGTGTTCGGTTTGACCATGGAGAAACTGGTGATCATCGCGGTGATCGCCGTGTTTCTCATCGGGCCCAACCGGTTGCCGAAATACGCCGCCATGCTCGGGCAGTGGGCGCGCAATCTGAGAAACATGGCCACCAACGCGACCGAGAAGATGCGCGAGGAACTGGGGCCGGAATTCGACGACGTCGACTGGCGAAAACTCGATCCCAGGCAGTACGACCCGCGCCGCATCATCCGTGATGCCCTGCTCGAGGATGAGCCGGCGCCCACGCTGAGCAGGCCGCCCAAATCCACTCGACTGGATGACGGAGCGCTGCCTCCGTACGACAGCGAAGCCACCTGACGATGGCGGTCCCGCGCGTCAGCGCGGGCGCGGGTTCAGCGAACGGCCGGCCAGGCCGCGTGGACGCGCCGCGATGCGATCCGCGACGGAGGAGATCGCGACGGCTGCGGGGTCTGCGGGGTCGGCGACCACGATCGGCTCCCCGGCGTCGCCACCCTGTCGGAGCGCGACGCTGAGCGGAACGGATGCCAGCAGCGGCACATCGTGCTCGGTCGCCTCGGACAGCCGGGCGGCCGCCTCGGCCCCGCCCCCGGAGCCGAACAGTTCGAGCACCGTGCCGTCGGGTTGAGGGAGTCCCGCCATGTTCTCGATCACGCCGAACACGTTCTGGCCCGTCTGCTTCGCCACGACGCCGCTGCGGACGGCGACATCGGCCGCGGCCGGTTGCGGTGTCGTCACGACGATCACGTCAGCGCCCGGCAGAAGCTGCCCGACCGAGATCGCGACGTCGCCGGTGCCCGGCGGCAGGTCGAGCAGCAGCATGTCGAGGTCGCCGAAGTACACGTCGGTGAGGAACTGCGAGATCGTGCGGTGCAGCATCGGTCCGCGCCACGCCACGGCGGTCGAGGCGCCCTGCCCGCGCGCCGGGTCAAGGAACATGCCGATCGAGATGGTCTTCACGCCGAACGCCACGGGCGGCAGGATCATGTCGTCCACCCGGGTCGGCTGCTGCGTGATTCCGTCGTGCACGAGTCCGAGGATGCCCGGTATCGAGAATCCGTACACGTCGGCATCCACGACTCCCACGCGAAGCCCGCGCTGAGCCAGTGCGACCGCGAGGTTGGCCGTGACGGTCGATTTGCCGACGCCGCCCTTGCCGCTCGTCACCGCGTACACCCGGGTCAGCGAGTCCGGCGTGAACGGGTTGGTGCGGCCGCGTGCCCCGCGCAGCCGCTCGGTGAGCGCCGCGCGTTCGGCGGGAGTCATGACGGAGATCGTCAGATCGACCGAGGCCACGCCCGGGGCCGCGGCGACCGCCTCGCGGACGTCCCGTTCGATCGTGTCGGCGGCGGGGCATCCGACGATGGTCAGCTTGATGCCGACGGATGCCCGCCCCGCGGCATCCACGGACACCGCGTCGACCATGCCCAGCTCGGTGATCGGCCGCCGGATCTCCGGATCGATGACGCGCGCGAGCGCGGAACGCACGCCGTCGGCAGGGTCAGCCACGTGCCGGCTCGTCGCGTGCCGCGCGACGGGGCACAGGAACGCCGGCGGCCTCGCCCGCCGGCTCCGCCTGCTCGCCCCGCTCGTCGCGGTCGCGTTCGAGCTCCTCCAGCAGGGCGCGCAGCTCGGCACGGATGAAGTCCTTCGACGCCATGTCCTTCACCGCGAGCCGCAGGGCGACCACCTCACGCGCCAGGTACTCCGTGTCCGCGAGGTTGCGCTCCGCGCGCTGCCTGTCCTGCTCGATCTGCACCCGGTCGCGGTCATCCTGCCGGTTCTGCGCCAACAGGATGAGCGGCGCTGCGTATGACGCCTGCAGAGAGAGCATCAGGGTCAGCAGCGTGAAGTTCGTCGCCGCCGGATCGAACTGCCACGGCCGTGGCATGGCGATGTTCCAGACCAGCCACACCGTGACGAAGATGGTCATGCCGATCAGGAAGGCGGAGGTGCCCATCGCCCGCGCGAACGCTTCGGAGAATCGGCCGAAGGTGTCTCGCCCGCCGCCCCCGCCCAGGCGCAGCATGGGAGATCGCAGGCCCTTCGGGGCGTCCAGTCGTGCTACGGCCTTGTCAGCGCGTGCCATTGCTCACCCTCTTTCCCGTGCTGTTACGTGGGCGGACGTTCGCCGCCGAACGCTGCCCGGAGGGCAGCTCGTCGTCTTCGTCGTGACTTCGCCAGTCGTCGGGCAACAGGAAGTCGAGGATGTCGTCAATGGTCACCACCCCGACGAGTCGGTAGTTGTCGTCGACGACGGGCACCGAGACCAGGTTGTAACTGGCCAGGATGCGCGAGACCTCGGCCGCCGAGGTGTTCGCGGTGACCGGTTCCAGGGTCTGGTCGATGATAGTGCCGAGCCGCTCGTGCGGCGGGTAGCGGAGCATCCGCTGGAAGTGCACGAGGCCGAGGAAACGGCCGGTCGGCGGCTCATACGGCGGCAGCGTGATGCAGACGGCGGCGCCGAGCGCGGGGGCGAGCTCCTGCTTGCGGATGAGCGCGAGCCCCTCGGCGACGGTGGCGTCGGCGGAGAGGATGATCGGCTCGGTCGTCATGAGACCGCCCGCGGTGTCCGGCTCGTAGCTGAGCAGCATGCGAACGTCGTCGGCCTCTTCTGGCTCCATCAGCCCGAGCAAGTGCTCGCCGCGCTCACTCGGCAGCAGTCCGACGAGGTCGGCCGCGTCGTCCGGCTGCATCTGGTCGAGCACGTCGGCGGCCCGGTTGTCGTCGAGGCTGGAAAGGATCTCCAACTGATCGCTCTCCGGCATCTCCTCGAGAACGTCGGCGAGACGGTCATCGGGCAGTTCGCCAGCCACCTCGAGTCGGCGCTGCTCGGGGAGGTCGAGGAGCGTGTTCGCCAGGTCGGCGGGCTTCAGCTCGGAGTAGGTGGCGATCAGCTGCTCGGCGGACTGCGGCTCGCCCTTGGCCGGACGCTCACGCACGTCGCCCCAGGTGACGAAAGCGGTAGCACCCTTCGCAAACGGCGACGCGCTCGTCTTCGGGCGGCGGACGAAGAGCTGCGAGATCGACCACTCCGCGGGCGCCGACTGCTCAATCGCGACGTCCTCGATGGTGGCCGGTCCGGAGCCGTCGCGGAAGTCGACGGTGCGGCCGAGGATCTCCGCGATAACCCGCACCTCACCGCCACGTTGCTCGAAACGGCGCACGTTGATGAGCCCGGTCGTGATGATCTGGCCGGCGCCGATACTGGTCACACGGCCGATGGAGACGAACACGCGACGTTTACCGGGGATCTCGACAACGAGTCCCACGACGCGCGGCGGATCGCTCTTGCGATAGACCACGAGCACGTCGCGTACCTTGCCCACGCGGTCACCCGCTGGGTCGAAGACCGTGCACCCGGCCAACCGGGCCACGAAGACGCGTGCTGCACTCACATGTAAACCTTACGGGCGATTGAGGGTCGGTGGCGCGAGCTCGCTCGCGGCTCCGAGCCGATTGAGTCTTTGAGTGGCGAAGCCGCGATAGGCCTAGCTCGCTGAGCCAACTGAGCGCCGCAAGGGGAGCATGAAACAATGGCCGCATGAGCAGCCAGGGCCCGTTGGGCGGGCGTCAGCGTGGGGTGCAGCCGACGGTGCCGCGAGGCGAGGTGGTCGCGACGTTCGAGACGTACCCGGAGGCGCAGGGCGCGGTGGACGTTCTGGCGAGGTCGGATTTCCCGGTCGCACAGGTGTCCATCGTGGGCAGCGACCTCAAGACGGTCGAGCGGGTCACCGGCAAGCTCACCTGGGGTCGGGTGGCCGCAGCGGGTGCGGCGTCCGGTGTGTGGCTGGGGATCTTCCTCGGTCTGCTGCTGCTCATCTTCAGCCCGGCCACGAGCTTCGGCGTGCTGCTGGCGGCGCTTCTGCTGGGTGCCGGGTTCGGCATCCTTTTCGGCCTCGTCTCCTTCGCGATCACGCGTCGTCGCCGCGACTACACGTCGCTGACACAGGTGCTGGCCACGAGCTACTCGATCATCGTCGATCCCGAGCTGGCGAATCGGGCACGGAACCTCCTCGGTCCTGGAGGCGTCGGCAGCGGATCCGCTCCGGTCGGCCACGGTGCCGGGCCGGCCTTCGCGCCCCCTGGCGAGCATCCGTCGGATCCGCCGCCCGCTGCGCCTCCCGTCGGCCGGGACCACGGCGAAGACTCGGGCGACGACTCGTTGCAGGACGGCGCGCCGCCGCGGTACGGCGAGCGCACCGGAGAGCCGCCGCGGTACGGCGAGCGAGCGGGCGAGCCGCCGCGGGACGAGCAGCGCTGACGGTAAGGCCTAGCGCAGTCGCGCGATCCAGGCCTCGACGTCGTCGGCCGTGCGCGGGATGGCGATCGAGAGGTTCTCGGCTCCGGTCTCGGTGACCAGGATGTCGTCTTCGATGCGCACGCCGATGCCGCGGAACTCCTCGGGAACGGTGAGGTCGTCCGGCTGGAAGTACAGCCCCGGTTCGATCGTGAACGTCATGCCGGCGCGCACCTCGCCGTCGATGTAGAAGTCGCGGCGGGCCTGAGCGCAGTCGTGCACGTCCAGCCCGAGGTGATGGCTCGTGCCGTGCACCATGTAGCGGCGGTGCTGCTGCTGGTCGGCCTGCAGCGCCTCCTCGGCGGAGACGGGGAGCATGCCCCACTCGGCGACGCGTCGGGCGATCACCTCCATGGCGATGGCGTGCACCTCGCGGAAACGGATGCCCGGGCGCACGATCGCGTACGCGGCATCCGCTGCCTCGCGCACCGCCTCGTACACCAGTCGCTGCGTCGGCGTGAACATGCCGCTCACCGGGAGGGTGCGCGTGATGTCGGCCGTGAACAGGCTGTCGACCTCGACGCCCGCGTCGATGAGCACCAGGTCGCCCGGGCGCACCGGCCCGTTGTTGCGCGTCCAGTGCAGGATGCACGCGTGGGGCCCTGATGCAGCGATCGTGTCGTAGCCGACCGCGTTGCCGTCCAGGCGCGCCCTCGCGTTGAACACGCCCTCGATGATGCGCTCGCCGCGATCGTGCTCGGCGACGCGGGGGAGTTCACGCACGATGTCGTCGAAACCGGAGGCCGTGGCCGCGACGGCCGCGCGCAGTTCGGCGACCTCCCAGTCGTTCTTCGTGAGCCGCAGCTCCGAAAGATCGCGCGCGAGCTCGGCGTCCGTGTCTTCGGCCGTCGCGTCGGCGTTGTGGTCGTCCAGCTGCACGAGGCGGAGGCTGTCGATCTCGGCCGTGAGCTCGGGATCCGCCTCGCGGACGACGAGCGTCGACTCGTCGAGCGTGTCGAGCACCTGGCGGAGCTCGGAGATGTGCCGGGTCGGCAGTGCGAGATCGCCGGCGACCTGCGTGAGCGACGGACGCGGACCGATCCAGAACTCGCCGATCTCGGGGTTGGCGTAGAACTCGTCTGAGTCGCGTCCCGCGCGCTCCCGGAAGAACAGCGTCGCCTCGTGCCCGTTCCCCGTCGGCTCGAGCACGAGGACGCTGCCGGGCTCGGCATCCGAACCCCAGCCGGTCAGCTGTGTGAACGCGGAGTGCGCACGGAACGGGTAGTCGGTGTCGTTCGAGCGCTGCTTCAGGCGCCCGGCCGGAACGATGAGCCGCTGCCCGGGATGCCTGTCCGAGATCGCCTGCCGATGCGCGGCGGCGGAGGCCACGGCATCCCGAGGCTCCGGAACCGTCTCGTCACGATCCGCCCACCCAGAGCCGATGTACTCGGCGAACGCCGAGGACGCCGGCGTGG
This sequence comes from Humibacter sp., assembly GCF_051954055.1. NCBI lineage: Bacteria > Bacillati > Actinomycetota > Actinomycetes > Micrococcales > Microbacteriaceae > Humibacter > Humibacter sp. The sequence continues at coordinate 257,419 of NZ_JBQCIE010000092.1, read as the reverse complement.
TCGAGCGATTCTGCGTGGCGCGCGGCTTCGGGGCATCCGTGGCTGAGGATGCCGGCGCTCCGGTGGTCGCAGCGGCTTCGGTCGAGGAGGTGGCGGTGTCGGACATGCGTCCATTCTCTCGCGTGCGACCGAGCGCGCTCGGCCCTCTGCATTCGGGCGCTCGACATGACGGATGCCCGCACCTGCGGGGTGAGCGGCGCCGTCGCAATACGATGGTGGGATGGCCGACGACCCACGGGATTTCCGGGCCCCGATCGATCTGCACACGCACTCCAGCGTCTCCGACGGCACCGAGTCGCCCGACGAGCTGGTGCGGGCGGCGGCCGGCGCAGGTCTTGGCACCGTGGCACTCACCGACCACGACTCGACCGCGGGATGGGCGGATGCCGCGGAGGCGGCATCCGATGTCGGCATCACCTTCATTCCCGGCATGGAGCTCTCCACCAGATACGGGTGGAAGAGCGTGCACATGCTCGCGTATCTCTTCGACCCGGCCGACGAGCCGCTGACGGCGGAGCTGGAGCGGATCAGGGAGGGACGTCGGAGCCGCGCGGAGACGATGGTCGCGCGTTTAGGCCTCGACTACGACCTGAGTTGGGACGATGTCGTCGCCCACACCGCACCGGGTGCGACAGTCGGTCGCCCGCACATCGCGGATGCGCTCGTCTCCAGGGGTGTCGTGCCCGACCGGTCCGCAGCCTTCGCGACCCTGCTTCACCCGCGCGGCGGCTACTACGAGCCGATCTACGCGCCGACGCCGCTCGACGGCGTGCGGCTGATCCGTGGTGCAGGCGGCGTTCCGGTGCTTGCGCATCCCGCGACCAGGGGTCGCGACGGCATCATTCAGGACTTCTACCTGCAGCGGCTCATCGACGCCGGGCTCGCCGGCCTCGAACTGGACCACCGGGAGAACACCGACGACGGCAAAGTGGCGCTGCGCGACCTCGCCGACCGCTACGGGCTCGTGCTCACCGGCTCGAGCGACTACCACGGTGCGGGCAAACCCAACCGCCTGGGGGAGTACACGACCTCGCCCGAGGCGCTGGAGCGCATCCTCGCCGAGTCCGCGTACCTGGCGCGCGCGCTGGAGCTAGGAGCGGAGGCCATTTCTGGCCTCCGCCGCGACGCCAGCGCCGACCGCCGTCTCGGCGGTCGGTAACGCACGTCCCGCTACGCGGCGGGGGCGCCGCCGGCCGAACGCACGTCCCGCTACGCGGCGGGGGCGCCGCCGGCCGGACGACGCCGACGGCGACGACGGCGCTGAGCGCTGTTCCCGTCGTGGTGCTGGTGACCCTGGCCGTCGTGCGTGCCGGTGGCGACCTTCTCGGCGCTCGCCGGGGCATCCGCCGCGACAGCCGTCTGGGCGCCTGATCCGCTCTTCGTGCGGCGGCGACTGCGGGACCGGGCTCCTGACCCGGATGCCTGACCTTCGCCGCTCGCTTCGGCGTGTGCACGAGCGCGCTCGCCCTTCAGCGCAGGCGTGGGCTTGAGGCGGCCCTTGGCGCCCTCAGGGATTCCGAGATCGCTGTACAGGTGCGGGGACGACGAGTACGTCTCGGTAGGTTCCGGCTGTCCGAACTCGAGAGCGCGGTTGATGAGCGCCCACTTGTGCAGGTCATCCCAGTCGACGAAGGTGACGGCCGTTCCCTCCTTGCCGGCGCGGCCGGTGCGGCCGACGCGGTGCAGGTACGCCTTCTCGTCCTCCGGGATCGTGTGATTGATCACGTGGGTGACGTCGATGACGTCGATGCCCCGGGCGGCGACATCCGTCGCGATCAGCACGTCGCGCTTGCCCGCGCGGAACGCGTTCATGGCGCGCTCACGCTGCTCCTGGCTGAGGTCGCCGTGCACGGCGGCCGCGTTGAACCCACGGTCATTGAGCTCCTCGACGAGCTTCGCCGCCGCACGCTTCGTGCGCGTGAAGATCACCGTCTTGCCGCGACCCTCTGCCTGCAGGATGCGCGCGATCACCTCGTCTTTGTCGAGCGCGTGCGCTCGGTAGATGACGTGCTTGATGTTCGCCTGCGTCAGCCCCTCGTCGGGGTCGGACGCCCTGATGTGGATCGGACGAGTCATGAACCGGCGCGCCAGCGCCACGATCGGCGCCGGCATGGTCGCCGAGAACAGCATGGTGTGCCGGGTGGCGGGAGTGAGGGAGAAGAGCTTCTCGACGTCGGGCAGGAAGCCGAGGTCGAGCATCCGGTCCGCTTCGTCGAGCACCATCTCGCGAACGCGCGAGAGGTCGAGGAGGCGCTGCCCGGCGAGGTCGAGCAGGCGGCCGGGCGTACCGACCACGATCTGCGCACCAGCCTTGATCTGCTCGATCTGGCCTTCGTATGCCTTGCCGCCGTAGATCGACGCGATCGTTGTCGAGCGCCCCGACGTTGCCAGCTCGAGGTCTTCGGCCACCTGGATGGCGAGCTCTCGAGTCGGCGCCACGATGAGCGCCTGCACGCCGGGAGCGGGGTCGGGTCCGAGTCGCTGGATGAGCGGGAGCCCGAAGCCGAAGGTCTTACCGGTGCCGGTCTTGGCCTGGCCGATGATGTCCTGGCCGGAGAGCGCCAGCGGAATGGTCTGCTGCTGAATGGGGAACGGTTCGGTGATGCCCTGTGCGGCGAGTGCCTGCACCATGTCGGCATCGATGTTCAGATCGGAAAACGTCATGTGTTGTCTGCCTGTCGAAGGTGATGAGGCGGATCGAGGCCGATCCGCGTGGCCGCGCCCGCACGGGTCGTCACGTCTTCAAAGGGCACGGTGGCCGTCGATCCTGCGCCGGCGGCCCGATCAGTCTACCGGCGACTGAGCTGAGAGCAGAGCGAGCTCGCTCGCTCTGCCGAAGCGATGGAGCCGGTCGAGCGCGAAGCGCGACTACCGGCGACTGAGGGGTCGATGGAGCAGGAATGTGAGCACCCTCGCCCCCTACACTTGGGTTTCGTGACACCCTGGTTCGCGCGCAGGACGGCGCCCGTCGATGCGCCGAAGCTCAAGCCGCGACGCGAACAGGTCGCGGGCATGCGAGTGGACCTGCACGAGATCGCGCCCGACCTGCTGCCATACCTGGGCCAGGTCGCCTACCTGCAGTTACAGGCGTTCGAGACGCTCTCCGGTGTCGTGCAGAAGGTGCCGTCGCTGACGAGCAAGGAGACCATCTCGCTGGCGGCCGGCGCTGCGCTCAGCAAGCATCAGTCGGTGGTCGCCGAGATCCGCAGGCACGAGGCCGAGCCGGCGGACGTGATGGCGCCGTTCGCCCTCGCGATCGACGGGTTCCAGGCGATCACGATCGGCCGCGACTGGCAGGAGACGCTGCTCGCCGTGTACGTGACCGACGGTCTGCTCAGCGACTTCTTCATGCGCCTGGCCCAGGGGCTTCCCGGCGACGTCGGACCGCGCGCGGCGAGCCTGCTCGGCGCGCAGAGCAGCACGGAGCAGCTGGCGGGCATCCTCGAACTGGAGATCCAGGCGGACGCCACGCTGGGCTCCCGACTGGCCATGTGGGGCAGGAGGCTCGTCGGCGACACGCTGCTCGTCGCCCGCTCCGCGCTGAAGCTGTCGGGCAATCAGCGCTCGGATGAGGAGCGCATCGATCCGGTGTTCACCGAGATCATCGGCGCCCACACGCGCCGCATGGACGCTCTGGGGCTCACAGCCTGACGGCCCTCAAACCATCAGACGGTCGCGCAGTCGCTGCTGCACGTCATGCCCGAGGCCGAGCCCATCGGTGAAGTAGCCCTGGATGGTGCCGTACTTCTCGTGCATCTCATCCAACGCGGCCTGCAGGTATTCCGATTCGACACGCAGGATGGGCCGCAGCAGATCGGGTTTGCCGCCGCGTTCGGAGAACGAGTCGAGCAAGGGCTTCAAGGCGTGGCGCAGGTACTTGTTGCTGAGCAGGTAGTCGTGGAAGACCGCCTCCTCCGGCACGCCGAGCAGGAGCAGGAGCGCCGCGGTGGCCCAGCCGGTGCGATCCTTTCCGGTCGTGCAGTGGTAGAGCGCGGGCAGGTTCGACTCTCGCGACAGTTCGAGGAACAGCGTGCGGTACGACGACCGCGCGCTCGGCAGCGAGACCAGGCCGCGGTAGATCTCCTCGAAGATCGCGGGGATGTCGGTCTTCGCGAGAAGGTGGCTCGCCTCGTCGGGATGCGCGAACACTTCGGGGATGCGCGCCGCTGCAGACCCCGGTGAGTCCGCGAGCACGTCGAGGTCGACCTCTGAGGCACCGGAAGGAACCCGATCAGGGTCTTGCGTGCGCTCCGTTGTGGTCCGCAGGTCGAAGACCGTCTGCAGCTCGAGGTGTTCCAGGAGTTCGAGGTCGGATGCCGTTGCCCGGTCCAGAGCGGTCGATCGGAAGATCAGGCCGAGCCGAACCATCCTGCCGTCCTCGGTGCGGTACCCGCCGACGTCCCGGAGGTTCGGGATGCCTTCGGTGCGCAACTCGGCGCCGGGGACCGAGTCGGTGGCATCCTTCTCGTCTTGGGGCAGATGTGCCTCGCTCACGTCAGGCTCCCGCTGACGATACGCCCGATCTGGTCAGGCGGTGCAGGCGTCGTTCGTCGCCCTTGGTGCGCAGCGCACCCAGCAGCAGGTCGACGGCGACCGTGAGCACCGCGGTGGCGATGAGCGTGATCCACCAGATCCAGCCGCCATTCCACTTGAGGCCCACCCAGGTGAGTGCCACCCAGAGAGCGGCGGCGAAGCCCGCGCCGAACGCCGGCACGAGCACGCTGCCGTGTGCGTGCCGGTAGGGGAGGGCATAGCGGGCGATCAGGCCGATGATGGCGCCGCCCAGCGTGATGAACAGAAGCTCCATTGCGGGTAGAGACTACGCGACGAAGCCGACCCGGCGGGACTCCTCGCTGCCGATCTGCACGTAGGCGATTCCGGCGGTCGGCACGATGAAGAGGCTGCCGTGCTCGTCCCGCAGCTCGAGCGTGCTCGCGTCGCTGCCGAGCGCCGCGCTCACCGCCGCCTCGACCTCTGCCGCCGACTGGGTCGACTCGAAGCTCAGCTCACGGGGTGCGTTGACGATGCCGATGCGAATTTCCACCTCAGATGCCTTTCGACTTGTGTTCGCGGTGTCAGTCACACTACGGCAGCCGCACGACGCGTTCCGCGCAGTTCACTGTCGGCAGAACGGTGTTGGGTGATCGTCTCGGGGTCGAGACCATTGCGCTGCTCGTCAGCGCGTCCAGTCGACTACCTCCAGGCCAGGGACGCGCTCGAACTCGCGGGTATTGCTCGTCACGACCGTCAATCCGGCGGAGCGTGCGTGCCCGGCGATCAGTACGTCGTAGCCGCCGATGGGGGTTTCGGCGGCGAGCCGCGCGCGGATCTCGCCAGCGTGCTGTGCGGCGGATGCGTCGAACGGCAGCACTCTGGCGAGCGCGAGAAAATGCCCGACGGCGCGCCTGTTCGCGTTCGCATCCGCCGATTTCTCGGCACCGTATGCGAGTTCCGAGACGGTGATCGTCGAGATCGCGAGTCGGTCGGACTCCGCTCTCAGGTGGTCTCGAAGGGGCCCGGGACCGCATCACTCAATCGGCCCTGCCATGGATGCGAGCATCCACGGCAGGGCTTCAATCCGATGTCGGGGGCGTCTCCTAACGTGAAAAGCGTGATGCACCAGAGCCCGATCGTTGCGAGCGCTGCCGACCTCGACTCCTCGCAGCGTGCGGTGCTCGGAATGGATGTTCGGGCATCCGCCGTCGTCATCGGAGCGCCCGGCACCGGCAAGACGACGACGCTCGTCGAACTGCTCGCCGATCGGGTGCATCGCTGCGGTTTCGCCCCCGAGTCGGTGCTCGCTCTCACGTTCGATCGTGCGAGTGCGACGCGGCTGCGCGACCGGCTCGGGCTGCGGATCGGTGAGGCGGTGAACGGTCCTCTCGCACGGACCGTGTCGTCACTCGCGTTCGACATCGTGGCGCAGGCAGCAATCCGCGCAGGGTCGGAGCCGCCGACGCTGCTCACCGGGGCGGAGCAGGACGCCGACGTGGCCGCCTTGCTGGCCGGTCACATCGAGGACTCGACCGGTGCCGGAGCGGCGGCCGGACCCGAGTGGCCGGAACACCTGGGCGAGGCGGTGCGGGGGCTGCGCTCGTTCCGCACCGAGTTGCGCGAGCTGATGGCACGAGCGACGGAGCACGGCGTGACGCCGGAGCGGATGCGCGAGCTCGGCCGGGAGCGCGGCCACCCGGAGTGGATCGCGACTGCCGACTTCATCGACGACTATCTGGCTTCCATCGCGCAGGCACGACCTGACCAACTCGACTCGGCCGAACTGGCGCGTTTCGCGATCGCGGCGCTGGAACGCGGGGAGGTCAGTGACGCCGTAGCGCGACTGCGGCTCGTGGCGGTCGATGACCTGCAGGAGGCGACGGAGCTGGGGGTGGCGCTGATCGACGCGCTCCGTTCGCGGGGCGTGACGGTGGTGGCGTTCGGCGATCCGGACGCCTCCACGAGCGTCTTCCGCGGCGGTTCGGCCGACGTGGTGGGCCGGTTCGCCGCAGGGATGCCCACTCACCTTCTGCGCGTAGCACACCGGCAGCCGCCCGTGCTGCGCGACCTCACACGCAGGGTCACCGAGCGAGTGGGCACGGCGGGAGTGGTGGGGCATCGCGGCGCGCTGCCTGCCAGAGCTGCCGACGACTCGCTGGACCCGTTGCTCACGATCGAGGCGCCGACGCCGGCACGAGAGTGGGCGGCCGTGGCGCGCGTGCTCCGCGAGCGGCACCTCATGAACGACGTGCCCTGGTCGAGGCTGGCCGTTGTGGTGCGCTCCGGCGCGCTGATCGACGGCGTGGCGAGAGCCCTCGCCGTGGCCGAAGTGCCGGTGCGCACGACGAGTGCGGCGACGGCCCTTCGCGACGATCCTGCGGCCAGGGCACTGCTCGACATCGTCGATCACGGGATCGGCCGGTCGCCTCTCGATGTCGAGAGCGTGACCGCCATGCTGCTCGGCCCGTTCGGGCGTCTCGACCGGCTGGCGGTGCGGCGTTTGCGGGTAGCTCTCCGCACCGAGGAGGTGGCGTCCGGCGGCTCGCGCGCCGCCGACGAACTCCTCGTCGAGGCGATGGAAGCGCCTGGACGCCTCGCCACCATCGACCATCGCATCGCCCGCGACGCGGACAGGCTCGCGCGCATCCTGGATGCCGTTCGCGAGGCATCCGTTGCCGGCGCGGGAATCGAGGAGCTGTTGTGGACGGTGTGGGAACGCACCGGACGCGGCGCGCAGTGGCGGCAGGCGGCCTCGGGAACGGGAGTGGCGGCATCCGAGGCGAATCGCAACCTCGACGGCGTGGTCGCACTGTTCACCGCCGCGAAGCGGTTCAGTGAGCGGGAGCCGGACTCGCCGCCTTCCGTGTTCCTCTCGCGCGTGCTGGACGCGGACGTGCCGGAGGACACGCTCTCGCCGACCCGCGTCGCCGAGTCGGTGCTCGTGTCGACGCCGTCTGGCGTGATCGGGCAGGAGTTCGACGTGGTCGTCGTCGCCGGCCTCCAGGAGGGCGTCTGGCCCGACCTGCGCGTGCGTGGCACGCTGCTCAACACGGACGCACTGCTCAGGGCGGCCGCGGGGGAGCAGGACGCCGTGCTCGACGCCCGGAAGCAGGTCGCCGCCGACGAGTTGCGGATGTTCGCCGTCGCCGTCTCGCGGGCCAGCAGGCAGGTCGTGCTCGCGGCGGCGTCCGACGATGACGAATCGCCGAGCGTGCTGTTCGGCCTCGCGCCAAGAGGAACCTCTGTGGTGGATGTTTCGGCGCCGGCTCTCACCCTGCGCGGGCTGACCGGGCGGCTGCGCAGAGAGCTCACGCGCGACGAGGCGATGAGCGCAGCACGGAGCGAAGCGGCATCCGCGCTGGCTGCGCTCGCTTCTGCCGGTGTTCCCGGCGCCGACCCTTCGCAGTGGCAAGGGGTTCTCGAGCCGTCGAGCACCACGCCGCTGTTCGACGACGACGAAGTCGTGCCGATCTCGCCGTCCCGCATCGAGGCCATCGAGGAATCGCCGCTCGACTGGTTCCTCGATGACATCGCCGGATCGTCGACGAGTACGTCGATGGGCATCGGAACGATCGTCCACTGGGCGATGGAGACGGCGGACGACCCGGCGGTCGACGCATTGTTCGCCGCCGTTCAGTCGCGCTGGAACGAACTCGTGTTCGAAGCCCCGTGGATCGCGGCGCGAGAGAAGCGCGCGGTCCGGCGGCTCGTGCAGGGCGTCGCCGAGTATCTCGCGGATGCCGAGCGCTCTGGCGCGCGACTCGTGGCGGCCGAGACCGGATTCCGTCTCGATGTCGGTCGCGCCCAGGTACACGGCAAGATCGACCGGGTCGAGGCCGACCCGTCCGGAGGGATCACCATCGTCGACCTGAAGACCGGCAAGCCGGAGACCAACGCGACGAAGCTGGCCGAGATGCCGCAGCTCGGCGTCTACCAGCTCGCCTACGCGTCCGGCCAGCTCGACGAGCTGTGCGAGCCGTTCGCACCGCACCGCGGCGCCGGCGCGAAGCTGCTCTTCGTGCGCGACGGCGTGCGGGGCAAGTCATATCGGGAGGGTGCGCAGGCGGCGCTCGACGAGGAGGGCCTCGAGGCGTTCCGGGAGCGCATCCGCCAGGCGGCGCAGGCGATCGCGGTGGCCGAGTTCGAAGGCAAAGCCGAACTCGACGAGCATCGGCCAGGATTCGCGGTGCGCCGCCTGCACCGAGTGGGGGCCCTCTGTGGCGAGTGAACACAGCGTGATGAGTGAGCTCGTGCGGGCGGATGCGATCGCCGACGCCCTGGGCACTCACCGGCCCACGGACCAGCAGCGGGCGGTGATCGAGTCCCCGCTCGCTCCCGCACTGGTCGTGGCCGGTGCGGGCAGCGGCAAGACCGAGACCATGGCGTTCCGGGTGCTCTGGCTGCTCGCCAACCGTCTCGTGGAGCCCGGCCGCGTGCTCGGCCTGACCTTCACGCGCAAGGCGGCGGGGGAGCTGCGCGAACGCATCCGCGACCGCATCGGCCGGCTCGCCGCTGCCGGGCTCATCGAGGAACCCGACGAGTTCGACCCGCCCGTCGTCTCGACCTACAACTCGTTCGCGAACACCATCTACCGTGACAACGCCCTGCTGCTGGGCCGCGAGGGCGACGGAGCCGTGCTGGGCGAGGCATCCGCCTGGCAGCTCGCGCGAAGCGTCGTGATCTCCAGTGGCGACGCACGGCTGCACGAACTCGACCAGTCCGTCGACCAGGTCACCCGGGCCGTGCTGCAGGTGGCACACGCGGTGGGGGAGAACACGGTCGACCCGGACGCCGTCGCAGCGATGGCACGCGAGTTCGCCCGTCTCGAGGAACTGCCGAACGGTGGATCGGGTGGATACGAGAAGGAGGTCGTCGAACCCGCGCGCGCGGTAGGACACCTGCCGCTCCTGCTCGATTTGGCGCGGGCATTCGACGCGGAGAAGCTGCGTCGTGGACTCGTCGAGTACTCGGATCAGGTGGCGTTCGCGCTGCAGATCGTCGAGCGGTCGGACGAGGTTGCACAGGGCATCCGCGAACGACATGGTGTGGTGCTTCTCGACGAGTACCAGGACACGTCCGTGGTACAGACTCGGCTGCTGTCCACGCTGTTCGCAGGCCGTCCCGTCATGGCCGTCGGCGATCCGCACCAGTCGATCTACGGCTGGCGCGGTGCGAGCGCATCGAACCTCGACCAGTTCGCGGAAGCCTTCGGCGCGCGGGATACGAGGCAGGGCGGCCCGGTGGGCGGCGACGGCGGACGTTACGACTGGTCGCCGACCGACCGTGTTCGGCGCTACGGGCTCAGCACGAGCTGGCGCAACGGCACCCGGATCCTCGACGCCGCAAACCGGCTGGTCGAACCGCTCACAGCGCGCTCGAGCGTTGCGGTCGACGTGCTGACACCGTCACCCGCGGCGAGCACCAAAGCGATCGATTCCGTGTTCGCCGAGACCGTGGCCGACGAGGCGGATGCGGCCGCCCTTTGGCTGAAGGAGCGGCTCGCGGAGCCGGTTCTCGATTCGACCGGCCGCCCGGTCTCCGACGCACAGGGACGTCGCACGGTGCCGAGCGCAGCGATGCTGTTCCGCTCCCGCGGCACGCAGGCGGCGTTCACGGCCGCCCTGCGCGAGCACGGCGTGAAGTACCACGTACTTGGCGTGGGCGGTCTGCTCGCCGAACCGGAGATCGCCGACCTCGTCAGCGCACTGCGCGTGGTGGACGATCCCACCGCCGGATCCGAGCTGGTACGCCTGCTCGCCGGCGGTCGGTGGCGTATCAGCGTGCGCGACCTCCGCGGACTGCGCGACGCTGCGCGCTGGCTCGCCGAGCACGACTACAAGCAACAGTGGCTGGATGCTGACGTGCGGGCCGCGATGCGAGCCAGCGTGATCGACAGCGAGCAGGCATCCATCGTCGACGCGCTCGACGCGCTCGTTCACGCACCCGACGGGCACAGCATGCTGCGGGGCATCTCCGAGGTGGGACTCGCGAGGATGCGCGACGCCGGCCGGCTGTTCGCCCGGCTCCGCGCGCGCAGCGGTCTCGACCTGCTCGACTTCGTCACCCTCGTCGAGCACGAGCTCGGCCTCGACATCGAACTGGCGGCCAACGAGTTCCGCACCGGTGGACGTGGCGCGATGGATGCCTTCTTCGACGCTCTCGCCGACTATCTGGCGGTCAGCGAGACGGCGGGGCTGCCCGGATTCCTCGGCTGGCTGCGCGAGGCCGAGCAACGCGACTCGCTCGCACCGAGGTCGGAGAAGCCCGAGCCTGGTTGTGTGCAGATCCTCACCGTGCACGGGTCGAAGGGGCTGGAGTGGGACCACGTCGTCGTACCGCGAATGGTCGAGGACGAGCTGCCGTCGAAGCCGAACGAGGGCACCAACGCGTGGCTCGGATTCGGGCGGCTGCCGTGGGAGTTCCGCGGTGATGCCGACGAGCTGCCGTCTTTCGCCTGGCGTAAGGCGACCACCCGCAAGGAGGTGAAGGATGCCCGGCAGCGATTCAAGGAGGAGGTTGGAGAGCACTACGAACGCGAGGAGCGGCGGCTCGCCTATGTGGCCGTGACGCGCGCCAGGCACTCCCTTCTGCTGACCGGCTCGTTCTGGTCGACCCAGAAGCAGCCGAGGCGCCCGAGCCGGTACCTGACCGAGCTGGCCGACGCCGGTATCGTCGCCGCGCTGCCGGAGGCGTCGACGTACGACGAGAACCCGCTAGGCGAGGGCGCCGAGCCGATCAGGTGGCCGGTCGATCCGCTGGGCGGTCGTAGGGTCGCGGTCGAACGTGCCGCCGAACTGGTGCGAAGTGCGGATCCGAGGCGCCAGGGACGGTGGACCCACGACGTGGAGCTGCTGCTGAGAGAGCGCGAACGGATGCTGCGGGCATCCGGTGACGTGGTTGTGCCGACGCGCGTGCCGGCATCCCGCTTCAAGGACTACATCGACGCGCCCGCCGAGGTGGCGGAGGAGCTTCGCCGACCGATGCCGGACCGGCCGTACCGTGCCACCCGACTGGGCACCCTGTTTCACGCCTGGGTGGAACGCCGTGCGGGCGTCACCGGCGGTACCGAGGTGATCGATGCGTTCGCCACCGAGCTCGACGACGCAACGGTCACGCCGAGTGGAGACGAGGACGGCGAGCTCTCCGCCGACCGAGCGGAACGGGAACGGCTGGCCGCGCTGCAGCGCACGTTCGAGTCATCGCCATGGGCGGACCGGCAGCCCGTGGAGGTCGAGCGCGAGATCCACTTGCCGTTCGACGGCCACCTCGTGATCTGCAAGATCGACGCCGTCTACGAGAACGATGGCCGCTACGAGATCGTCGACTGGAAGACCGGCAAACCGCCGAAGGATGACGCCGACCTCGCGAGCAAACAGCTCCAGCTGGCGCTGTACCGGCTCGCCTTCTCGCGGTGGCGCGGCATCGATCCGGGTCTCGTGGATGCCGCGTTCTACTACGTCGCCGACGACCGGATCATTCGCCCGGCGGAACTGGTCGACGAGCACGAGCTGCTCCGGCTCTGGCGAGCCAGCACCGGAGCGACGGGCAGCGGCTTCGCAGCCGCGTGACGGTGGGCCGCCGTACCGTGAGGGCATGAACGAGCTTGACACTGAGCGCTTGGCCTGGGTCCTCTCGACGCTCGGAGCAGACACGCTCATGAGCGTGGTTGGGCTGCGAGATGGCGGCGCACCGTGGCTCATCGAAGCACGAGGGGCATCCGAGGACCGAGCGATTCGTGCAGTGCTGCGCATCGCAGATTCGAGACTCGGCATGGGTTGTCCACCCACGTCCCGCGAGAGGGCAGGCATGACGGTCGCGGCTCGAGGCGGCATCCCGGTGCCCCAGGTGCTCGGCGAGCAGGTGGACGCCGACGAGGCCGCACTGCTGATCGATTACCTGCCAGGGAGCAGCGCGCAGCCGGTGACCCCGAACCCGACGCGACTGCGCACGCTCGGCGCGATCGCTGCTGCGATCTTCTGCCTCACGCCGGACTCGGTTCCGGAAGCCCTTCTACCCGCGGTGGAGCATCCGATCCCCTCGGTCGATTTCGGCGCGCTTCGCGCGGAGGCCGAACCGCAACAATTGTTCATCGAGGCGGAGCGGCGACTCGCCGAGGTATCGGTGGATGATCCGATCGGCTTCGTGCACGGCGACCTCTGGTCGGGCAACACACTCTGGAGCGGCGAGGAGCTCGAGGCAGTACTCGATTGGGACTGCTGCGGGCATGGCGCAGCGGGAGTCGATCTGGGGTCGCTTCGCTGTGATGCGGCGATGTGCTACGGCCTTCCCGCTGCAGACCACGTACTCGACGGATGGGAATCCGCGGCCGCACGGCCCGCAGACTCCGTGGCGTACTGGGATGTCGTTGCCGCCCTGAGCACACCACCCGACATCTCGTGGTTCGGACCGGCCATCACCGGCATGACGCAGCGTGCCGACCTGACGACATCCATACTGCGCGAGCGGCGAGACGCTTTTCTCGCCGACGGACTGCAGCGCCTCAACTGAAGGTGCGTGTCATGGTGCAGCGGTGGACGGTGAGGCGGAACCGGACGAGGAACGCGATAGCGAAGATCGCCGACGGTTCGAGGCTCAGTCGTCGTCGCGTTCGAACTCGTCCTCCGACGGCGGACGGTCCTCGGCGACCGGCAGGAGACCCCGCGATGCGTCTCCTTCGTCGCGGTCGAGAGGCGTCGCATCCAGCAGCGCCTCCACCTCGGTCACGGCCATGATGGGTCCGGTGTGCGGCGCTAGCGGGTCGACGTCGTCGTCATGCACACGTTCGACGAGGCTGTCGAGCATGGCCACTGCGTCGTCCACGATCAACTGATCGTGCAGCTCGCGTCCGTGCATCAGCCAGCGCGCCAGTTCGAGCTCGGCGTAGAGCGTCGCACGGAAGAGCAGGTTGCGGTCGGATGCCGCCCCCCGCGCCAGCGAGTACGCCTCGATGGCGCTCTCCGCGGCATCCGCATTCATGCCGAGCACCCAGTGCAGGTCGCGCGCCGGGTCGCCGACGCGGAGCGCGGACCAGCCGATCAGGCCGACGACGGACTCCTCGCGCACGATGAACGAGTCGATCGTGAGCGCACCGTTGATCACCGTCGGCTGGAATCGCCACAGCTCCTCGTCGTCGACGGCCTCTTTCCACCGCTTCGACAGCGCTGCGGGAACCAATCCGGTGGCACTCGCCGACGAGATGAGGGTCTTCGTCGCGGCGAGGCATTCCGTCGCGCTCAGTGCAGGCAGGCCGGCCTCGCTCACGAACGACGTCGGCAGGGTGTGGATGGCGGCGATCGCCCGGCCGATCGAGGCGGCGAGGCCGTCTCCCGGCTGCACGTTCTCGAGCGCCACCTTGTCGCCTGGCAGGAACGTGTAGACGACCGCGCGGGTACCGCCGATCGGGGTCTGGCCGACATACTCCGGCACGTCGAACGGCAGGCGCGCCCGCACCCCTGGTGTCAGCGAGTGCAGTGCGACGAGGTCGGCGCTCTGCTCCGTCTCGGCGTCCTGCGAGGCCGGCACCCGGATGATCAGCTCGGTTCCGTCGCGGCTGGTGAGCAGCGCTGACTCGAAATCGCCGTGCAGATCGTAGCTGTAGCTGCGGGTGCCGGCGATGTTCAGGTCGGGCACGGCCGACGTGGCCAGCGCGGCTAGAGTGAGGTGGGATCTGGCCATACCGTCAAGGTTAGGCTCCCGCCTGCGCACGGAGGCAGTGCGCCACGCGTTGCGGGCCAGGCCCGGCCGCCAGGCACCGCTGCACAGGCCATGCAGCCCAGACCAAGCCGCTCGTAGGAGACCCGCCCATGCCCCGCCCGCTCGGTCCGCTGCCGCTGGCACGATCCGCTGTCGACCGCGACGGCGTCAGCCGCACCCGCGACTCGCTGTTCGACGAACTCCTCGCCGACGAGTCCACGAGGATGCTTCCGCTCTGGAACGGCCGAGTGCTGACGACGGATGACGCCGGCTGCCCCCGTCTCAGGCTGTTCCGGGTCGACGAGGTGACGTCGGCGCTCACGCGGGTCTACCTCGGCCGCACCCTGGAAGACGGTCCTGACGAGCCGGCCGGCACTCCGGTCATCCTCTCCGTGCTGACGGATGCCGCCGCCGGCGAGCTGCAGCCCGACGAGAGCGCGTGGCGCGGTCTTCGCGACCTCGCGACAAGCCTCAGCGACCGGGACGCGGGGCTCGTGACGGAGTCCGTTGCAGTGGCGAACTGGCACGCATCCCACACCCACTGCCCGCGCTGCGGAACCCCTACCGTCGTGGAGCACGGCGGGTGGATGCGCCGCTGCTTCGTGGACAACAACGAGATCTTCCCGCGCACCGACCCTGCCGTCATCATGCGGGTTCTCGACGAAGACGACCGCATTCTGCTCGGTTCGAACGCGTTGTGGGAGAACAACCGCTGGTCGCTGCTAGCGGGGTTCGTCGAGGCGGGGGAGTCGTTCGAAGACGCCGTCGTTCGCGAGGTCGAGGAGGAGTCGGGTGTGCTCGTCACCGACCCGCAGTACCTCGGATCGCAGCCGTGGCCGTTCCCGGCATCCGTGATGATCGGCATGGAGGCCCGTGCGGTGGCCGGACACACCGAGCTGCGACCGGACGGCGAAGAGATCCTGGCGCTGCGCTGGTTCAGCCGCGACGATATCTGGCGGCAGCGGGACGACATCCTTCTGCCCGGTGGTTCGTCGATCGCCCACGCGATCGTGCGTGACTGGTACGGAGGACCGCTGGACCAGCCGCCCGCGGAGGCTGCGTGACCGGTTTCACCCAGCCTGACCCGTCGCGTCACGAACCGGACTCACCGCAGGCGCTCCTCGACGGACTCGACGACGCACAGCGCGTCGCGGCCGAGGCGTTGCTCGGCCCGGTGTGCGTGCTCGCCGGCGCCGGCACCGGGAAGACGCGGGCGATCACGCACCGCATCGCGTATGGCGTCGCGACCGGCGTGTACGCGCCGAACCGTGTGATGGCGCTCACCTTCACGAGCAGGGCGGCATCCGAGTTGCGCACCAGGCTCCGTGCGCTCGGCGCGTCCGGTGTCGCCGCCCGCACGTTCCACGCGTCGGCGCTGAGCCAGCTGAACTACTTCTGGCCGATCATGGTCGGCGGCGGGTTGCCGCGCGTGCTCGACGGCAAGGCGAGACTGCTCGGGCAGGCTGCCGAGCGGATCCGGCTGCGCGTCGACACCGCTACATTGCGTGATGTCGCTGCCGAGATCGAGTGGCGCAAGGTCAGCGAACTGAGCATTGACGACTACGCGCGAGCGAACCGGCCTGCTCCTGGGTCCCTCAGCGCGGAACAGGCCGTCGACCTGCAGCGCGCGTACGAAGCGCTGAAGGATGAGCGCAGGCAGCTCGACTTCGAAGACGTGCTGCTTGCGTGCGCCGGCATGATCGAGACCGAGCCGTCCGTGGCGATGCACGTGCGCGAGCAGTACCGCTTCTTCGTGGTGGACGAGTACCAGGATGTCTCGCCGCTCCAGCAGCGTCTGCTCGACCTGTGGCTCGGCGACCGCTCCGATCTCTGCGTGGTCGGCGATGCGAGCCAGACCATCTACTCGTTCGCCGGGGCATCCAGCTCATTCCTGCTCGACTTCTCCCGCCGGTACGCGGATGCCACCGTGGTGCGGCTCGAGCAGAACTACCGGTCGAGCTCCGCGATCGTGGAGACCGCGAACCGACTCATGCGGGGCCGGCCCGGGGCGCTGACGTTGCACGCGATGGGCGGGGAAGAATCGCCAACGCCGACGATCGCCGGGTACGCGACCGATGCCGAGGAAGCCGCGGCGGTCGCTGCCGAGCTGAGCGCGAGCATCCGTGACGGCGCGAAGCCGCAGAACCTGGCGGTGCTGTACCGCGTGAACGCGCAAGCGGCCCCGCTCGAGGCGGCACTGAACGACGCGGGTGTGGCGTACCAGATGCGCGGCTCCGCGCGGTTCTTCGACCTCCCCGAAGTGCGGCAGGCCGTGATGACGCTGCGGGCCGCGTCGTTGACGGTCTCGGACGACCCGCTCTTCCAATCGGTGAGCGACGTGCTGCGCTCCCTGGGCTGGACGCTCGAAGCGCCGCCGGCCGCCGGCAGCGTGCGCGACCGCTGGGAATCGCTCAACGCGCTGATGGGCCTCGTCGACGACGCGCCGCCCGGCACCACATTCCGGCAGTTCACCGACGACCTGCTCGCCAGGCAGGCCGCGCAGCACGAGCCGGCCATCGCCGCCGTGACCCTGTGCACGCTGCACGCCGCGAAGGGACTGGAGTGGGACGCCGTGCATCTCGTCGGCCTCGGCGACGGTCTGGTGCCCATCGGCTACGCCCGCACCCAGGAGGCGATCGACGAGGAGCGTCGCCTGCTCTACGTGGGCATCACGCGCGCGAGACGCCGACTGACGCTGAGCTGGGCCGCGAACGCTGCCGGGCCACGAGAGCCGTCACGTTTTCTGGCAGAGCTCGGCAGCCGCACAGCGGGTGCGCCGAGTGGGTCCGCTCACTGACGCTGCCGTCACCGCGCACGTGGATGCTCGTGCCCGCGTGAGAGCGGTCGCCCGCGCGCACCCGGGCATCCACCCACCGTGCAGCGAGGGAGGCCACCTGCGCTGACAGAAGTGTCGGCTCGGGAGCCGGCGCGTGAGCGTCGAGCTGCACAGCGATCGCGGGCCAAGCAGGGTCGAGATCGCGACGCTCCAGGGAGAGGCAACGCAGACATGGACCCTGGTCAGCGTCATCATCCGCGAGCGGGGGAGATGCGTACAGCGAGTCGACGAAGGGACCCACCTGCGCGCCGTCGTCGCCGAACACGACAGGCAGGTGCGGGACGTCCCGCCGCAGCCATGGGCCGTGCCGCCATGGCGGGATCACGTACGACCCGACGATGATCGCGGCGGCCACTCCGTCCGGCACTTCACCGGATCGATCCGCGGGCGTGACCCGGTGCCCGGCCTCCCGCAGCAGCCGCAGCAGCCGCTCGGCGGTCGGCCCCGCGCCGTCGAGGGCGATGGTCGGCGACGGCGGCGGCTCCGGCGTCTCGAGCGCACCGGCGACGGAGGCGAGCAGCGCGTCCACCTGCGCGGCGGCATCTGCCCGAGGGCCGCTGGAGGCCTCCACCTCGAGCGCCGAACGCGGGGCGCCGGTGCGCAGTGCCGCGAGCATCCGCTCCGTCTCCGGCGCGACGTTCGCGAAGATGCACACGACGCGATCCACGCCGAGCTGCAGCGTGTGCGGGTCGCGCCACACGAGCGGCACCGCGGGATCGAGCCGAAGGATCATGTGCGCCATCATGCCCGCGGGCGAGGCCGAGCAGCGGGCATTCTCCACAGGCTGCGCGGAGGCATGCCATGGGCCCGTCGCAGGTGGATGCCAGACTGTCACTGTGCGCGCGTTCGACCGGTATTCGCAGTCTCCGGTGGTCGCTGTCACGCGTAGGTCGGACGCCGCAGACCGCGTCGGGCTCTGGCCGCGAACCGTTCCGGCGGTCGCTCAATTGCTCGACGAAGGTCTGCGGCCGGCGCCGGGCGTCACGTTCCTGGTCGGCGAGAACGGCTCGGGCAAGTCGACGATCGTCGAGGGCATCGCTCTCGCCTTCGGCTTCTCTCCCGAGGGCGGTTCGGTCTACGCACAGCACAGCACGCGCGCGACGGAATCACCGCTGTCGGACTGGTTGCAGCTTCAACGCGGCGTAGGGGCCGAACGGTGGGGATTCTTCCTGCGTGCCGAAACGATGCACTCGTTCTACACCTACCTCGAACGGCATCCGTCGAGCTCCCGATACGGCCCGGAGCCGGTGTTCCATGAGATGAGCCACGGCGAGTCGTTCCTCGCCATACTCGAGACCCGGTTCGATTCGCCGGGGTTCTATTGCCTGGACGAGCCGGAGGCCGCGTTGTCGTTCGGTTCGACGCTTGCACTCGTCGCGACGTTGCAGCGCATCGTCGACCAACGCGGTCAGGTCATCTGCGCCACGCACTCGCCTGTGCTTGCGGCCCTTCCCGGGGCGCGGATCCTGGAACTAGGCCCGTGGGGGATGCGGGAGACCGCCTGGGACGATCTGGAACTCGTACGACACTGGCGTTCGTACCTCGACGATCCCGGGCGCTATCTGCGGCATCTACTCGGCTGAAGCAGACCGAGCCGCGTCACACCGGCTTCGGGCCGCCGTCCCCGTCGTCGTGGCCGGACTCGCGATCGTCTCGCGGTGCGTCTCCTTCGCCGCCGGCCGGTGCTTCTCCCAGGTCGACGCCGTTCAGCAGCGCCGCGATCGCCTCGTCAAGCTCGTCGTACTCCGGCTCGGCACCCGATGCGGATGCCGTCAGCCGGGCGACGAGAGTGCTCGGGTCGTCGATGTCGTCCGAGGTCGGCAGCAGGTCGGGGTGCGACCACAGGCGGTCCCGCTCGTCGTCGCCCGCAGCCTCCGTCACCTGCGCCCACATTGCGGCAGCCTCGCGGAGCCGACGCGGACGCAACTCGAGGCCGACCAGCGTCGCGAACGCGGACTCGGCCGGACCGCCCGCGGCGCGCCGGCGCCGCACCGTCTCAGCGACGGCGTCCGACTTCGGAAGGCGCGACGTCGCACGCGCAGTGACCACGTCGACCCAGCCCTCGATGAGGGCGAGCAATGTCTCGAGCCGGGCGAGCGCGGCCTCCTGCGCCTCCGTGCGCGGCGGGATCAGCGCGCCGCTCACCATCGCCTCACGCAACTCCTCCGGATTCGAAGGGTCGAAGCCTTCGGCGAGCTCCTGCATGCGGTCGGCGTCGATCGTGACGCCACGCGCGAACTCCGTGATCGCCGTGATCAGCCGCAGACGCAGCCACTTGGCGTGCCGGAAGAGCCTCGCGTGCGCCAGCTCGCGCACCGCCAGGTAGATCGCCACCTGGTCGTCCGGAATGTCGAGGCCCTTGCCGAACGCGGCGACGTTCTGCGGCAGAAGCGCCGCCGTTCCGTCACCCAGCAGCGGGATGCCGACGTCACCACCGGACACGACCTCCGCCGACAGCTGCCCGACGACCTGCCCGAGCTGCACGGCGAACAGCGTGCCGCCGACGGCCCGCACGATGTGGCCGGCGTTCTGCAGTATGCCGCGCATCTCTTCCGGCGCCTGCTCCTGCATGACGTTCGTCAGGGCATCCGAGATGCTCGTCGCCACCGGCTCGGCGAGCTGCGTCCAGACCGGCATGGTGTCTTTCACCCACTGCCGACGGCTCATCAGAACGGGCGTGGTCATCAGCTCGGAGATGCTGGTCACCTCGTCG
Organism: Humibacter sp.; assembly: GCF_051954055.1. Classification (NCBI taxonomy): domain Bacteria; kingdom Bacillati; phylum Actinomycetota; class Actinomycetes; order Micrococcales; family Microbacteriaceae; genus Humibacter; species Humibacter sp. The sequence goes on along the minus strand of NZ_JBQCIE010000092.1, from coordinate 237,683 downwards.
AGCCACAGAGCCGCGACGGTGAACGCCTGGTCGAGCGACGCGCGCTCAGCAGGCGTCGCCTCGACGGCATCCTTCGACGCGATCGTCGTGCCCTGCTCGAGTGCGATGTTCCAGTCGATGCCGTCCGAGGACGAGCGCAGCGCGCCCTGCAGCTGGCTCATCAGTGCCTGGATGCTCGCGGCATCGCCTGGCAGGCCCGCCGCGCCGGCGAGCTGGCTGGGATCGAACGACGCGTTTCCCGACAGGAACTGCCGCAGCATGTCGCGCAGCTCGTCGTCGGGGTCGTTCCGGTCGTCATCGGACATGCGATGCCTCTTCCCGTCGCCGTTTGTTGCGAATCACTGTCTGAAACAACGCTAGACCGCTGCACAGCAGCCGCAGGTGGGAAATCGCCTACGCTGGGCTGGTCCGCCGTCCGCCCGTCGCGAACAGGAGCCTTCCGTGTCGCTCTTCTCCGATGACGCGCAGGCCCAGCACGCGCAAACGGAGAGCACGAGTGACGGAGCGGATGCCGGCGACGCATCCGACGACGCTCGCGTTCCCCGTTCCCGCCGCATCGGCGCAGCACTGGTGGTCGTGGCGTTCGTGCTGCTGCTCGTAATGGCGCTCTCGCCCGCGCCGTACGTGATCGAGGCGCCCGGCCCCGTGTTCAACACGCTCGGCTACGACCATCCGGTCGGACAGACGCCGTCGAACGCGGACGAGAAGAAGCCGCTCATCGTGGTGAACGGGCACAAGACGTATCCGACGAAGGGGTCGCTCGACCTGCTCACCGTCTCCGAGATCGGAGCGCCAGGCCAGCTGCCCAACTGGGGCGAGGTCATCCAGGCGTGGCTCTCACCGTCTCGTGCGGTGATTCCGCTCAGCATCGCGTTCCCGCCCGGACAGAACGTGCAGCAGCAGAACGCCGAGAACGCCCAGCTGATGACGGATTCGCAGAAGGATGCCGTCGCCGCGGCTCTGAACGAGCTCGGCTACCACTTCGCGCAGCGCATCGTCGTGAAGCAGGTGGCGAACGGTCCGGCGAAGGGCATCATCGAGGTCGGCGACGTGATCACCGCCGTCGACGGCGTCACCGTGAGGGGTGTTCAGTCGCTGCGCGACCAACTGGCGAAGAACGGGGCGGGCGCACCCGCGACGATCTCGATCGTGCGAGGCGGCAAGAAGCAGGACGTCACCGTGACGCCGGAGAAGACCGCCGGCTCCGTCGTCATCGGGATCGGGGCGAGCATGGACTACACGTTCCCGTTCGACGTGACGATTCAGCTCAACAATGTCGGCGGACCGAGCGCCGGCCAGATGTTCGCGCTCGGCATCATGGACAAGCTCACGCCCGGCTCGCTGAACGGCGGCGCCCGCGTCGCAGGGACGGGCACGATCGACAACGAGGGCAACATCGGCCCGATCGGCGGCATCAGGCAGAAGATGTTCGGAGCCCGTTCCGCCGGGGCGACCGTGTTCCTCGCTCCCGCGTCCAACTGCGACGAGGTGACCGGGCACATCCCGGCGGGCCTTCACGTCTACGCGGTCAAGACGCTGAAGGACTCGCTCAACGTGCTGGATGCCGTGCGCACCGGCTCGAGCACCGCCGGGCTTCCCACCTGCAAGGCGTCGTAGCGCGCGCCGCTGCCGCCTGCGACCGGTCGGCGTACTCCTACTTCTCGCCCAGCGCGTTCCCAGGCGGCATCCGACCGGTCGGCGGCATGCCCGCCCTAGGATGGGTGTTTCAGGGCGTGCGGGCAGGGACACGGCACGCGCATCCTGACGCCCGACAGCGAACCGCGTGGTTCGCGCGCCCCCACCAAGAGGATCATTCGTGACATCCGCAGCAGTAGGCCGCCCCGGTCGACGTCGCCGAGCAACGATCTGGATCACGCTCGGCATCGTGGCCGTGCTCGTCATCGCGTTCTTCATCTTCACGAGCCTCTACACCGACGTGCTGTGGTTCCAGCAGCTCGGCTACCTCGAGGTGCTCACCACGCAGTGGTTCGCAGGGTGGGCGATGTTCCTCATCGGCTTCTTCGCCATGGCGATCCCGCTCTGGCTGTGCATGTTCCTCGCCTACCGGCTGCGTCCGGTGTACGCGAAGCTCGACTCGGGTGTGGGGCGCTACCAGCAGGTCGTCGAGCCGCTCCGCCGCGTGGCGACGTACGGCATTCCGATCATCTTCGGCATCTTCGCCGGAGCAGCAGCCTCGAGCAGGTGGCAGACGGCCGCGCTCTGGCTGAACGGCGTGCCCGCAGGCAAGACCGACCCGCAGTTCCACCTCGACGTGTCGTTCTACATGTTCGCTCTGCCGTTCTACCGCAGCGTGCTCGCGTACATGTCGGCCGTCACGATCATCGCGCTGCTGGCCACGATCGCCACCTGCTACCTGTACGGCTCGGTGCGGGTGAACGGCCGCGAGGTACGCATCTCCCGCGCGGCCAGGGTGCAGATCGCCGTGATCGCCGCCTTCTACCTGCTGCTGCAGGCCGTGAGCATCTGGCTGGACAGGTACGCCTCGCTCACCGACTCCTCCGTCGACGGCCGGGTCAACGGTGCCGCGTACACCGACGTGACGGCCACCATTCCGGGGCGCGCCATCCTCGCTGGCATCGCCGTTCTGGTGGCGCTGCTGTTCGTGCTCACCGCGTTCATCGGCAGGTGGCGCTACCCGCTGGTCGGCACGGCGCTTCTCATCGTGTCGGCCATCATCGTCGGCGTCATCTACCCCTGGGGTGTGCAGAAGCTCATCGTCGCCCCGAGCGAGAAGACGATCGAGTCGACGTACATCGCCAGATCGATCGAGTCCACGCAGCAGGCGTTCGGCGTCGACAACGTGAAGGTGAGCACATACGACGCGAAGACGGATGCCAAGCAGGGCGCGCTACGCAAGGATGCCGACACCACCGCGAGCATCCGCATCCTCGATCCGTCCGTGGTCTCCGGCGCGTTCGCTCAGCTGCAGCAGTTCCGGCAGTACTACGGGTTCGGCCAGGACCTCGACGTCGACCGCTACACGATCGACGGCAAAGAGCAGGACAGCGTGGTAGCGGTGCGCGAGCTGCACCAGTCCGGCCTCGGCGACTCCGGAAAGTACAACGAGACGTTCGTGTACACGCACGGTTACGGCCTCGTCGCCGCGTACGGCAACAAGCGCCAGGCCGACGGGCAGCCGGACTTCTTCGAGTCGGGCATCCCGACCTCCGGGGCGCTCGGCGAGTACCAGCCGCGGGTGTACTTCGGCGAGGACTCGCCCCGGTACTCGATCGTGGGCGCGCCGAAGGGATCGAAGCCCGTCGAGCTGGACTACCCGGCCGGCTCGGGCAGCCAGCAGGCGACCTACACGACCTACTCCGGCAACGGCGGTCCGAAGCTCGACAACCTCTTCACTCGCCTCGCCTATGCGATCAAGTTCCAGGACGAGCAGATCGTGCTGTCGGATGCTGTGAACAGCGACTCGCAGATCCTCTACAACCGTGACCCGCTCTCGCGAGTGCGTCAGGTGGCGCCTTACCTCACGCTGGACAGCGACCCGTACCCCTCGGTGGTGAACGGCCGCATCGTGTGGATCATCGACGGCTACACCACCAGCGACCAGTACCCGTACTCGCAGGAGGTGTCGTACGGCGACGCCATCTCCGACTCGCAGAACTCGTCGACCACCGGGTTCGGCATGGACAACGTCAACTACATCCGCAACTCAGTGAAGGCGACCGTCGACGCGTACTCCGGCAAGGTGACGCTGTACGCGTGGGATGCCTCCGACCCCGTGCTGAAGACGTGGGAGAAGGTCTTCCCCGGCACGGTGAAGCCGATCAGCGACATGAGCGGCGCGCTGATGAGCCACGTGCGCTACCCGGCAGACCTGTTCAAGGTGCAGCGCGAGATCCTCGCTCAGTACCACGTGACAGACCCTGGCTCGTTCTTCTCGCGCACCGACGCCTGGCAGGTTCCCGACGATCCGTCGAGCTCGGATGCCACGTCGCTGCAACCGCCGTACTACCTGACGATGCAGATGCCCGGCCAGAAGTCGCCGCAGTTCTCGCTCTACACCACCTACATTCCGCAGTCGACGAGCGCATCGAACCGCAGCATCCTCAAGGGATACCTGGCGGTCGACTCCAACGCCGGAAACAAGGCGGGCACGAAGGCATCCGACTACGGAACCCTCCGACTACTGCGTCTGCCATCGCAGGACACGATCCCCGGCCCCGGCCAGGTGCAGAACAACTTCGACTCCGATCCCGGCGTCTCCACCGCTCTGAACCTGCTGAGACAGGGCTCGACGAAGGTGATCAACGGCAATCTGCTGACGTTGCCCGTCGGCGGCGGCCTACTGTACGTGGAACCGGTGTACGTGCAGTCCAGCGGCTCGACGAGCTACCCGCTGCTGCAGAAGGTGCTGGTCTCGTTCGGTGACAAGATCGCGTTCGAGGACACCCTCGACGGCGCCCTCGACGTGCTGTTCGGTGGAGACTCCGGTGCGACGGCCGGCGATACCGGCACCGGATCCACGAGCGACACCGGCTCCGGCGGCAGCAGCACGACGAGTCCGCCCAGCTCCGGCGGCACGTCCGCCCAGAACTCGTCGGAGGAGCAGAAGCTGCAGGCCGCGCTGACCGACGCCAAGCAGGCGCTCACCGACCGTGAGGCCGCGCTCAAGGCGGGCGACTGGACGACGTACGGCGCTCAGGATGCCCGACTGCAGAAGGACCTGGCAGACGCGCTCGCCGCACAGCAGGCGCTCTCCGGATCGAGCTCGGGCTCGTCGTCCGGCTCGAAGTAACGAGACGCTTCACGTGGTCGATGAGGTTCGGTCGGAAGGCACGCGACGCGTCCTGACGATCCTCGACGACTACCAGGGCGTCGCGCTGCGGTCCGCCGATTGGGCGCCGGTCTCCGCCGTGTTCGACATCGACGTGGTGGAGCGGCACCTCGAGGGCGCCGAACTGCTCGAGCGTATCCGTTTCAGCGAGGTGATCGTCGCCATGCGGGAGCGCACGCCGTTCCCCGCGGACGTGCTCGAGCGCCTGCCATCGTTGCGGCTGCTCGTCACGACCGGCATGCGAAACGCGTCGATCGATCTGGATGCCGCGGCGCGAGCGGGTGTCGTCGTCTGCGGCACCGGGTCGGCGGGCAACAGCGTCGCTGAGCTCACGATCGGCATGATGATCGCCCTGACGCGGCACTTCGTAGAGGAGGACGCCGCCGTCCGCTCCGGTGGTTGGCAGCACATCATCGGTCCGGGACTCGCCGGCCGCACGCTGGGAGTGCTCGGGCTCGGGCGACTCGGCGTCCCCGTCGCGCGACTCGCGCAGGCGATCGGCATGCACGTGATCGCGTGGAGCCGCACCCTCACGGCCGAACGTGCCGCGGAACACGGCGTGACCGCGGTGAGGCGGGACGAGCTGTTCGCCGTGCCGGACATCCTCACCATTCACCTGCCGCTCACCCCGGAGACGCGCGGCCTCGTGGGCGCTGCCGAGCTCGCCATGATGCGTGATGATGCCTACCTGATCAACACGTCACGTGGACCCATCGTCGACGAGGCGGCGCTGCTGGATGCACTGCGCAACGGCGGCATCGCCGGCGCCGCGCTCGACGTGTACGACAGGGAACCGCTGCCGGTCGACCACCCACTGCGGTCGGCGCCCAACACCCTGCTGCTTCCGCACATCGGCTACGTCTCCACCGACAACTACCGGGCGTTCTACGGTGATGCGGTCGAGGACGTGCTGGCCTACCTCGACAGCGCCCCGGCGCGAGTACTGAGCGCCTAGCGTTGCTGACATGACCGACACCTCGATCGACACCTCGCCATTCGACCTCTCCGGCACCACAGTTCTCGTGACCGGTGCCCGGCGTGGGCTCGGCCGTGCCATCGCCGTCGAGTTCGCCAGGGCGGGCGCCGACGTCGCCATCGGACTACGCGAGACGGCGGACGACGCCGGGCTGGCATCCGAGATCGAGGCTCTCGGTCGCCGCGCCCTTCCGGTGCGGATGGATGTCACCGACCTCGACGCTGCCCGCGCGGCCATCGACCGCACGGTGGAGGAGTTCGGCCCGCTTCACACGCTCGTGAACAACGCAGGTGGCGGCATCGTTGCTCCGGCCATCGACGTGACCGAGGAGGACTTCGACCGGGTGTGGGCGCTCAACACGAAGTCGACCTACTTCCTTTCGCAGCACGCGGCCCGGCACATGCGGAATGCCGGCGGCGGCGCGATTGTGAACATCGCATCGCAGGCGGGGCTCGTGGCGCTCCCCGGCGAGTCCTCGTACTGCATCGCGAAGGCGGCCGTCGTGCACCTCACCAGATGCCAGGCGGTCGAGTGGGGTGAATACGGCATCCGGGTGAACGCGCTCGCCCCCACCTTCATCGAGACCGACGGGACTCAAGCGGCGCTCTCCGACCCGGCGTTCCGTGCGGACACGGTGGAACGCATCGCCGCGCTGCACCGCATCGGTGCTCCCCGCGAGGTGTCGGGTGCCGCGGTGTTCCTCGCCTCGTCCGCCGCCTCGCTGATCACGGGCCAGACACTCGCCATCGACGGCGGGTGGACTGCGCGCTGAGTGGCGGGCCCGGTCGATCGTTCAGCGTCGCTTGACGCTGCCGGTGAGCTCGGCGACGGCATCCAGCCGCGGCGGCCGCAGCACCGCCCACGCGACGGCGATCACGATGAGCGAGACGACGAACACGACGAGGCCGACCCACGTCTCGTCATCCCTCAGACCGTATAGATGATTGAGGTTGCGCAGCGGATCGGTGAGCAGCACGAGCGCGACGTGCACCACGGTGAACGCCACGAACCAGATCATCGTCGCGAAGTGGATGACGCGGGCCACCGGTAGCGGGAATCGCTTGTCGAATCGCCGCCACCGAACGGAGAGGCCCGGGGCGAGACGGATGCCCGTGAGTACGGCGAGCGGCGCTGCGAGGAACACGGTGACGAAGTACGTCAGCAGTTGCAGCGCGTTGTAGTTCACCCAGCCATCGGTGTGCGGCCAATTGAACGAGACGTACTGCAGGGCGGCCGAGACCGCGTTCGGGACCACATCCCACCTGGTCGGCACGATGCGCACCCACTGGCCCGAGGTGAACAGCAGCACGACGAAAAGCAGGCCGGTGAGTACCCAGAGCGAGTCGACGGTGAGGTGCCACCACGACGTCAGCGTGATGCGCACAGGTGGGTTCGGTGTGCGCACCAGGCGGTCGTTGTCGCGGATCCAGAACTCGCGCGGTCGCACGCCCGAGCGCCGGGTGCGGCGCACGGTCCAGCCGGAGAGGACGATGAAGAGCAGGAAAGCGCCGCTCAGAAAGTGCAGGATCGCCAGCCAGAGCGGAAAGCCGACAGGTGCCCAGGACGGCAACTCGCTCTGCCCGGGGTAGGTGCGGATGAAGTCCGCGACGGCCGGAAGGGCGATGAACCACCGTGCAAGAAGCACCACGACCACGGCGCCCACGACGACGAGAGGGATGATCCACGTGAGCGGACGCCACCTGCCGCGCGTTCCGATCGCGGTCTGCTCCTGCGTTGTCATCGGGGATCACCGTAACCCATGCTCGTGGGAGGCCGCATGGCCCGGAAGGCCGGGCAGCGCTGGCTCACCCTACCGACACTGCGGCGTTCGAGACGGCGACCTGCTCCTCGCGCGGAACGACCTTGACGCGCTCACGCTCGACCGGTGATGTGTCGGCGGCGCCCAGTGCACGCTCGTGGGCATCGAGGGCCAGCCAGCCCTGCCAGGTCGTGTACTGGATGCCGCGCTCCTGCAGCAGCGCGAGCACAGCGTCGGGATCGGGGTCCGCCGCCCGCGGCAGACCGTCGAGATCGCTCACCAGGTGCTCGATCGTCTCCATCGCATCGCCCTTGGTGTGACCGATCAGGCCGACCGGTCCTCGCTTGATCCAGCCCGTCGCGTAGAGACCGGGGATGGGGGAGTCGTGGTCGTCGAGCACCCGTCCCTCCTCGTTGCGCACGACGCCGCGCTCGTCGTCGAACGGCACGTCGGGAACGGGCGAGCCGACGTATCCAACGGCGCGGTAGAGCGCCTGCGCGGTGTGGTCGCGGAACTCGCCGGTTCCGACGACAGCGCCGTCGCGCAGAGCGGTGCGCTCGAATCGCACGCCCTCGACGGCATCCGTGCCCAGCACCTGCACCGGGCGGTGCCAGAAGTGCAGGTGCAGCCTGCGCGAGGCATCCGTTCGCGGGCGATCCAGCCATCCGCGCATCGTGCGCGTCATCACCTTGACCTGGTTGGTGCCGGCGGCCGCGACCACCTCGTCGATGCCTGAGGCGTCGGCGAAGTCCTCCTCGTACACGATGGTGTCGACACCGGGGACCTCACCCAGCTCACGCAACTCTATCGGAGTGAATCGCACGTGCGCGGGGCCACGTCGGCCGAACACGTGCACGTCCGTCACCGGGGAGGCGGCGAGGCCGGCGTGCACGTTCGCCGGGATGTCGGTGCGCAGCATGTCCTGCGGCAGCTTCGCGAGCACGCGTGCCACGTCGAGCGCCACATTGCCGTTGCCGATCACGGCGATCTCCCGCGCGTTCAGCGGCCAGTCGCGCGGGACATCCGGGTGCCCGTCGTACCAGCTGACGACGTCGGCTGCACCGAACGAACCGGGAAGATCGATGCCCGGGATGTCGAGCGCGGCGTCGCGGGACGCGCCGGTCGCGACGATGACCGCGTCGTACAGGCGCCGCGCGTCGGCGAGCGTGAGGTCACGTCCGAACGTGACGTTGCCGAGCAGCCGGATGCTGCCGCCGTCGAGCATCTCGTGCAGCGAGTTCACGATGCCCTTGATGCGCGGGTGATCGGGTGCGACGCCGTAGCGGATCAGGCCGTACGGCGCGGGCAGCGTCTCGAACAGGTCGATCGACACATCCAGTCCGGTGCGGCTCAGGATGTCGCCGGCATAGATGCCGGCCGGTCCGGCGCCGACGATCGCAACGCGAAGAGAGCGGATCATTGTTGGTTCCTCTCGTACAGGTTCACGACGTCGCCCACCACGGTGACGGCGGGCGGGCGGATGTCTGCGACGGCCGCGATCGCGGCGATGGTGCCGAGCGTGCCGGTCGTCACGCGCTGCCTGGGCCCGAAGCCGTCCTCGATCACGGCGACCGGGGTCTCGGCCGATCGGCCCGCGCGCATCAGGGCGGCGGCGCTCGCGGCGAGCCCGCCGACGCCCATCAGCAGCACGACGGTGTGGTTCGATCCGCCCGGGATGTCGGCGATGTCCTCGTGGCCGGCGAGCACGGTGAAGCCGTTCGCGATGCCGCGTGCGGTCACCGGGATGCCGACGGCGGCCGGCACCGCGATCGCGCTGGAAACTCCTGGCACGACCTCGACGGACACGCCTGCCGCACGGCACGCGGCGACCTCCTCCGGGCCCCTGCCGAACACGAACGGGTCGCCGCCCTTCAGCCGGACGACGGCTCGGCCGGCGAGTGCGTGCTCGACGATGATGCGGTCGATCTCGTGCTGCGGCACCGGGTGATGCCCGGGATGCTTTCCCACGTCGATCACGAGAACGTCGTCGGCGAGCTCGTCCAGCAGCGATCGCGGGCCGAGCCGGTCGGCGACGACCACGTCGGCGGCGTGCAGCAGTTCGAGTCCGCGCACGGTGATGAGACCGGCGTCGCCCGGTCCGCCGCCGATCAGGGCGACACTGCCGACCTCCCCGCCGGTCGGTGCGGCGCCGCCGGCCCCCTTCCCGCCGGTCCCGTAGCGAGCGCCAGCGAGCGTATCGAGACCCGATTCGTAGCGCTCGGTGTGATGGCTCACCGCTCGCCGCCGCGTGTCAGACCGCGGGAGCGCGCCAGCCGACGCTCGAGCGGGGCGAACACGAGGAGCTCGACGACGATGCCGATCGCGAGGATCGAGAGTATCGCCACGAAGACGCCCGAGATGTCGGCGAGCTGCCTGCTCTGGTCCAGTAGCGTGCCGAGCCCGAATCCCATGGTGCCGCCGGTCGTGATGATCTCGGCCGCCATGAGGGAGCGCCAGCTGAACGCCCAGCCCTGCTTGAGCCCGCCGAGGTAGCCGGGCAGGGCGGCGGGCAGCACGATCAGTGCTCCCTGCTGCAGACGCCCGGCGCCGAGCACGGTTCCGACGCGACGGAACAGCGGCGGCACCTGGTCGACGCCGCTCAGCAGCCCGTTCACGATCGACGGGATCGCGCCCATCAGCACGACGAAGTAGGCGGTGGCATCCGTGAGCCCGAACCAGAGGATCGCCGCGGGGACCCAGGCAACGGATGGCAGCACCTGCAGTCCGGTGATCAGTGGACCGAACGCCCGGCGCAGCACGCGCACCTCGGCCAGCAGGAGCCCGAACGGGGTCGCGACGGCCGCCGCGACGAGGAACCCGATGACGCCGCGCTCCAGGCTCGTGAGCACCGCCTGCTGCAGCCGCCCGGTCGAGGCGAGCTGACCGAACGAACCGACGACGTCGGCGGGGCTCGGCACGATGTCGGGGCGTGGATGCGCGATCGTCACGTACAGTTGCCACGCGACCACGAGCGCGACGAGGAGGGCAACGGGCAGGAGCACGCTGCTCAGCACGCGTCGCCACGAGCGCGCCGTTCCTGCGCTCTCCGCCTGCAGCGAGTCCAGGCCGGACTCCAGCGAACGCAGGTCCGAGTCCGACCCGCTGGTTGAGTGGCCGCGAAGCGGCGTATCGAAACCACTTGCGTCTGCGGGGGAGAGGTCTCGATTCGTGTCCTTCCGTTGGTCGGACGCTACTCGACCGACGGCAGGGGCGGTGATGGAAGTCTCAAGCGGCACGACGGATCTCCGTTCGCAGCTGGTCGGTGATCTCGATCGCCAGGCGCGAGACCTCGGGCGACTCGATGCGGCGGTCGGCGGAGCCGTCGAGCGCTGGGGCGACCTGCCACTGCGCCGCGACCCGTCCGGGACGGGACGACATCAGCACCACCCGTTCGCCGAGGCGGACCGCCTCGCGGACGTTGTGCGTGACGAACACGATCGTGCGGCCGGTCTCGCGCCATACCCGCACGAGCTCGTCGTGCAGGAGGTCGCGGGTGATCGCATCCAGCGCGGCGAACGGCTCGTCCATCAGCAGCACGTCGCGATCCTGAGCCAGGGCCCTGGCCAGAGCGACACGTTGGCGCATGCCTCCGGACAGCTCGTGCGGTCGCCGATCCGCCGAGTCGGCCAGGTTCACCAGATCGAGCAGCTCGAGCGCGCGAGCCCTGCGATGAGCCGTGGAGACGCCGGCCAGCTTCAGCGCGAGTTCCACGTTGCGGGATGCGCTCAGCCAGGGGAACAGCGCCGGCTCCTGGAACATCACCGCGGCGCGCCCGCTCGGCACGTCCACGGTGCCGGAGGTCGGGGCATCCAGCCCAGCGATGATGTTCAGAAGCGTCGACTTGCCGCATCCGGACGCCCCGACCAGGCACGCGAACTCGCCGGGCGCGATCGAGAGCGAGATGTCGTCGAGCACGACGGGACCCCTGGCGGTGTAGCGCTTCGTCAGTGCGCGGATGTCGACGGCGGGGGAGTTCATTGCCGTCCCAGCCCTGCAGCGGAGATGGGCTTCGCGCCGCTCTTCTTCAGCGCAGCGTTCAGCTGGCGCAGATCGAAGAGGCCGTTCAGCGTGACGTTCTTCGCCAGTCCGGCAGCTACCGCGTGCTTCAGCTGCACGGGGAATGTGGAGGCGAGCGGGTCGACGCTGAACGACACGTTCTTCAGCGACCTTGCTACGACGGCGTCGGGGAGTGCCGATCCGCCATCGGCCGTCAGCCGGGCGTTGATCTCCTTCACGGATTCCGCTGAGGGGCGGTCGTTCAGCCAGGAGATGGCGCTGCGCTCGCCGGCGATGAGGTCGGCGACGGTCTGCGGATGCTGCTGCAGGAAGTCAGTGCGCACCACGAGCACCGTCGTGGGGAACGCGCCGCCCTTCCACTGGGTTCGCTCGTCGACCAGAACGTGAGCACCGGCATCCAGAACCAGCCGGGATGCCCAGGGCTCCGGAAGCCACGCGCCGTCCACCTTGCCCTGCGTGAACAGCTGCAGCGTCTGGGCGTTGTCGGTCGGCGTGATGGTCACGTCGCCGCCCCCGCTGACCGAGGTCTTCAGCCCGTTCTTCGCGAGGTAGGTGCGCAGTGCGACGTCCTGAGTGTTGCCAAGCTGAGGTGTCGCGAGCGTCGTGCCCTTGAGCTGTGACACCGTGTCGATGCCTTTGCGCACCACGAGAGCCGCGCCGCCGTTCGTCGCGCCGGCGACCACGCGGAGCGATGCACCGCCGCTGGCCGTGAACGAGTTGATCGCGGGCGACGGGCCGAGGAACGCGGCGTCGATCGCACCGGCGCTCAGCGCCTCGATCGCTGCAGGCCCCGCATTGAACTGCTCGGTCTTGAGGGAAACAGAGCCGAGCGACTTGCGGAATAGGCCCTCCTGCACGCCGATCAGCGCCGGTGCGTGCGTCACGTTGTCGAAGTACCCGAGCCGGAGCTGCTTGGCCGCGCTGGGGGTTGCGGCCGCATCCGCGGCGGGGGAGGAGCATCCGGTCGCCACCGTGGCCAGCCCGGCGCACATCGCGAGCACGCTCAGGAGTCGGAGGATGGGCTTACGCGTGCGTGGTGCCATGGTGGTGCTCCTTTCGAGTGGATTCGTCGTGCGGTGTGAAGAGAGGTCGCGGACCCGTCACGACCCGGTGCTGATGACCGTGCCGGCGGCGAGGGTGGCGCCGTCCTGCGGGTGGATGACGACGAACGCACCCGCCCTGCGGTGCTCGGCGTAGGGCTGCAGCGGTAGTTCCGACGCGAGGCGAAGCGTGGCCTGCCCGATGTCGTTGATGTCGAGCCGTTCCGCTGGGCGCAGCGCGAGCGTGTCGAGATCGAACCGGCCCTGCAGGTCGCGCACGAGCGCCTGAACGGTGGCCGTGCCGTACTTCACGAGCACCCGCGTTCCCGGAGTGAGTGGACGCTGGTCGAGCCAGAAGAGCGATGCGGTCAGGTCGGCGGACGGAAGCGGATGCCTGCCCTCCGCCACGATCACATGCCCGCGCGCCACGTCGAGGTCGTCCGCCAGTCGCAGGGCGAGCGACTGCGTAGCGAACGCGGTCTCCCGCGCTTCGCCCGCGCGGTCGATCGCGGTCACGGTCGTCGTCGCTCCACCAGGGATGACGGTGACGCGGTCGCCGACGCGAACGGAGCCGGATGCGACCTGGCCCGCATACCCTCGGTAGTCGCGGTAGGCATCCGGATCCAGCCCGGGCGCGAGCGCACCCTGCGGACGGATGACGGACTGCACCGGAAAGCGGAACGGCGCAGCCGAGGACTCCACCTCGTCGATCACGCTGAGGGTCTCCAGCAGCTCGAGCAGTGTCGGCCCGTCGTACCAGTGCGTGTTCGCGGACGGCTCCACGACGTTGTCGCCCTCGAGCGCGGACACCGGGATGACGCGCGTGTCGTCGATTCCCAGCTCGGACGCCACGGCGAGCACGTCGGATTCGACGTCCCGGAGCACGCCCTCGTCGTAGTCGACCAGGTCGACCTTGTTGACCGCGACGATCAGGTGCGGCACGCGCAGCAGTCGCACGACGGACAGGTGACGACGGGTCTGCTCGAGAACGCCCTTGCGCACGTCGACCAGCACCACGACGGCGTCCGCAGTGGTCGCGCCGGTGACCATGTTGCGGGTGTACTGCACGTGCCCTGGGCAGTCGGCGAGGATGAAGCTGCGCCGGTCAGTCGCGAAGTACCGGTACGCGACGTCGATCGTGATTCCCTGCTCGCGCTCCGCACGGAGTCCGTCGGTGAGCAGCGCGAAGTCGATGCGGTCGCCGCCGCCGAACCCGCGCGCCGCGCTCGCGCGGGTGAGGGCATCCAACTGGTCGGCGAGGATCGCCTTGCTGTCGTGCAGCAGACGGCCGACGAGAGTGGACTTGCCGTCGTCGACGGACCCCGCGGTCGCGAAGCGGAAAAGCTCAGACATCAGAAGTACCCGTCCTTCTTGCGGTCTTCCATGCCGGCCTCCGAGATGCGATCGTCCGCTCGGGTCGCGCCGCGCTCGGTGATGGTGGATGCCGCCACCTCGCGCACGACGGACGCGACGTCTGTGGCATCCGACTCCACGGCGCCCGTGCACGACATGTCGCCCACCGTGCGGTAGCGCACCGTTCTCCGCTCGACGACCTCCCCGGGGCGGGGCGGCGAGACGGGCCCGACCGCGCGCCACATGCCGTCGCGCCGGTACACCTCGCGTTCGTGCGCGTAGTAGAGCGGCGGGAGTTCGATGCCCTCGCGCTGGATGTACCGCCATACGTCCAGCTCGGCCCAGTTGCTGATCGGGAACGCGCGCACGTGCTGGCCGGGGGTGTGCCGCCCGTTGTACAGGTTCCAGAGCTCGGGGCGCTGGTTGCGCGGGTCCCACTGGCCGAACTCGTCGCGGAGCGAGATGATGCGTTCTTTCGCGCGTGCCTTGTCCTCGTCGCGGCGACCGCCACCGAAGACGGCGTCGTGCCTGCCCGCCCGGATGGCGTCCAGCAGCGGCTGCGTCTGCAGCGGGTTGCGGGTGCCGTCCGGGCGTTCCGCGAGTCGTCCGTCGTCGATGTAGTCCTGCACCCGTGCGACGTTCAGGCGCAGGCCCAGTCGCTCGACCGTGGCATCCCGGAACGCGATCACCTCCGGGAAGTTGTGTCCGGTGTCGACGTGCAGCACGGGGAACGGGATGCGTGCTGGCCAGAACGCCTTCGCCGCCAGGTGCAGCATGACGACGGAGTCCTTGCCGCCGGAGAACAGCATGACCGGTCGCTCGAACTCGGCGACGACCTCACGGATGATGTGGATCGCCTCGTTCTCCAGCGCATCCAGCGCCGTCCCGCCGGCCCCCAAGCGCGGGTCAGCCCTCGTATCGAAACCCGCGTCCACCGTCGAGCGCTCGGCCACCGTCGTCACGTCAGTCACAGGTGTATCCCGCATTCCGTCTTGGCGAGTCCGGCCCAGCGACCGGATCGCGGATCCTCTCCCGGAGCCACCTGCCGGGTGCACGGCTCGCAGCCGATGGACGGGTATCCGTTGCTGAGCAGGAGATTCAGCGGCACAGCGTGTGCCGAGGCGTAGTCGAGCAGTTCGTCGAAGCTCCACGCGGCGAGCGGGTTGACCTTCACCAGGCCGTGCCGCTCGTCCCACTGGATCAGCGGCGTGCCGGTGCGGGTCGGCGCCTCGTCGCGGCGCACCCCGGTGAACCACACCTCGTAGCCGGCCAGCGCCTTCTTCAGCGGTGCGACCTTGCGCAGCGCGCAGCACAGGCCCGGGTCGCGGGCGAAGAGCTCTGCGCCGTACTCGGCATCCTGCTGCGCCACCGTCTGCTCGGGCAGCACGTCGACCACGGTGACATCGAGCGACCGCGCTACCTCGTCGCGCGTGATCCTGGTCTCCAGGAAGTGGTAGCCGGTGTCGAGGAACAGCACATCGACGCCGGGCAGACTCTGCGAGACGAGGTGCGGCAGCACCGCGTCCGCCATGGAGCACGCGACGGCCGCGGCACGAACGCCGAAGTTCTCAGCGACCCAGGCGACGACCTCGGCCGCGGATGCCTCGACATTCGTCCCCGAACCGACCGCCGCAGCGCCGGCTTCGGCCAGCGCCCGCAGCTCCTCGGTCGTGCGGGTGCGGTCTCGATACGCGTGCTCGCGGTGCTCGCTCGTTACTCGACCGGCGGACGCGTTCATCCCAGCGCCTCCTCGTCCGCCGCGTTCGCCCATTCGGCGAACGTTTGGCCCTCGGTTCGGTCCGCGAGGAACCGCCGTACCAGCCGCTCCACGTAATCCGGCAGGTCGGATGCGATCACCTTCAGCCCGCGCACGGTGCGGCCGAGCGCCGCCTCCGCACGAGTGTGCGAGGCGAGGCCTCCGCCGAGGTGCACCTGGAAACCAGGATGCTGCACACCGTGCTCGTCCGTGACGATCTGGCCCTTGAGCCCGATGTCGGCCGCCTGGATGCGCGCGCACGAGTTCGGGCATCCGTTCACGTGCAGGCTGATCGCTTCGGGCAGCTCGACATCGGCGAGTCGTCGCTCGAGCTCGGCGATCGCGTCGCGCGCAGTGTCTTTCGTGTCGACGATGGCGAGCTTGCAGTACTCGAGGCCGGTGCACGCCATGGTGCTGCGCCGGAACGGGCTCGGCTTGCTCGACAGTCCGAGGGCATCCAGTTCCGCGACCATCGAGGGCACGAGCTCCTCGGCGATGTCGAGCACCAGCACCTTCTGGAACGCGGTGAAGCGCAGCCGCTGGGATCCGTGCCGCTCGACGGCGTCCGCCAGTTCGATGAGTTCCGTGCCTGACGTGCGCCCGACGGTGGTCGCAGCACCGATGTAGTAGCGGCCGTCCTTCTGCTTGTGCACGCCGACGTGGTCGCCGGGGCCGGTGGCCCGCTGCGGGGCGGGACCGTCGGGCAGCGGGTAGCCGAGGTACTCGGTCTCCAGCACCTGCCTGAACCGTTCGGGACCCCAGTCAGCGAGCAGGAACTTGAGGCGCGCCTTGTTGCGCAACCGGCGATATCCGTAGTCCCGGAAGATGCCGGTGACGCCCTCCCAGACCTCCGGCACCCGCTCCTCGGAGACGAACGCGCCGAGCCGTTCGGCGAACCGTGGCGTCGCCGCAAGGGCACCGCCGACCCAGAGGTCGAAGCCGGGACCGAGTTCGGGGTGCACGACACCGACGAACGAGACGTCGTTGATCTCGTGGGCGACGTCGAGACTCGGATGCCCGGTGATCGCGGTCTTGTACTTGCGCGGCAGGTTCGAGTACCGGGGGTCTCCGATGTAGCGCTCGCTGAGCACGCGGAGCGCGTCGGTCGGGTCGATGATCTCGTCTGCCGCGATACCGGCAACGGGACTGCCGAGCATGGTGCGCGGTACGTCGCCGCACGCCTCGGTGGTGCGCATGCCGACCTCTTCGAGTCGGCGCCAGATCTCGGGCACGCTCTCGATCTCGACCCAGTGCAGCTGCACGTTCTGCCGATCGCTGATGTCGGCCGTGTTCCGCGCGTGGTCGCGGGAGAGCTCGCCGATCGTGCGCACCTGCTCGGTGGTCAGCACACCACCGTCGGTGCGGATGCGCATCATGAAGTAGCGATCTTCGAGCTCCTCGGGCTCGAGCGTCGCCGTCTTCCCGCCGTCGATGCCCTGCCGGCGCTGGGTATAGAGGCCCCACCACCGGAACCTGCCGTGCAGGTCGGTGGACTCGATGCTGTCGAACCCGTTCTTCGCGTAGATCGTCTCGATGCGCTCCCGCACGTTGAGTCCGTCGTCAGCGCGCTTGAGCACCTCGGTCGGGTTCAGTGGTTCTGATCCGTCGACCTTCCACTGCCCGTTCGGGGTGCCGGCCCGCGGCGGGCGTACCCGGCGCGCCGGTCGTGATTCCACTGACGTCATGCTCACCTCGCTGGAGTCGGTCCGGCGACGGTTGCGCACGATGACGGCGCACAGGATGACGGTGCTGGATGTCCGGACCGGCGTTCACGCTACGTGCGGCCTGAGCGGAGTGCGACCGTCGCCGCAACAGCGGTACACGCAGCGTCATAGTTCGTGACGTGCTTGCGCAGGAGCGGCATTGCTCATATGAGCATCCGGGTCTGTGCAGGCTGTTCGGGAGTTCAGGCTGTTCGCGAGCTCAGGCTGTTCGGGAGCTCAGACGAGTGCCGCGGCGCGGTCCAGCACGATGTCGATCAGCTCTTGAGGTGTCGACTCCGGTGTGAGCAGCGGTGCGGCCACGAGGTCCGCTCCCGCCTGCTGTGCGAGGTCGGCGAAATATCCGGGGGCAAGGAGGTAGGTGGCGACCGCGACCGGTACCTCCGGATTCCGGTCGCGCGCGGAGGCGACGGCCTCGGCCAGGGGAGGCTGCACGGCGGAGATGAACCCGACGTCGACGGAGCTCTCCAGCACGTCGGCGAGCATCGCGCCCGTGCGCAGGCAATCGGCGACGGCTCGTTCGTCACTGGAGCCGGCAGCGGCGAGCACCACGGATGTGCCCGGCGCATATCCTGCTTCGCGAAGACGGCGGGCGAGCACGTCGACCAACCGGTCGTCGGGCCCAAGTGCCGGAGCGACGGTCGCCGGCAGTGCTGCCCGATCGGCGCTTTCGGCGAGGTCGACGTACACGTGATACCCGGCCGAGAGCAGCAGCGGCACGATGACGGCTCGATCGGCGGTGTCCGCGACGCTGGCGAGCGCTGAGTCGACGTCTGGCTGCTCCACGTCGACGTGGCATTCGATCACCGGAACGTCGAGCGATGCCGCGACGCGGTCCACGAGCATCCGTACCGCGGTTCGTCCGGCAAGGGAGGAGGTGCCGTGCGATGCGGCGAGGACTGCGGTGTGCACCGGTGGCTATACCTCCCAGGGAAGCGGCTCGTCGTGGGCGACCGGGTCGAGCGGGATGACGATCACCGGGTGATGCTGTCGGTGAGCGAGGTGCACGGCGACCGATCCGTTGAAGAACTCGTGCGCCGTCGTCCGCAGCCCGCGTTTGCGGGTGCCGACGACGATGGCCAGGGCGTTCACCTCGTGCGCCAGCCTAGCCAGTTCGTGAGCCGGGTCTCCGGCCAGTGCTCGCAGGCTCCACCGGATGTCGGAATTCGCCAGGAGCGCCGTGACGTGTTCCGCCAGTCTCGGGTCGAACTCCTCCGTCACGGAGTCGGCCGAATCCGGATCGATGGGGAACGCGGACACCGTGCCGTCGGCGTTGCGCTTCGCCGTGTATCTCGTGGTGTCGACGTTCGCCAGAACGAGTTCGGCGCTCAGCATCCGAGCGAAGCGAATTGCCTCGATCAGCACGGTGTCGGACGCCGCATCGCCGGACTCGTTCGCCATGACGCCTACGACGAGCACGTGTTCTCGTGCGGAAGGTTGTTCTCGTGCAGCAGGTTCGGACATCCTCGACCGCCTCTCCCACGTCTTCAGAATGCGCCGCCAGCCGGATGCCGGCAATAGGGTTGCGCGGCCGGAGTACACGCTCCGAGAGCGCACTCGGGTAAGTGTGCCTCACGTGCGCGCGACCAGAGCCGCAGGCGGTGGGGCCGCCGTTCGTCCGCTGGCCGTCATGCAGCGTCGGAGTGTCCGGCGTCGATGATGGAGCCATGCCGCCGACTTCGAACGGAGTTCGATGGGGACGCGTTCCGGATCCACCGAAGCCGGCGGAATCAGCAGGTACCTCGTTCCGCCGGGTGACGTATCGCGTTCGATCTTCCATCCCTTGTTGTGAAGCAGAAGATGATGGAACTTGCATAGCAGAACGCCGTCGGCGACATCAGTACGCCCGTGATCTTTGGACCACGTGTTGTTGTGATGCGCCTCGCACGCCCATGCTGGGCTCTCGCACTCGGGCCAGAAGCATCCGCCGTCGCGCGCCCGAAGGGCCGTCCGCTGCTTTGCGGAGAAGAGTCGCTGTTCCCGGCCGAGATCGAGCGGATTCCCGCAACTGTCGACGATCAACGCCTGGGAGCCCGCGTCGCACAGACGAGCTTCCACGACGCCCAACGGGATCGCGTCGTCGCTTCCCTCGAGGTGCCCGATGCCATCGGCGATGCCGGATGGTGACTCGTCGTCGCGCGTGACCAATACACGCACCGCAGGACGATGAGTGCGGAATGTCGTAGATTCATCGCACTCGGCGCCGCATCGCAGCACCTCGAGCATGGTGTCGAACGCGAGCTGCTCGTTCGTGCGCGGGTCGTCCAGGAGCTTGTCCGCCTGGGCTCGCTCCTCCGCAGAGATGAATCGCGGGCCGCCGCGACGTGGACTGAGCGCAACGTCCAACACCTGTGTGGCGAAAACTCCCGAATCGTCGTCGAAGACGACGTAAGCGGTCAACTGACCCTCGTTGTTCCGGCGCATGATCCACGACCGGTTGTCGTAACGCCTCTGCCAACGTTCCTCGACGCCCGCCGGGTCGATCTCGTCGCGCAGCCGTCGCGCGGTGCGGAAGAGCTCATCGACGTGCATGGTTCGAGCCTCGTCGAGCATCTCTACGGCCGCTGCACGGAGCGTTTCCGAATCGCACGTCGGGCTCGGGCCGCCGAGGCCCCGGACGATCGCGTCGCCCGAGGCGGGAGCGATGACACCCGCCCCGACGGCCGAGGTCACCGGATGATTCCACGGCAGGGCGGCCGATGCCTTCGGTGCATCACCGCCCTCTCCGCCAGCACCGGCGACAGCGCCGGAGTCATCACCAGTCGGGGAGTCGTCGCTTCGGCTCGTGGCGCCACCGGGTGCCATGAGCAGCAGTTGCTCTGCCGCGTCGGCCTCTCCCATCGCCCCACCGAGGCGAACCTGTCGCGCGGCCTCACCCCGGCTGGAGCCGGTGATCGACTGAACGAAGCCGACGGCATTGCGATGCCCATTCCGCTGCGCGAGACCTGCCTGCCCCTGAGACCGTTCGGAGCGCTTGGCGGCGACTCCCGCGGCCACCGTGATGATCGTGTCGAACTCCGCGCGACCTCGTGCCGCGTCCGACATCAGCCGTGAAAGCGCGTCGTCATCGAGTGCTGTGATCTGCTGCACAAGCGATGGCACCTCACCCTGGTGCTGGTCTGGGCTCGCTAACGGTGGAAGCAGGTTCGCGGCAGAGCGCTGCAGAACGGAACACGCGCATTGCGTGGCTTCTTCGAGGCGCTCGACCGTTGAGGACATGCGTCCATACTATCTCGATTAATCGAACATAACAACGAGTGTTGATGGATTCAGAACGCGCTACTTGTGGACGGAGAGTCATAAGATCCGGACAGTGTGGGCTATTAATCGAAGATAAGTACGAATATGATTGAAGTGTTCAACATCCAACCCATCACCCGAGCAACGTGCACAGCGCCGCCTCGGGCGCGCCCTTCAGTGACAGCAGCTCCCCGTCGCGATACCGATCGAGTACCCGTGGATCGATGTAGCTCGCTCGGGCCACGGCAGGGGTGTTTCCGAGGGCTTCCGCTGCGGCGTTGACGGCGGCGCGGGCTGCGGCGTCCCGTTCGCGCTTCGTGCGCTGCGGGCCGACCTCGGCGAGGGCCGAAGCCGCGACGATCGTGCCGCGCAGGGTGCGGAAGTCCTTGGCGGTGGCATCCACTCCGGTGCGCAGACGGATGTAGTCGTTGACCTCTCCGGTGGTGAGCGCGTGCCAGCCGGAGGTGCGCCAGGCGATCGCCCTGCCCGTGGGGCGGCGCGCCCGGATGACGTCGCCGAGAAAGCGGGCGAGTTCGGCGTCCACCACCCGCGATTCGAATCGCTGACCGCTCTTGGAGGGGAAGTGCAGCGCGATCTCGTCGTCCTGCACGACCACGTCGCGGCACTGCAGCGTGGTGAGGCCGCGGCTGCCGTAGCGGCGCAGGTACTCCTCGCTGCCGATGCGGAGCGACACGCGGTCGATCACCCGGAACGCGGCGGCCAGCGCACGTTCATGGCCGAACCCCTCGCGCTTCAGGTCGCGAGTGACTGCGCGGCGCGCGGCAGGGAGCGCGCGGGCGAGCAGGAGGGCGCGGTCGAACTTGGCGGCATCGCGCTGCTTGCGCCAGTCCTCGTGGTAGAGGTACTGACGGCGTCCCGCATCGTCGGTGCCGACGGCTTGGATGTGTCCGCGCTCGTCCGTGCTGATCCACACCTCCTGCCACGCCGGTGGGATCGCGAGCGCGAGGATGCGGTCCAACTGGTGCCGATCGGTGAGGTGGCGTCCTCTGGCATCCACGAATCGAGGCGGGTCCGCGTTCACGCGATGGATGCCCGGCCCGTTCGGATCGCTCCGCTTCAGCCGCGCGCGCCGCACGACGGCGGCCGTGTCGGCGGTGGAGGCGACGGCGGATGCCCGATCGGCGCTGTCGTGCATTGCCTGATCCTCCGCCGTCATGCGGGCGATGTTAATCGGGTCGGGATGGCGCGTGGAGACGTTGACAGCGCAGGCTGTTACGTTCGAGGGGAAGCGCCGGCGATGGCGCGATGGCGCGCCGGGCGAGGCGCGACGGATGACGCGAAAGGCCGCATCGATGCTGTACTCAGGCAAGAGCCCCGCCGACAAGCGAGCGGATCTGCGGGCCGCGCTCGCTACCGGCAGGCTTCTGCGCTTCCCCGGTGCGTTCAACCCCCTCAGCGCGCGCCTCATCGAGCGCAAGGGCTTCGACGGCGTCTACATCTCCGGCGCGGTGCTCGCCGCCGATCTCGGGCTCCCCGACATCGGCCTGACGACGCTCACCGAGGTGGCCGGTCGCGCGAGGCAGATCGCGCGCATGACGGATCTGCCCGCCCTGGTCGACGCGGACACCGGTTTCGGGGAGCCGATGAACGTCGCACGCACCGTGCAGGAGCTGGAGGATGCCGGCCTCGCCGGCCTGCACATCGAAGACCAGGTGAACCCCAAGCGGTGCGGTCACCTCGATGGCAAGCAGGTGGTGGACGAGCAGACGGCATTGCAACGCATCCGAGCGGCGGTGGATGCCCGCAGGGACCCGAACTTCCTCGTCATGGCGCGAACGGACATCCGTGCGGTCGACGGCCTCCAGGCCGCGATCGACCGGGCGAAAGCCCTGGTGGATGCAGGTGCAGACGCGATCTTCCCCGAAGCGATGACGACGTTGGAGGAGTTCGCCGCCGTCCGCGCCGCGGTCGACGTGCCGTTGCTCGCGAACATGACGGAGTTCGGCAAGAGCGAGCTGTTCACGGTGCAGCAGCTCGCCGACGTGGGCATGAACCTCGTGATCTGGCCGGTGTCACTGCTGCGCCTGGCGATGGGTGCCGCCGTGCGCGGCCTCGACGAGCTGAACGAGAACGGGTCGCTCACCGGCAAGCTCGGCGACATGCAGCACCGTTCCGAGCTGTACGACCTGATCGACTACGAGGGCTACAACCGCTTCGACTCATCGGTCTTCGACTTCACGCTCTGAGCTTCGACCTGCCGATCGGCTTTGGTCGTGCCATGGTGGAGGTGAGCGCCTGCGGCCCGTCACGAAGCGGACCCCAGGCACATGTGAATCCCCGGGCGGTGCATCCCCAGAAGGGACTGCGCGAACCCTTCAGCAGGCAAGGAGGCCGGCATGCATGACCATCGGACGTTCCCGAATCGAAGCGCGGAGGTGATCGCGCCGTGATTGACAAGGTGGTCGGTTCTGCGGCCGAGGCGGTCGCCGACATTCCGAGTGGCGCGAGCCTGGCGGTCGGCGGGTTCGGGTTGTGCGGCATCCCGATGGTGCTGATCAACGCACTCCTGGAGTCCGGCGTCGACGAGTTGAGCGTCGTGTCGAACAACTGCGGCGTGGATGACTGGGGTCTCGGCGTACTGCTCGCCGCGCACCGCATCCGCAAGATGACGTCGTCGTATGTGGGCGAGAACAAGGAGTTCGAGCGACAGTTCCTGTCCGGCGAGCTCGAGCTGGAGCTGACACCGCAGGGAACGCTGGCCGAGAAGCTGCGGGCGGGCGGTTCAGGGATCGCCGCGTTCTTCACGCAGACCGGCGTCGGCACCCAGGTGGCGGAGGGCGGTCTGCCTCGCCGATATCACCAGGACGGGAGTGTCGCGGTGGCGTCGCCGGTGAAGCCCGTGCAGTCCTTCACCGTGAACGGTGTGGAGAAGGAGTTCGTGCTCGAGGAGGCGATCACCACGGACTTCTCGCTGGTGCACGCGAAGCTGGCAGACCGGCACGGGAACCTGGTGTTCCACGAGTCCGCCCGCAACTTCTCCCCGCTGGCGGCGATGGCCGGTCGGGTCTGCGCCGCGCAGGTGGAGCAGGTGGTGGATGCCGGCGCCATCGACCCCGATATGGTGCACCTTCCAGGCATCTACGTCGACCGGGTCGTGGTCGTCGGTCCGGATGTCGAGAAGCGCGTTGAGCGACGCACGGTGCGGAAGGCGGCCTGA
This sequence comes from Humibacter sp., assembly GCF_051954055.1. Classification (NCBI taxonomy): domain Bacteria; kingdom Bacillati; phylum Actinomycetota; class Actinomycetes; order Micrococcales; family Microbacteriaceae; genus Humibacter; species Humibacter sp. The sequence goes on along the minus strand of NZ_JBQCIE010000092.1, from coordinate 213,833 downwards.
GCATGGGGCTGAGCAGGGAGCAGATGGCCGCCCGCGCGGCACTGGAGCTGCCGGATGGCGCGTACGTGAATCTGGGGATCGGGTTGCCCACCCTGGTGCCGAACTACGTGCCCGAGGGCGTGACGGTGGTGTTGCAGTCCGAGAACGGCATCCTCGGCGTGGGACCGTATCCCACGGAGGAGAACGTGGACCCGGATCTGATCAACGCCGGCAAGGAGACCGTGACGTTGAACCCGGGTGCGGCGTTCTTCGACTCGGGTCTGAGCTTCGGGATGATCCGTGGCGGCAAGATCGACGCCGCGATCCTGGGCGCGATGCAGGTGTCGGTCACGGGCGACCTGGCGAACTGGATGATTCCCGGCAAGATGGTCAAGGGCCCCGGCGGCGCGATGGACCTGGTGCACGGGGCCCGCAAGGTGATCGTGCTGATGGAGCACGTGGCGAAGGACGGCTCCCCGAAGATCGTCAACCAGTGCACGCTGCCCTTGACCGGCAAGGGCGTGGTGGACCGGATCATCACCGACCTCGCCGTCATCGACGTCACCGACAGCGGACTCGTGCTCCGAGAACTCGCCCCCGACGTCACCGTCGAGCAGGTCACCGCCGCTATCGAACCACCGCTGCAGATCGCGGTGTGACGACGGCGTCAGCTGGCGCGGGTTTCGACGAGTTCAAGTGGTGAGCCGACGACGAAGGGCGAAGCCGAGCACGCTTCCGAACACGAGGTGCGCGGCGAACATGGTGCCGACCCGGCGCCGGTCGTCGCGGTGAGCGGGCGGAAGGATGCCCATGAGCGGCAGCCATCCTTCGTAGCCGACCAGCCAGACGAGCGCGCCGTAACCCGTGCCGGTCGTCACTCCTTGCATGATGCGGGGCAGCGCGACCCCGTACCCGATCGAAGCGGCGGTCCCGTCGCCGAAGTGAGCGACGGCGGCGAGCACGCGGTTCTCGCGCTCCGGAATGTCGGGCAGGAACGCATCCACGATGAGCTGCGGCGGCTGGCGGTCGATGGTCTTCACCTTGTACGCGATGCCGAGCACGGCGCTCATCGCGGCCGTCGCGGCGAGCCCCGCGCCGATGCCCCTTGCGACGTTCGCCAGAACGGTGTTGTTCATGAGGCCATCTCCGGGTGCAGAACGACCTTGATGCAGCCGTCCTTCTTGTCGCGGAACGTCTCGTACAGCTCCGGCGCATCCTCCAGCGGCGCGTCGTGGGTCACGAGGTCCTCCGTCCCCAACGGGTCTTCAGGGTCTTCGACGAGCGGAAGGATGTCGTCCCGCCAGGTCTGCACGTTGCCCTGGCCCATGCGCAGCTCGACCTGTTTGTCGAAGAGCTGCATGAGCGGCAGCGGGTCGGCTGCACCCGCGTAGACGCCGCCGAGCGACAGGGTCCCGCCGCGCCGGACGGCGTCTATCGCCAATCTCAGTGCGGCGAGCCGGTCCACTCCGGTGGTCGTCATGAGCCTCTTGGCGAGTGCGTCGGGGAGGATCCCCGCCGCCGACTGTGCGAGCGACGCTGCCGGACTCCCGTGTGCCTCCATGCCGACCGCGTCGACGACGGCATCCGGGCCGCGCCCGTCTGTGGCCTCGCGAAGCCAGTCCGCGACATCCTCGCTTAGGTCGAAGGTGTCGATGCCGTGCCGCTCGGCCATGGCTCGGCGCTCCGGCACCGGCTCGACCGCGACGACGCGGTGGCCCCGGAGCCGGGCGATGCGTGAGACGAACTGGCCGACGGGTCCGAGGCCGATGACGCCGAGCACGCCGTCTGGCGGAAGGCCCGCGTACTCGACCGCCTGCCACGCCGTGGGAAGGATGTCGCTGAGGAACAGGTACCGTACGTCGGGCAACTCGTTCCCCACCTTCAGTGCGTTGTAGTCGGCCAGCTGCACGCGCATCCGCTCCGCCTGTCCACCGGGAACGGAGCCATACAGCTCGGTGTACCCGTAGAGGCTGGCGCCTGTTCCGTGCTCGTGGTTCTGCGTGGTCTCGCACTGGCTCGTGAGTCCCCTGACGCACATGAAGCAGTCCCCGCACGCGATGACGAACGGCACGACGATCCGGTCCCCGACGGCGACGCGGTGCACGTCGGATCCGACCTCCTCGACGATCCCCATCGGCTCGTGTCCGAGCACGTCGCCGGGGGAGAGGAACGGCCCGAGCACATCGAAGAGGTGCAGATCGGAACCGCAGATCGCGGTCGAGGTGACGCGCACGATGGCATCCGTCGGTGCCTCGATGATCGGATCGGGTACGTCGACGACCTCGACTCGCTTCGTGGACTGCCAGGTGAGAGCTCGCATCCTCCATCGCTACGCCCCGGCCGACGCGTGCAGAACGGGTCGCCAGCGGGTTGCGATCGTGATATGCGCGCAACCCCTTGATGCCCCTCGGCGCTCGCGGGAGCCTTGCGCCGATCGCGAGGGGAAGGATGCGGCATGCGCGACGAGAGGAACATCGAGCGGCAGACCTCGTACAGCCCGTCGAGCGAGCGAGAGACGGAGGTGCGCCAGCACGAGTCGCCGAAGGGCGACGAGGCGCTGAACGACCCGGACATCGACAAGTCCGCCGTGAAGGCGGGGCCTGGCGAGGGCGGTCCGGACGACGCCGGCGACGTCGAAGCACCACCTGACGAGGTCGGCGACATCGACGACGTGATGCGCCGAGGGGAACGCGGCCTGCACGACGGAAGCGAGGGCTGACCGAAAAGCCTGAGGCAGACATCCACTGGCTCGGAATGCGGTACCAGGCTGCCGCGCGGCGTGCGCTGGCCCGTCGCAGTGTGATGTGCTTCTGACATGCCCTACGATCCGCGCCCTGGCATCCTGTACGTCGAGGATGACCGCGAGATCGCGGGCATGGTCATCGAGGTGCTATCCGAGACGTACGACGTCGACCATGTCACCGACGGCGAGACGGCACTGCGACACGCGTTGCTGGAGAACTACGACGCCCTTGTCGTCGATCGGAGGCTCCCGGGGTCCGATGGGGTCGACCTCGTGCGCGCGGTGCGGAAGGCGCAGATCACCACGCCGATCCTGCTGCTGACGGCCCTGGATGCCACGCGGGATCGCGTCGAGGGCCTGGATGCCGGCGCCAACGACTACCTCGTCAAGCCGTTCGACTTCGACGAGCTTCTGGCGCGGCTGCGAGCACTCCGGCGCGGATTCCGCGCGGAGGGACAGCGACGTTACGTGGCGGACTGGCTGTACGTGCCCGACTCGCAGGCCATGTACTCGCAGGGCGGCTCGCGCGTCGCGTTGACCACCACCGAGAACGCCCTGCTGAAGCTGCTCACCGACAGTCCGGAGCACGTGTTCACCCGTGAGGAGATCCTCGCATCCGTCTTTCCGGGCGGCGAGAGTCCCGGTTCCGTCGACACGTACGTGCACTTCATCAGGCGCAAGACGGCGAGAGAGGTCATCGAGACCGTTCGAGCGCGCGGATACCGGGCCGGTTCGACATGAGCGACGATCAACGGCGCGCACGGAGAGCCTCGCTCTCCGTGGGGCTCTTCGTCGGCGTCGCCTCCGCGGTGATCATCGCGGCGGGCGTCGGCATCCTGCTCGCGGTCATCCTCGCCACCGGCCGGCACGAGGGCGGCCCGGGCGCTCCGGGTGGCCCACCGGATGGGCGACGCTTCGTGGGCGACAGCTTCGTCGTCGACGTGGACCGCGTGCTGCCCTGGGTGATCGGCCTCGGCATCGTCGGAGTCGCACTGCTCGCCGTCGTCGGCTGGCTGGCCGCACGCCGCGCCTCGCGGCCACTGTCGGATGCCCTGACCCTGCAACGACATTTCGTCGCCGACGCGAGCCACGAGCTGCGCACGCCGCTGACGGCCCTGAGCAGTCGCATCCAGCTGCTGCAACGCCGCCACGACCGCGGACAGCCGATCGATGAAACCCTGGTGGAACTGCGCCGCGACGTCGGCGCCATGACGGCGCTCCTCACCGATCTGCTGCTCACCGCTGAGGGGGCAGCCGTCGCGCCCGAACGACCGGTGCTCGTGGCGGACGCCGTCCGGCAGGCGATCGACGCGATGGAGCCCTTGGCTGAGGATGCCGATGTGCGGCTCGCCGCCGACATCGAATCGGATGTCGCGGTGGAGGTCCCTGCGACGACGATCGCCCGGGTGGTCATCGCCCTGATCGACAATGCGGTGCAGCACGCGCCCGCGCAGACCGCCGTGACCGTGCAGGTCGGGAGGCAGGACGCGTTCGCGACTGTGCGGGTTCGGGACGAGGGCGGCGGTATCCGGGGCATCGACCCTGACCGCGTGTTCGACAGGTTCGCCCGCTCCGGCGAGACGGGCAGACGGCGCGGCTTCGGCATCGGCCTCGCCCTCGTTCGGCAGGTCGCTACTCGCTACGGGGGCAGCGTGGACGTCGAGCTGACCTCTCCCGAAGGAACGGTATTCCTGCTCAGGCTGCCGGCGGCAGGTGCGGAACGGAAGCGGACCCGCCCAACGTCGTGAGCTCGACTCCACGCGCGAACCGTCGCACACCGCCGGTGGGGGAGACGACGAGGCCCGACTGCACTCGTGGCGCCGTGATCCACGAGAGGTCGTGGAATCCGGCGATCACGGCCGTGGTCGCCCACAGGTCCGCGTCCGTGGCACCGTCGGCCACGATGGTCGCTGAGGCCACGGAGAGCGCAGGCGAGCCGGTGCGTGGATCGACGATGTGAGATCCACGCTCGGCCGTGCCGGACGTGGCGACCGCTCCCGTACGCACTTCCACGGTCGCGACCACCTCGCCGGCTCTCCGCGGATCGGCGATGCCCACGCCCCACGACCAGTCCGAGCCGGGAGCCGTGTACAGCTGCATGTCGCCGCCCACACCCAGCCCCACTGCCTGCACGCCGGCGCGGCCGAGCAGCGGGCGCAAGGCTCGCTCGGTCGCTGTCTCGATCGCCCAGCCCTTGACGTACCCGGTGGGATCGAACCAGCCCTGATGCCAGGCATCGAAGAGGCCGCCCGTCGCCTGCTTCGCCTCCACGCAAGCGCCATGCACGAGCGCCACGCGCGGGTCTGCGGAGGCGAGATCGAGCTCGCCGGCGCGCAGACGCGAGACGTCGGAGTCCGGCCGATACGTCGAGAACACCCGATCCAGGTCGTGCAGCTCGTCGAAGCATGCGCGAACCGCGACCTCGAGCTCCTCGGGGAGCGCGGCATCGGACGAAGCGGAGCGGTCGACGATGAGATGGATGCTCGCCACCGTACCCATCACCTGATCGGTTCGCACCTGGCGTCGTCGGTCGATAGAGGTCATGATTTCGCCTGATCGAGAGCGCTCTGCAGCGACTGCTCGTATCCGTCGCTCGTGAACGTCGCGCCGGAGACCATGTCGATCTTCGCGCTCTGCGCGCTCAGCGTCTCGGAGACGAGCTGCGGGACCGCCTGCTGGTTGATTTCCTGGTCGCGGAAGCTCTCGGTGGGGTAGGTGGGCACATCCACCTGCGTGATCTTTCCGCCCGACACGGTCACGCGCACCTGCACAGGACCGTACCGGGTGTCAACGGACTGCCCCGTGAACGTGCCGTCCTTGAGGCCGCTGGAGGAGGCGGAGGCCGAGGGAGACGCGGAGGAGGTCGACCCGCTCTTCGTCGAGCTCGAGCTCGAGTTCGAACTCGACGAGGACGCCGACGACGAACCGGAGCCGCTCGTCGAGGAACCGGAGCCGGTCGTGCTCGTCGCCGACGTCGGATTCACCGCCTCGAGCGACGTGCGGTAGCTCAGCAGCAGCACGGTGCCGGTCACGGTGGCCAGCAGCCCGTAGATGATCTTCTTCATCGCGTGAACTCCATTCCTCGCCCGGTCACACCGAGAACCGTTCCGTGTGGATGCGCGCCGCCGGCATGCCCGCCGCCCGCAGATCGTGAGTGACGCTGCGCATCCACGGCTCGGGCCCGCAGACGTACGCGTCGTACTCCTCGAGATCCGGCGCCAGGTAGCGGATCAGCTCGGCACCCGGCCAGTCGGAATGGGATTCCGGGAGCCAGACGGATGCCCCCCTCGAGCGCCGGCCGTCCAGCCGCGCGTACCGAAGGCCTCGCCCACGCACCAGCTCGCCGATCGCTTCTCCGCGCAGGCCGTCGCCCGGCGCACGGTCGCGCACGACGAGCGTGGCCTCACCGGGCGCATAGGGCTCAGACTCGAGAAGGGACACGAGCGGAGCCACTCCCGCTCCGGCGCCCAGCATGATCAGCTTGCGACCCCGCCGGTCGCGGCCGGTCAGCCGGCCGAACGGTCCCTCGAAGACGACCCGCGTGCCTGGTCGCATGCGCGCCAGCCGTCGGGTGCCGTCGCCCAGCACCCGCGCGGAGATCGCCAGCTCATCCCCGCTGGGAGCCGCGGTCAGCGAGAACGGATGTCCGCGCATCCAGCCCGGTCCGTCCAGGAAGCGCCAGACGAAGAACTGACCCGCCTCGGTGCGCAGCCTGCTGAGCCCGCGGCCCTGCATGCGCACCAGAACACCACGGTCGCCGTCGGGCTCCACCGACGCGACCCGAACGCTGTGCCGCATCGATCGCACCACAGGCACCACTACGCGATACACGACGACGCTGGCGGCCGCGAGCGCCCACAGCGTCCACCAGTAGACGGTGGCGGGCGCCGACGACAGGAAGTCCGCGCCGGTCCAGAGCATGTGGGGGATGGAGAATCCGACGCCGAGGTAGGCGTACAGGTGCAGCAGGTGCCACGACTCGTAGCGGATGCGCCGCCGCGCTCGCCGCATCGACGTCACGACCACGAGGATCAGCAGCGCCGTCCCGGCGGTCGCCAGCAGCATGCCAGGGTAGTCCCACACGAACTGCCACGCCTGCACCACGAGGTTCGTTCCGCTCTCCGCGGCGTAGCCGATCGTGATCAGCACGATGTGGCCGAGCATGAGCCAGAACGACCAGAAGCCGACCAGTCGGTGCATCCTCGTCATGCCGTCACGGCCGAAGCCGCGCTCGAAGAGCGGGATGCGTGCCATGAGCAGCACCTGGTACAGCAGCAGGTTGGCTGCGACGAGGCCGGTGATGCGGCCGAGCGTGTCGATGGTGTCGGCGTTCCAGCGCAGCAGATCCTCCACCGCGCCGCCGCCCACCCAGAGCGCCACGACGAAGAGGCTCGTCAGCCACACCACCGAGACCGCGCCGACCCGCCACCAGTCGGTGGCGGCGCGGCCACGTTCGGCGGGAACGGCCCAGCCGACGCCGGTGCTCGGGGCGTCGGACGAGAGCCGGGAAGGTTCCTGTCGATACGTGGTCATACTGCGATGGTGCTGGCGCCGTTTTGAGACGACTGCAAGAATCGCACCTCTCCCAGGCACGTCAAAGAACATGCATAGGCATGTACAGGGGCGGCGATTCGCCGTTGCGTCGCGCGGGATTCAGGGGTTGTTCTTGCGGCGCGTGGCGCGCGGGCGACCGGCGAGCGGAAGGCTCAGGATGCTCCGCCGCGACGCGTCAGCGATGCCCAGCGCCCCGAGCGCGACGATCGGGTACGCCACGAGCGTCGACACGAGCGGCGGCCATGAGCCCAGTAGTGCGCCGGCGAGTCCGAGCAGGGCCCACAGCACGAGCGGATGCGCGAGGAAGACGCCGAACGACCGGTCGGAGAGGTAATCGAGGGTGCGATGCGGTGCGTCCGGCTTGCGATCCACCCACCAGGCGCCGATCGCCAGCAGGGCGACGCCGGCCACGGCGGACCACGCGATCACGACCGGCTGGTACGCGGTCGCGGCCCGGTAGGCGGAATAGCCCCACTGCAGCTGAAGCAGATAGACGCCGATCGCGGCTGCCGCTGCGAGCGGCGTGACGATCGCGATGAGGCGCCGATGGTCGCGCACCCACTGCAGCGCGGCCTCCGAGTGGTAGGCCGCGACGGCGCCGCCGATGATGAACGCCTGGTAGTTGATCACGTTGCTGAACAGGTTGATCCAGTGCAGCGAGCCGGGCTTGTAGGCATCCAGGGCGCTGATCGTCAGCTGCACGGCGAACGCGAGCGAGACGAGCAGCCAGTGCCAACGGCGGGTCGCCTTCACGAGCCAGACGAGAAGCGGGAACAGCAGGTAGATCTGCATCGTGACGAGCAGGAAGTACAGGTGGTAGTACGCCGTCCCGGTCAACGTGGCATAGAGGAAGCGCAGCACGAATCCGCCGAGGTCGAACGGTTTGCCGATCGCGCTGATGACGCAGTAGATGAACGACCACACCACGTAGGGCACGCCGACCAGCAGGAACCGCTTCGGCCAGAACTGGCGCATGGGCTTCGGCTTGCGCAGGTAGCTGAACGTGAGCACGAATCCGGTCAGCGCGAAGAACACCTCGCGCGTGAAGTGCAGAAGTGTCAGGGAGGCGACGATCGGCACGCTTCCGCGCGAGGTGTGACTGATCACGTGCACCGCGATGACACAGGCGAAGGTGAGTACACGCACGACCTCGAGCTCGTAGAGCTTGCGTCGAGCCGGATGCGCCGCCACCGTTACGTGTCGTCTCCTGTTGGTGATGGATTCGTGCATGTTGCCGAGGATTTCCAGGGGTTCGGGACCTGAACACCCTAGGGCATGCGGCGCCTGGGTGAATTCTGAGAGCCCTATGGAAAGGCTGATGCCAAGGCGTGTCTCCCGGTTCGGATCGGTCCTCGCGGGAGACGATTCCTGACCTCGAAGGGGGTGCCGTGACGATCTGGGCATGGGTGACCGTGGGGTTCATCGTCGCCGCGATGGGACTCGGCGCGCTCTTTCTGACGGCCGCGATCGTCTCGGCGCGTGAACAGCGAGCCCGGAGCGAGGCCGACCCTGCTACGACCTCGGCGAAAGCCGATACATCGCGGTCGCGTGCGACGCTAAACCAACACTGACCCGATCGGTGCCGTCCGAAGGCCGGCCCGACTTCGTGCCGGTCCAGGCATCCTCGGCCGTGAAGCCGGAGCCCATTCCGAGGCTCTTCCCTGTCACCGTGAACCGCTGCGGGCTCGCGCTCAGATTCGTGATGGTGAGTGACGACGACCCATCGGCAAGGCGTTTGAGCAGAACGAGCTCGGTCGAGGACGAACGGATGATCGTGGGAGCGGCGCCGAGAGCGTCCTGATCGATCCGGATGACGCCACGCGCGCCGAGGATGCGCAAGGACTCCGGCGATGCCGTGCGCAGGTCGCAGCCGATCAGGAGCGGCGCCGACAGCTGCGCCCAGAGTGCGAAGTGGCTGCGCTGCTCGTCGTCGCTCATGCCGCCGTTGCCCACCTCGAGCATGTCGGGGTCGTTCCAGAACCCGGGGGAGGCGAGGTGCGCGACCTTCAGCGTCGACCGCACGATCGAGACCACAGAGGCCCAGTCGTCCTGGATGTCGGGCGTGGTGCGGGAGAGGTCGGACACCCAATGCCGCCATGCTGGAACCGGCTGTTCCGGCTTGTCGTGGATGCTGAGCACGATCGGCCGCCCTGTCGCGTTCAGCGCGGCGCGCATGCGGGCGAACGCGTGCTCGTGCCCCACGCCCTCCCGGTCGGCGGCGCACCAGTCGTACTTCAGGTAGTCGACGCCCCAGGAGGCGAACGTGTCCGCGTCCTGCTGCTCGTGCCCCAGGCTGCCGAGGCGGCCCGGGTAACCCTGGTACCGCTCAGCGCACGTCTGCGCTCCCGGCGCGGCGTAGATGCCGAACTCGAGGCCCTTCGCGTGCACGTAGGCGGCCAGTGCGGCGATGCCGTCCGGGAATCGCTTCGGGTCCGCACGCAACGCGCTGTCCCTGCCGCGAGTCGGCGCCTGCCAGCAGTCGTCGACGTTCACGTACCGGTAGCCGGCCGAGCGCAGGCCGTCCGTGGCGATCGCGTCGGCGGCCGCCTTGACGTCGGCCTCGGTGACGGAGCAGCCGAAGTGATTCCAGCTGTTCCAGCCCATCGGCGGCGTGGCGACCTCGGGGGCGGCACCGACGGATGCCGGCGAGCACGCCGTCAACGTCGCGCCCGCGATGCAGAGGGCCACCGATGCGGCGACCAGCCTGAACCGTGCGACGAGGCGGGGCACGCTCACACCAGGGCCGCGGGCTTCACCCGTACCGGCGACATCCAGAGCGCGACGATCACCGCCGTGATCGCCCCGGTCGCCATGATGGATGCCAGCACGACGATCTGGAACCGGCCCGCCTCCAGCGGCGAGACGCCTCCGAAGATCGCGCCGACGAACGCGCCGGGCAGGGTGACCAGCCCCGTCGTCTTGGTCTGGTCGGTCGATGGGATGAGCGCCGCGTAGACCGCGTCGCGCGCCAGCTCGTGCGTGGACTGGCGCGGAGTGGCGCCCAGAGACATCCATGCCTCCACCTGGTCCCAGCGGTCGCGCACGAGCTCGACGAACCGGCGGCCGGCCAGTGTGGCGATCGTCATCGTGTTGCCGATCACGATGCCGCCGATCGCCAGCACGTAGCGCGCCGAGAACTCGATCGTGCCGGTGACGAACACGATCGTGAGCGTCAGGGCGATGCCTGCCGCCATGGCCGACACGATCATGAGCGCGTGCTGCAGCGTCCACCCGATGCGCCGGATGGCCGTCGCGCACGCCACGCCGAACATCACGATCAGGGCGAGCGCCACCCACCAGCCGTTCGTGATCACGCCGGTGAGGATGATGCTCACGACCGCCAGCTGCAGGATGCCGCGCAGTACTGCCAGTGCCGGCGCCCAGTGGTGCGGTGCGCCGTAATACCAGAGCACCCCGGTGGCGAGCGCGATGAGCACGGCGATGCCGATGAGGCTGTTCACCAGCACAGAGGTCATGAAAAGGAGCTTATGGGCGACGCGCCCCTACGATTCGACTCCCGTGAACGTGCCGCCGGCGAGCGCGCGTTGCCTGCGGGGTGCCCGCAGGTACATGAACCCGACGAGCGCGGCCATCAGAAGCACGAGCGCGAGCGCCACAACGCCCTCGCCTGCGCCGAGGCCGCCGTCGACTCGCGGCTTTCCGAGGAAGTCCGCGATCGAGGCGCCGAGCGGGCGTGTGACCACGTAGGCGAACCAGAAGCAGAACACGCCGTTCCAGCGCGCGAACCGGAAGCCGAGGGCGGGAATGAGGATGACCACGGCGAACACCACGATGGACGCCAGGTAGCCCATGCCGAGGCCGATCGCGGTCAGGTCGCCGAGCGCCGTGCCCATCGCGAACGTGGCCACGACGGCAGCCCAGTACAGCAGCTCGCGGCGCGGCGTGACGATGTCGTGCACCGACAGCGTGTGCTCGAGACGCCGCCAGAGCAGGAAGACGGCCGCGAGAACAACGGCGTAGAACGTGGTGCTGATCGCATAGGGCACGCCGAGCGCGACATGCATCACGTCGGCCGCCATGGTGCCGAACACGCCGACCATACCCACCGTCAGCCAGTACGACCACGGTGTGTACCTGCCGCGCGTGAGTTGCACGATCAGCGCGATCACGAACAGGGCGAATCCGCACAGCACGGCCACCACCGGTGGCAGCACGTGGATGGAATAGTCCGAGACGGCCTCGCCCATCGCGGTCGAGACGGCCTTGGTGATCCAGAAGACCGGCGTCGGGTCGGGAACGCGGGGGAGTCGAGGGCTGCTGCTATGGCGGGCGGTGGCGAGTCGTGTCATCCGTTGTCTCTGTGATCGGGGGAGTTGGGGGTGTCGGTTCGGGATGCGGTCAACGCGTGAAGAGGTAGATCACGCTTCGATGCAGGGAGTACTTCGCGGTCTCGTGGTAGCCCAGCTGCTCGAGCGACTGGGTGCCCCACAGGTAGACATGGCCGGGCATGGAGTACTCGACGACCCACACCCGGTCGATGCCGTGGAACCGGCCGAGTGCCGCAGCCTGCTCAACCGTGTAGGCGGAGTCGTACCAGGTGTGGTTCTGTGCGTACGGCACGCGCAGCGTGACGTCCTTCACCGTGGAGAACGCCGCCGGATCCGTGCTCATGGCGAGCCGGGTGCGCCGGGAGGGCCGCACGCCTTCGTCGAACACGATGCCGTCGCCCTGATGCGCGTTCGCCTGAACCGTCGCGGCGATCTCGTTCCAGTCCGACTCGTTCATCGAGTACGGGCCGCGCTGGCTCGCCCAGACCGGCGCGGCCGCGACCAGCACGGCCGCTATGCCGATGATGCCCACCCAGCGACGTCCGGTCAGGCTGACGAGGCGGTCGATGCCGGCGGCGATGAGGATGGCCGCGGCCGGCGCTGCAATGGTGCCATACCTAGCGGTGAAGCCGTGGACGACGACGCTGGTCGCGATCAGGATGCCCATCGGCAGCACGAGCCAGCACAGGCCGAGCAGCACGACGTCGGGCTTCTCGGTGCCGAGGCTGCGCACCGGTGCGGCACCTGCCGCGAGGGCTCGCGCCTCCCGGCGGTCCCGTTCCGTGCGCAGCACCAGGTCACCGACCGCCACGAGGATGAGGAGCCAGCCCACGATCGCGAACGGAACGGCGCCGAACCACATCTGCACGAAGACGGATGACGAGGTCACCTGCGCCTCATCGGCGAGATAGGAGACCTGAGCGCGTTCCAGATACGCGAACACGAGCAACGGAGCGGACGCGAGCACGACGAGGCCGGTTGCCGTCACGAACCCGCGGAGGTGCCTCCGCGCCGTCGGGGTCATGACGAGGAACGCGCCGATCGCAATGACGATGAGCAGGTTGTAGAGGAACAGGTAGGTCGCGAAGACGAGCACGATGCCGAACGCCGTCCACAGCGCCGGACTCCGTCGCTCCTGCAGCGCGATCTCGACGACGATCGCGCACAGCACGGCGCACAGCGCGGCGTCCGTAGCGTACGACCGCGCCTCCTCACCGGCGTAGGTCAGGCGCGGAAGCACGGCGGCGACGATGCCGGCGATCACGGCGAACCGTGCCCCGCGCATCCTGCCGCCCATCCAGGCGACGGCGGCGGCGCCGATGCCCACGCCGACCGCGCTGGGCAGACGGATGGCGAACGGTGAGGTTCCGGCGAGATGCACCCAGAAGTGCAGCAGCACGTAGTACAGGCCGTGCACGGCATCCACGTGCCCGAGCATCATGAAGAGGCTGCCGAACGAGCGCTGCGCCGAGAGCAGGCTGGCGGCCTCGTCGCCCCACAGGGAAGGGATCCAGGAGCCGATCAGGCTGACCGCCATGGCGACCGCGCCCGCCGCCACAGCGATGACGCCGAGACGGCGTCGCTCGCTCATGCGGACGGCGCTGACGACCGGTGCGGTGGCAGTGTCGACCATGCTCGCAGTCAAATCGCGCGGATCCAAGAACCGGCTAAGACCTGCGGGTTCGGCGTGCTTCCTGTCAGCATTCGAAAGAAGGGGAGCGGAGTCTGGGCCGCGCGCTTTCTTAGACCACGATGAGGATGTCTGCACAAGCATGGCGGCGTGGATGCACGAACACGCACCGCGCCATCGCTCCCGGCGGCGGCCGGCGTACGGGAGACTCAGCGCGCCCAGCGTGCGCTGGCGCCGTTGAGGCATCCCGCGGTCTGGATCGCTGCAGGGGCCGCCGCGATGGCACTCGTGCTCGTAGCGGGCGTCGTGCTCGACGGGCATCCGTCGTGGTCCGCCGCCGAGATCGCCGTCGACCAATGGGCCGGTGTCGGCTCGTCGGCGCTCGTCGGCGTCGTGGCGCTCGTCTTCGACATCACGGTCAGCACGGCCGCCGGCATCGTTCTGCTGCTGATCGCCGCTCTCATGGTGTATCTGATGGCGGATGGGACGACTGCGTTCGTCTTCCTCGGCGGCGTGTGCCTGGCCTGGTTGGCCTCACTCGCCGTCTCGCTGGCCGTGAACCGCCCGCTCCTCGAACTGTCGGCCGGGCACACCGTCGTCGCGCCCGATGCCCTCGACTACCCGAGCACGCCCACCGCATTCGGCACGGCCACCGTCATCGGGCTGCTGCTCGCCGCCCGCGGAAGCAACTGGCGCTGGCTCGTGGCGCTCGCCGGCGGCATCGCCCTCGCCGTCTCGCTCTGGGCGAGGCTCTATCTGGCGGCCGGTTACCCGACGGATGTCGTCGCCGGCGTCCTGGTCGGCGCCGCGGTCGCCGCGATCTACTACCCGGTCATGCTCGATCTGGTGCTGCCGGCGGTGCGCCGCAGAATCGGGTCGCGCTGACAAGCGCGACCGGCGACGTCACTCGTCCGAATCGTCCACGTCGTCCGGTGCCGCTTCCTCGTTCCGCAGGCGCCGCTCGTTGCCCAGCAGCGCCAGCGCGAAGAAGGCTGCGCCGGCGAGCAGGGTCGCGCCAAGGGTCGCGGTCGCAGTCATCCATCTGACGCCCACATGTCCTCCCGGATCTCCTGGCGAGTGTTTCAGTCGTCGTCACAGTTTCGTCTCAGAACAGCTTCGTCTCAGAACAGCTTCGTCTCACTGCGGCGCACGGATGCCCGCCTCGCGACGTTCACGCCCGCGGCAGCGTCAGTGTGAACGTGGTGCCCGCCGCGGAGCTGTCGGCGACCTCGATCCGTCCGCCGTACCGGTCGGCGATGTCCCGCACGAGCGCGAGCCCGATGCCGAATCCCGATCGGGTGCCGTCCCGGGCGGCGCCGTCTCCGTGCGCGAACCGTTCGAAAAGTCGCTGAGGGTCGATGCCCACGATCCCCTCCCCGTGATCGCGCACCGAGAGGGAGAAGTACCCGCGGTCTCTCGCCGTTGCGAGCACGACCTCGACGGAGCCGCCCTCCGGGGAGGGCGCGATCGCATTGTCGACGAGCGCGACGATGCAGCGTCGCAGGGTGCTGGTGGGCACGCGCGTGTGAATTCGCTCGAGCTGGGCGTCATCGTCGCCGATCACGCTCAGCGTGATGCCGCGCTGGTGGGCGATCATCCGCAGATCCGCGATCGTTGCTCGGGTCAGCGCCGCCACGGACGTCGGCCGGTCGGGTTCGGCCTCGGCGGGCGGTGCTGCCGTGAGCAGCAGGTCGGTGATCACGTCGCCCAGCACGCGAACGTCGTCGCGCAGGCCGGCGAGGTTCTCCGCCGTATCGGCCCCTGCTTCGATCTCCTGCCCGAGCAGCTCGACGCGTGCCGCGACCACCGCGACGGGCGTGCGCAGCTCGTGGCTGGCATCCGCTACGAACGTGCGTTGGATGCGCAGCGCTTCGCCGAGCGGACGCACCGCGCGGCGCGCGATCACCCAGCTCATCAGCCCGGCCAGCGCGATGGCGATGACGCCGACCACGATCAGGGCGACGAGCATCTCGTTCGCGTCGACGTAGATCTTCGTCTGCCCTGGCGCAGGCTTCTCGAGCAGCTCGCTGGGCTCGGACTGCTTCGTGATGAACGCCACGGAGAGCGCCACGACGAGTACGACGATGGCGGCCGCTGCAACCGTGATCTGGGCCGTCACGACCCGCGAGGCGCGGGAGATCGCGGCGGCGTCCGCTCCGTCGTCGCGCCGCCGCCGGCTCACAGCTGTCCCAGGCGGTAGCCCCTGCGCCGCACCGTCAGCACGATGTCGCGATCGGTCTTGCGCCGCAGGTAGTGCACGTAGGTGTCCACGGTTCCCGGCTGGTCGTCGGCGCTGAACACCGCGCGAAGGATCTGCTCCCGGGTGAATGTGCGCTCGGGATTCTCGGCGAACAGCCGCAGCAGCGCGCACTCGCGAGGGGTCAGCAGGATGCGTCCGATGTGCGGCGAGTAGATGCATCCGTCGTCCGGATAGAACGTCCACTCGCCGACCGGGAGGCCCGCGCCCTGCGGATCGAACCGCCTGGTGAGCGCGCGCAGCCTGGCCAGCAGTTCGTCGAACTCGAACGGCTTCACGAGGTAATCGTTCGCGCCGGCGTCGAGTCCGTCGACCTTGTCGGCGGTGGTTCCGAGCGCGGTCAGCAGCATGATGGGCGTCGCCACCCGCTCGTTCCTGACCTTCCGCACGATGCTCAGGCCATCCAGCGAGGGGAGCCGCCGGTCGATCACCATGACGTCGTGGTCACCGCTGAGCGCTCGTTCGTAGCCCTGCTGCCCGTCCGCGACCAGCTCGACCTCGAACGATGCCTGCAGCACCTTCGCCATGAGCGGGCCGAGTCGAGGGTCGTCCTCGACGAGCAACAGGAACGGGCGTGTCTCGCCGCTGGAGCTATTCCCCATGGATCGCACCTTCTGTTCCGGTTCGTCCGGCTGTTCCGGTCCGTCTCGCGCCCATGCCGCGGCGTCCGCGCACCGACGGCATCGCCACATTCAGAATCAGGGGTATCACGATGCCTGCGACGGAGACCGTCAGCAGCACGGCGGCCGTGACATCCGTCGGAAAGTGCACACCGAGATACATCCGCGACCAGGCGACGAGCACCACGAGACCCGAGCCGAGAACGATGACCACCCACTCGTATCGCCAGTCGCGCAATGTCAGGAGCAGGGCCAGCACGATCGCGCACGCGAACGCCGTGTGCCCGCTCGGAAAGCTGAAGCTGGTGGGAACATCCACCACCGTCGCTGAGAGGTGCGGCCGCGGGCGCTGCACCAGGAACTTCATGCTCTCCGTCGCTCCCCAGCACACGCCGACCATGACGGCGAACACCAGCGCCCGCGTGAACGAGCGGGTGAGCGCCCAGAGGGCGACCGCGATGATGAACGTCAGCGGGGCCGCGATCGGTGGCGAGAAGAACCACGCGATGAACTCCGCCAACGCGAGCCCGACAGCCACGTGGGTCGCCGAGATGGAGTCCAGCAGACCCGTTTCCCACACCGTCCAGTGCGGTGCACGCGTCACGGCGAACCCGACCGCTCCGGTGAGCACGATGCCGCACAGCCCGAGCACGAGGAGCGGAATCGGATGCCGCACGGGGCGCAGCGGGTCGCTTCCGGTCATCCGGCGCTCTGCCTCGCGACGTCGGCGATGCCGTTGAACTCGTCGGCGACCTCCGCTCGGTAGGCGTCGGCATCCAACTCGCTGGGTGGTACGTCCCCGTTCAGGTAGGCGAGCATGCCGTCGGCCAGCGCCGAATCGGTCTGGCCCACCACGTGGATCGCGCCGGATGGCAGTGCGTCGTGCACCGAGGCGAACGCGGTCGAGACGATCGGCAGACGGCACACGGCAGCCTCCAGAAGCACCATCGGCTGCCCCTCGTACACGCTGGAGAGCACGAAGCAGTCGGCCGCGGCCAGGATCGCGAACGGGTTCTGATACGCGCCGACCAGTGTGGCCACCTCAGTGAGCCCGAGCTCGTCGATCAGCGCCTGAAGCTCGTCGCGCAACGGTCCGCCGCCCACGATCAGCAGCCGGGCATCCGGATGCCTGTCATGCACGGTCGCGAACGCGCGGATCAGCCGTGCGTGGTTCTTCTCCGGCGACAGGCGCCCGACCGTCACGAACCAGCGTCCGTCGTGCTGCTCCAGCTGCCGCACCCAGTCGGGTACGAGCACCTCCTCGGTCTCCGGGTCGATCGGGTGCCCGTCGAGCTCGGCCAACGGCTGCTGCATTCCGGCGAGCACCCGCTCCACGTTGGGGAGGTTTCGCACGGTCACGAAGCGGTCGGCCGGCGCGAACTCCGCGAGCTCGTTGCGGTTCAGGTCCGTCAGCCGTGGCGAGACCGAGACCAGCTGGTCGTACGAGCGGTACAGCGAGAAGACGTGACCCAGGCTGCGCAGCATGCGCTTCTTGCCATTCACCTCGCGGTGCCGGTCGGCCGCCATCTCGTTGTGCAGCCAGATCGCTCGCGGCGCGTCGGGGGAGTGCAGCAGGAGTGTCGCCCAGAACGGGCCGTACCCGCTGAAGTCGGCGACCCAGTCGAACTTCGCGTCTCCGAACACGCGCTTCCACTCGTCGTCCCACAGCGCCTTGTAGCGCAGCGGGTCGTCGTGCTGCAGCACATCGCCGCGGCGCTCGTCGAGCTTGCGCCGCACGTGCGAGAGCTTGCTGCCGTTCATGCCGCCGACCCGGTAGATCTGCCGCACCTGCGGAGGGATGAGCGCCTGGTTCGCGCGCGCCCAGCCGCGACGCGAGTACGACATCAGCGCGGTCACGTCGTAGTGCTCGTGATCGATGCCCGCCAGGAGGTTCATCGCGGCGGTGGTGATGCCGTTGGAGCGCATCCCGCCCAAATAGAGGAGCAGTCGGCGGCGGCCGTCGTTATCGGCAGGCCGCACGTCGTGGCCATCGGTGATGCCCTTGAAGACGACGTCGATGACACGCCGCGTCGCTCCACCGTCCTCGTGCGAGGAGAACCGCTCTTGCCACTGCTCGTACCGTTCTGTGAGCGGCTCGCCCTTCAGCAGTCGCTCCATGGCCCGGCCGGCCTCCGCAGCGTCGTCGATCACCGGCCCCGGCAGTTCCTCCGGCGGGAAATAGGTGCCGCGAGTCTCGGTGTACTCGGCGGCGTCGGGCGTGTAGAAGACGATCGGCTTCCCGGTGGCGAGGAAGTCGAAGAAGATCGAGGAGTAGTCAGTGATGAGCCCGTCGCACACGCCGAGGATCACGTTCGTCGGCAACGAATTGGGGGCGAGGATGCGCCGCAGCTCGGGTCTGGATGCCGCGAATCCGTGCACGATCTGGTGCGTCTTCAGCAGCACGACGTAGTCGGGACCCAGCTCGCGCTGCAGACGCTGCACGTCCACGATCAGCTGGTCGACGTCATCCTCTGGCCGTCCGAAGGTCTCTCCGTGCCAGGTCGGCGCGTAGAGCACGATGCCTCGCCCATCGAGTTCGGCTCCTGCTCGCTCCAGCGCAGCCCGCACGCGTCCGATGCCGGGGCTGTCGAGCCGCTGTCGGTCGATTCGGGGGTAGCCCTCGATGATGATGCGTCCGGCATAGACGTTGCGCAGCCGATAGGCATCCTCGTACATGCGCTCGGCCATGAAGTCGTTGGCGGCGAGCAGGAAGTCGGCAGCGAGGAAGTTGCGCAGGGTGTTAGCCGAGTCGAGCGCACCGTCCGGCATGTCGAAGCCCATCTGCTTGAGGGGCGTGCCGTGCCAGGTGTTCAGGTACACCTGGCCCGGGCGCTTGCTGAACTCGGCAGGGAAGGTCGCGTTGTTGACGAGGTACTGGCTGGTGGCGAGCGCCTTGTAGTACGCACCGCTTCGGTAGCGCACGAACGTGACGCGCGGGTCGTTCACGAACTCGCTCGCGAGCTCGGGGGCAGAGTCGCGTTCGGCCAGCGCCCACACGTGTTCGAAGCCTGCGAACTCCGGGTCGGCGATCAGGCCACGGAAGATCGCCTCCGGGTTGCACAGGGCTCCGTTGCCCGAGAACGATTCGTACAGCACCGTGCCAGGTCGCACCGGCTGCTTGCGCCAGTATGCGTGCCTGTCGTACTCGGCAGCGCGCTTGAGTTTTCGCGCTTGTCGGCGGATGCGGGCGAGCGGTGACTTCACTAACGACTCCTGGCAGTACGTGGCCGCGATGAGTCTTTGCATGCGGCTCAAAGACTCCTCACATCGTAGGCGGCGCCGCTTCTGGTGTTACTGAACAGCCACCGTGGCTTATGCGCGATTGAGGGGAGCGTCATGCGAGCTTGCTTGCGTGACCAACCCGATTGAGTGCGTGAGCGGCGAAGCCGCGATAGCACTAGGTCGCGCTCGTGGAAAGCCGGTGCGGCCCGCGCGCAGCCATCCCTAGCGTTGCCTTCGCACAAAGGAAAGGAGACGCCGATGAGCACGGACACCCACCTGTCGGGCGCCGAGAAGCCGCCCATGGATCCGAACACCTCGGAGGCCACCAAGCGACAGCTGGAGCTCGCCATCGGACAGGGCGACGCCTATCACAAGGCGGTCGAATACATGGTCGGCACCATCGCCAAGGGCGGGGGCATGCAGAAGAAGGGCGACTACCTGATCGGCTACGCGGTCGAGGATGCCGAGGGCATGTACAGCTTCGACGAGGGTGAGCTCACGTGGAACAACCCGAAGGAAGAGAACCAGCATCTCGAGATCGTTGTGTGCGACGGATCCGACGGCCGGTTCATCCCCGGCGTCTCGGTCACGGCGACCCTGGTGACACCAAGTGGCGAGGAGCTGGGACCGCACGACCAGGTGCTGGTGTGGCATCCGATGATCTATCACTACGCCCGGAACTGGATTCTGCCCGAGGACGGCGAATATGTACTGCGCGTGCACGTGGACCCGCCGACCTTCATGCGTCACGACGAGGTCAACGGTCGCCGGTTCACGGAACCCGTCGACGTGGAGTTCACCGGCGTGAAGATCGAGCGCGGCGCCGAGCCGGTGACTCCACCGGCCCAGTAGGCCCCGATTTTCGCCACCGCGTCCACCGTGCTAGGCTCGTCGATCGTGCCGCGGGGTGGAGCAGCTCGGTAGCTCGCTGGGCTCATAACCCAGAGGTCGTAGGTTCAAATCCTGCCCCCGCAACCAAATCAAGAAGGGCGTCCCGGAAGGGGCGCCCTTCTTGATTTCATTACGTGGGTGTGTGAATGAACCTGCCCGTAGGTGGGCCCCCACCGCCAGAGGCTCCGCACGCGGCGCAGCCGCGTGTGGAGGGGCGGTAGGGACAAATCCTGCCCCCGCAACCGCGAGGGTGGTCTTCTCTTTTCTCGCTGCCTCCAGAAACCGCTCGGACATCCCCGGTAGAGCCGGAGACCGTAGGGTGGGCCCATGCCGGATTCGGAAACGCTCGTCGCGGTCGCTGTCGCGCAATTCACGCCGGGGCCGGACCCTGTCCAGAACCTCGACACGATCGCGGGCCTCGCGTCGCAGGCGGCTCAGCGCGGCGCGCGGCTCGTCGTGTTTCCGGAGTACTCGTCGTACTTCGTCGATCCGGTCGACTCCCGCTTCCTCGCTCATGCGGAGCCGCTCGACGGTCCATTCACGAGTTCGCTCGCTCGGCTCGCAGACGAACTAGGCCTCACGATCGTCGCAGGCTTCGCCGAGCGCACGGATGACCCGCATCGCTTCTCCAACACCCTGACCGCGCTTGCACCTGGTTCGGGCATCCGTGCGGTGTATCGCAAGCAGCACCTGTACGACGCGTTCGGGGTTCGCGAGTCAGACGTCGTACAGCCCGGACCGCTCGAGGCACCGCAGCTCTTCGACGTCGAAGGTCTCACCGTAGGCCTGCAGACCTGTTACGACCTCCGGTTCCCCGAGATCACCCGCACCATCGTGGATGCGGGTGCCGACCTCGTGGTGGTGCCGAGCGAGTGGGTGCGCGGACCGCTCAAGGAGCATCACTGGCGCACGCTGATCACGGCGCGGGCGATCGAGAACACAGTGTTCGTCGCAGCGGCCGACCAGGTCGGTGGCGTCAGCATCGGCTCGAGCATCGTCGTCGATCCCATGGGTGTCGTGCTCGCGGACGCAGGAGAGCGCCCCGGTGTCGCACTCGCCTGGATCGACCGCAATCGCCTTACGGACGTGCGGGCGCTGAATCCCGCTCTCTCACTGCGCCGCTACGCGGTCGTGGCCAAGCCCTGACCCAACCGAGCCAACTGAGCCGCGGCTCGCTCGAGCACGTCGACTCGCTTGCAGAACGCGAAGCGCACGAGCGATGCGGCCTCCTCCCGCATCCCCGGCCCGCAGAACGCGCTGATCGGCACGCCGACCACGCCGGCGAGTGACGGCAGCTCGCGGCAGAAGGCGATGGCATCCGTGTAGCCGAGCGGAGCGGCGTCCGCCACGACGAAGTACGAGCCGTGTGAGGCGAAGACGCCGAACCCGGCGCTCTCCAGACCGGCCGAGAGCAGGTCGCGTTTCGCGGCCAGGGTCGCCGCGATCTCGGTGAAGAAGGAGTCGGGCATCCGCAGTCCAGCAGCGATCGCCGGTTGGAAGGGTGCGCCGTTCACATAGGTGAGGAACTGCTTGACCGCGGTGATCGCCGTTACGAGAGCCGGGGGAGCGATCAGCCAGCCGATCTTCCAACCGGTCGTGTTGAACGTCTTGCCGCCCGACGAGATCGTCACCGTGCGATCCCGTCCGCCGGGCAGTGTGGCGATCGGGATGTGCGGGCGATCGAACGTCAGGTGCTCGTACACCTCGTCGGTCACGATGACGGCGTCGTGCGCGTGCGCGAGCTCGACGATGGTCTCGAGCGTCTCTCGTCCGAACACCGCACCAGTCGGGTTGTGCGGATCGTTCACCAGGATAACCCTGGTCCGGTCAGTCACCGCCGTCCGCAGCTCATCGAGATCCGGTTCGAAGTCCGGCGCCCGCAGCGGCACCGCGCGATGCACTCCGCCGGCCAGGGCAATGATCGCCCCGTACGAGTCGTAGAACGGCTCGAACGTGACGACCTCGTCACCGTCCTGCAGCAGAGCGAGCAGCGTCGCGGCGATCGCCTCGGTCGCTCCGGCCGTCACCAACACTTCGCGATCCGGGTCGACGCTCAGCCCGTAGAAACGCTGCTGATGCTCGGCGATCGCCTCGCGCAGCACGGGCATCCCGATTCCCGGCGGGTACTGGTTAACACCGTCACGGATGCTCCGCACCGCGACGTCGAGCACCTCGGCCGGTCCGTCCTCGTCCGGGAAGCCCTGCCCGAGGTTGATCGCTCCGGTTCGCGTCGCCAGCGCACTCATCTCGGCGAAGATCGTCGCCGACACCGCGCCCTCCGCACTCAGGAGCCCAGCCCCGTGTGCAGCCCGCTGCCAGTTTCCGGGAATCAACGCCGTCATCGTTCCTCCGCCTCGTCGTGCAGGGTCTTGTCATCACCGCAACCGTGCCTCTCACGGTAGTGCGCCGGTCGGTGCGGTGCCTGCGGTCGACCGGCGACCGATGAGCGGATGCGGCTGTGGATAACGCCTGCCCTGAGTCGCGTCGTGCCCTACGGTTGTCCCCATGTCACTGCGCCGATGGATGCCGGCAGCGGCCATCGCCGCGCTCCTCGCGCTCCCGCTCGCCGCGTGCACTCCCGCGCAGCCGATGCCGACACCCACGCCGACGTCCGCTCGCACACCTCTCTTCGCATCGGACGAGGAGGCGCTGAAGGCAGCGACGGATGCCTATGCCGCGTACCTCAAGATGTCGGACACGATCTCGCACGATGGAGGAGCGAACCCGGAACGCATCAAGCCGTATGTGACGCGAAGCCAATATCAGCGCGAGCTAAAGGGGTTCGATTCGTTTCGCACCCATGAGGTGCACACGACCGGACAAACGGCCTTTGACTCCTTGGAGATCGCAAAGGTAACGGGGCCCTCAATCGATGCGTATGTCTGCGTCGACACGCACGACGTCCGAGTCATTGGTAAGAATGGCGACGACATCTCGCCTTCGGGTCGCCCGGTTCGAATGCCGTTTGAAGTTGGCTTCCAGGCCGACAGCCATGGCAAAGCGCTGCTATCTCGGAGCGAGACGTGGTCGGGCAAAAACTTCTGCTAGTCGGTGCGCTTTCTGCGGCCCTGGTGTTGCCCGCGACCGCCCACGAGGATGCAAGCTGCACTGCTGCTGAGTGGGCGGCAGGCCTCTGCTCCACCGGCTCCATCTCCGGTGACCATGTCGACGTTGGCGCGAGCGGCGGCTCCGACGGCAACAGCGGTGGCAACGGCGCATCCGACGACGAGGCATCCGACGACACGAACGCTGCGGCCCCCGCGGCGGGCAATCCCTGTCCACCTGGGGCCGCCTGCGCTGGGAACATCGCTGTGCAGGTTCAGGGCGTCACGATGTCGGCTCTGGCCTCGTTCTATCCTCAGAAGCCCACGATCTTCGGCGAGCCGAACGGCTGGGCGATCATCGGACTTGATGCCAACTTCGTGTCCAGCGCGGCGCAGCACACGGCGTCCGGATCCCTCGTCGGACAGCCCGCGACCGTGCGCTTCACACCGGTGCGCTTCCTGTGGGACTACGGTGACGGCGCACGCGTTTCGACCGCGACAGGCGGCGCGACATGGCGGTCGCTCGGCGTTCCGGAGTTCAGCCCGACGCCCACCAGCCACGTCTACACGGCAGGCGGCAGCTACGGCGTGGCCCTGACCGTCGAATACTCGGCGCAATATCGGATCGGAGGCGGGCCATGGCAAGACGTGCCGGGTACGCTGAGGCTGTCCGCGCCGACGTTCACGGTGATCGCCGCCGACGCGAAGACCGTGCTGGTGCAGCGCAACTGCCAGGCCGACCCGCGAGGACCGGGCTGCTGACGCGCAGATGTTGTGACATCCGGATCGCGGTGCGCGGCCACGGCGCGGCGGTCAACCGCTCATGCCGCTCCCATGGGATTGTTCTAGTCCGTTCACAGATTGCCCATAATCCATGCCCAGCATGAAAGCGGATGCTTGAAGTGCTTGGAAGGAGCACCACAGATGACCGACACACCGAAGGATCCCGCGGAGACGCCGGAGACGGCACCGCAGCAGCCGCCCGCGCAGGACTCGGTTGCCGACTCGGCGCAGGCCGCCGAGCACACCTCCGACGCGCAGCCTGCAGCGGAGCAGCCTCCTGCGGAGCAGGCCGCGGCAGCCCAGCCCGCCTCTGAGCAGGCCGCGCCAGAGCAGCCCGCGCACGACACGCAGGCCAACCAGACCCAGCCGACGGAGCAGCTGCCGCCGTACAACGCGGCCCCGCCGGCACCGCATCAGCCTGACCAGGGCTCGCAGAACCCTTATGCGCAGCAGGGCTACCACTACGGTCAGCAGCCCGGCTACCCCCAGCAGCCCGGCCACTACCAGTACGCAGGGCAGCAGAGCGGTCAGCAGCCGCCCCAGCACGGAGCATTCGGGCAGCCCACCTACGCGGGCCAGCAGCCCTACGCCACCCAGCAGCAGGAGGCGTCGAAGCCGGCCAAGCAGAAGGACGGCAAGGGCAACCGCGCCGGGCTCCTGATCACCGGATTCGTGCTCGCAGGTCTCCTCGGTGGGGGCGTAGGCGCCGGCGTCGTGGGGATCTACGCGGCGAACTCGAACACGGGCAGGCCGGTGGCATCCACGGGCGCGACCAACGTCACGGTGAATGATCCGCAGACCGCCACGAACGTCACGGCCGTGGCGTCGAAGGTGAGCCCGAGCGTGGTCACCATCAACGTCTCGGGCAGCCAGGAGGCTGGCACCGGGTCAGGCGTGATCCTCAGTTCGGATGGCTACATCCTGACGAACACGCACGTGGTCACCTTGGATGGGTCGACCGGTAACCCGACGGTGAGTGTGACGACGAACGACGGCAAGATCTACAAGGCGAAGGTGGTCGGCACCGACCCGGTGCTCGACCTTGCGGTGATCAAGCTGCAGAACGCCAGTGGTCTCACCCCTGTCACGTTCGCGAACTCGGACAAGGTGAACGTCGGCGACCAGACGATCGCGATCGGCGCCCCGCTCGGCCTGTCCGGCACGGTGACCAACGGCATCGTGAGTTCGCTGAACCGCAGCATCTCGATCGCGTCGTCCGCCGCCCCGAAGCAGGACCAGCAGGACCAGGGCGGCAACAGCCCGTTCAACTTCTGGAACTTCGACCAGAACGGCGGCGGCAGCAGCGGCAAGTCGTCGGCGCAGAGCACGATCTCGCTCCCCGTCATCCAGACGGATGCCGCCATCAACCCTGGCAACTCCGGCGGCCCCCTGCTCAACGGCAAGGGCCAGGTGATGGGCATCAACGTCGCGATCGCGAGCGCGAACTCGTCGAGCGACTCGAGCGGTCAGTCCGGAAGCATCGGCGTCGGCTTCGCCATCCCGTCGAACGTTGCGCAGCGCGTCGCGAACGACATCATCAAGGACGGCAAGGCGACGAGCGGTCTGCTCGGCGCGACCGTCACCGACTCGACGTCGGACAGCAACGCGACGACGGTCGGTGCGCTGATCAAGTCGGTCAGCTCCGGTGGTGCGGCGGCGAACGCGGGCCTGAAGGCCGGTGACATCGTCACCAACTTCAACGGCAAGCCGATCACCGACTCCACCGACCTCACCGCGCAGGTTCGCGCGCTGGCCGGTGGCAGCAAGGCCACCCTCACCTACGACCGAGGCGGCCAGACCCAGCAGGTCGACGTCACACTCGGCACCCTGTCCACTGACTGAGGACCATACCTCCTGCCGCCGGTTGAGCAGGTCGAAACCACTCCGTACACACGGTTTCGGCCAGCTCGACCGGCGGTCGTGTGTCTCTTGCTCGCTCAGCGTCCTTTCCGGTCGCTGATAGGCTGAGCCGACGGTTCGACGAGCGGATGTGATGGGCGAAGCCAGCAGTTCAGGCGCCGAAAGCGCCCTCGACAGGGCGGGTGCACTCCCAGGTGTCTCGTACGTGATGCCGGTGCTGAACGAAGCGCCGTACGTGCGCGCCGCGGTCGAGCGTCTTCTGGCTCAGGACTACCAGGGCCCCTACGACATCACGCTCGCGGTCGGCCCCAGCACCGATGGCACGGAGCAGGTTCTCGAACAGCTGTCGCGCGAGCATCCGAACGTGCGCGTCGTGCCCAATCCGGCCGCATCCACGTCCGCCGGGCTCAACGCGGCGATCAGGGCATCCTCGTATCCGGTCGTGGTGCGCGTCGACGCCCACTCGCTGCTGCCGCCGGACTATACCCGCGTCGCTGTTGAGACGCTGCAGCGGACGGGCGCCGACAACGTCGGCGGACTGATGGATGCCCGCGGCACGACCCCGTTCGAGAAGGCCGTCGCCCGGGCCTACCGTTCGCGCATCGGCCTCGGCGGCACGCAGCACCACGTCGGCGGCAAGGAAGGGCCGGCGCAGACGGCGTACCTCGGCTCGTTCCGCCGTGACCGCCTCGAAGCGGCGGGACTCTTCGACGAGGCGGTGCGACGCGGCCAGGACTGGGAGCTCAACCGTCGTCTGCGGGCGGCGGGCGGAATCGTGTGGTTCACTCCGCGACTGGTGGTGACGTATCAGCCGCGGTCGAGCATCCGATCGCTCGTCAACCAGTTCTTCGCCACGGGCATGTGGCGAGGCGAACTCGTGCGCCGCTTCCCTTCGGCGAACTCGTTGCGCTACCTTGCACCGCCGGTGCTCGTCGTTCTGCTCGCGGCCGCCATCATCGTAGGGCTGCTCGGCATTGCAGGGCTGATCATCGGCGCACCGCTCGGCTGGCTCACCCTCGCGTTCGCCGTGCCGGTGCTTTACCTGCTGTTCGTCCTCGCTGCGGCGTTCGCCATCGGCTCCCGAGACGGGGCCGCCGCTATGCTGCGATTCGTCATCGTCGTTCCGACGATCCACCTGAGCTGGGGCGTCGGCTTCATCGGGGGCTTCTTCGAGCTGTCGCACGACCTGCACAGCCGATCCGGGAGGTAGTGTGTCGGCTTCGGATTCCTATCGCCGGCCGGCGTCGATCGCTCAGCTGCGCGAGGTGACGCAGCCGCCCGAGGTGCGGCAGCGGCGCAACGCCGAGCACTGGACGGCGCACCTCTACCTGCGCGACATCTCGCCGTACCTCACCTGGAGCCTGCTGAAGACGCGCATCAGCGCGAACGGTGTGACCGGGTTCATGATCCTGAGCGGATGGCTCACCGCCGCTGCCCTGCTCATCCCCGGTTTCTGGGGAGCATTGATCGCCGTCGTGCTCGGCCAGCTGCAGATGCTGTTCGACTGCTGTGACGGCGAGGTGGCCAGGTGGCGCAACAGCTCATCGCCCGCGGGGCACTTTCTGGATGCCGTCGGCCACTACTCCACGGAGACGTTCATTGCGATCGTGCTCGGTCTGCGAGCGGCCGGTTGGCCGTTCCAGACGCCTGATGACTACCTGTGGACGACGCTCGGCTTCGCGCTCGCCCTCGTGCTCGTGCTCAACAAGGCGCTGAACGACCTCACCCGGGTAGCGCGCGCCTATGCCGGTCTGCCGCGGCTGGGCAACGCCGAGGCGGATGCTGCCCCGCAGCATCGCCTCATCGCGGTGGCCCGCCGTGCGGTGAAGTTCTTCCCGTTCCATCGGATGTTCCACTCGGTGGAGCTCACGCTGCTCACGTTCGTCGTCGCCGTGATCGCTCTCTTCACGGGTTCGCCTGTCACGGAGCGGGTCTACCTCGTCGTCCTGCTCGCATTCGCGATCCTGGCGCTGATCGGTCACTTCCTGGCGATCATGAGCTCCAAGCGGCTCAAGTCATGAGCTCCGGCGTGCCCACGGTCGGTGTCGTCGTGCTGACGCAGGGAACGCGACCGGAAGAGCTCTCGCGCGCACTGGCATCCGTGCTCGCTCAGCGCGATGTCGAGGTGGACATCGTCTGTGTGGGAAACGGGTGGCAGCCGACCGGTCTGCCGGGCGGCGTGAAGGGGCTGGGACTGCCCGAGAACCTCGGCATTCCGGCTGGCCGCAACGCCGGCGTGCCGGAGACCACGGGCGAGTTCCTGTTCTTCCTGGACGACGACGAGTACGTCGAGTCCGAGACGTTCCTGGCGGATGCGATTGCCCGCTTCCGTGCCGATCGCACGATCGGAGTGCTCCAACCACGGGTGCGCACGATCGACGACTCCGTGCCACCGCGCCGTTGGGTTCCTCGCATGCGCAAGGGCGATCCGGCCCGGCCGAGCGCCGTCTTCTCGCTCGTCGAGGGCGCCATCGTGATGCCGCGGAGCGTGTTCGAGACGGCAGGCGGATGGGCCGGCCCGTTCTTCTACGCGCACGAGGGCATCGAGCTCGCATGGCGCGTGTGGGATCAGGGCAGGCGTGCCTGGTACGCAGGCGATCTCGAGGCGAGGCATCCCAACGTGCCCACGACCAGGCACACGGACTTCTACTGGCGCAACGCCCGGAACCGGGTGTGGGTGGCGAGGCGCAACCTGCCCGCCGTGCTCGCACCGGTGTATGTCGCGACCTGGACGGCCGTGCAGCTTCTGCGCGGCGCTCGCAATCCGAAGACGCTGCGCCCGTGGTTCGCCGGCTGGGCGGCCGGCTGGCGGAACGACCCGGGGGAGCGGCGCCCGCTCCGCTGGCGCACGGTGTGGCGGATGACTCTGGCGGGCCGCCCTCCGGTGGTCTGACTGCACGACGGTCCGGCTCGCGGGTTGAGTAGCGCGTCGCGTAGCGGCGCGCGTATCGAAACCCGCTCTACTCGGTCACGACCAACTCGGCGTCATCGGCAGCGTTCTCGCTGACCGCCACGTCCAGCCCCGCAGGGAACGCCTGCGGCAGCGATCGGAACGCGATGTGCGCCGAGTGGACGACCCTTGATCCCGTGATGCGGTTTCCCGCTCCGCCCACGACGGCCCCGACCCCGAACGGAAGCGCCTTGCCGAGGACGCTCGCCGTCCCTGTCGTCGCGAGCCGTTTCGCCGCTGCCGACTGCAGGCGTTGCACGAGTGGGCCGATGACCACGCGGGGGATGCTGTTGGACACAACCTGCCGCCAGTACACCTCGCGCGTGACCTCCTTCTCGGTCAGCTCGCGGCCCCATTGACGAACGAGGTTGGAGCCCTCCTTGCCGAGCATGAGCGCCAGCACCAAGGCACGGGCGCGTTCCGGATCGTCGACCGGCAGGCCGTGCAGTTCGGCGATGGACTGCGCGAACAGTGCCGTTGCCTCCAAGAACGCGGCCGTCTCCACCGCCGAGAGCGCCAGCGTGGTGACCGTCCCTACGGCCGGGATGACGGCCGTCGTCCCGACCGCTGCGCCGCTCGTCGTGACGGCGGCCAGGTAACGGCGGCCGACGAGGTACGCGACCTCGTCGGGCGTGGCATCCGGATGCCTGCGCCTGATGCTCCGCAGGTGCGCCAGCACGACCGGTCGCTGCACAGCGAGAAAGCGGTCGACGCCTCGATTGATGCGGGTCGGAATGGTGACACCGCGAGTTGTGCTCGTGCCGGTGACACCGACGAACGGCTTGACCTTCTTCGAGCGAGCCATGCATTCGAGTCTAGGGACGGCGCACATTCCCCACGCCGCATAGGAATGCCTGGAACCGCCGCCATGGCCGGATTCTCCTATGCTGGCCGGGTGCCTCGCCTGATCACCCAGAACGACTTCGACGACGTGCGCCTTCGCGCCGATCGAGTGGACGGCTCCATCGCCGAGACACTGCGTGCGTGGGCGACGGAGCCCGACCGCTTCCGGCTCGCAGACGACGTCTCCCGTGCGGCCGTGCTCATCGAGGCGGGGGAGGATTACGGCTACGCCGGCAATCACGTCGAGGCCTTGCGCATGTACGAGGCGGCCCGCGACGACGGCGGTCCCGCCTACGTCGATCCTCGCGCGCTGATCGTGCAGGCGCTCTATCAGGGTGGCCAGACGGATGCCGCACTCGAGCTCGCGGACGTCCTGCGCAAGGAGTCGCCCCGCCTGGTCAACACGTTCCTGGTTCTCGGCGGCCTCTTCGAACTCGTCGACGAGTTCAAGCAGGCTCAACGCTGGTACTCGATGGGCATCCGCGCCATGGACAGCGGCAACGTGCCCGGTACCGAGTCGCAGTACGAGTCGATGCTGATCGGCCGTGCGCGAGTCCGCTCAGAGCTCGGTCTGCCACAGGACACCCTCGACGACGCGGCCGAGATCATCATCGAACGCTACGCGACCGAGCTCGAGTCCGAGGAATAGCGGTGCCCCGCACTCTTGAGCGGAAGGGACCGGGCACGAACACTCTGGATGCGAACGCTTCCCGATTCGTAGACAAGAAGGCGTGGTCGAGCCGTACTCCAACGCCGCAGGCGTCTTTGGAAAGCGGCTGCGCGCCATCCGCACCGGGCTGGCGCTGAGCCAGGAAGAGGTTGCGCACCTCGCGGAAATCCACCCGACCAACTACGGCAAGCTCGAACGAGGCCGAGCGAACCCGAACATGGAGACGATCATTCGCATCTCCACCGTTCTCGGAATCGAGCCGGGCGAGCTGCTGCATGGGCTGACGACTGCGGACTATCCGGGCCGCCACCACAACGTGACCGCCAAGGAGTGGCTCGAAGCGCGCGAACGGATGCGCTGAGGCCAGGTCAGAAGCTCGCGCGCCACAGGTACTCGTCGCCGTTCGTTCGGTGCCAACGCACGACCAGCACCGTCGAGCGTGCGAGGTCGTGGCCGTGGATCGGGATCTCGGCTACCGCGCCGGGTTCAAGCGTGATTGGTGCCTGCACAGGCATGCTGCCAGCCCCGAGGAGTGAGAAGCGCACACCGGTGAGCGTCTCGAGGCTGGCGTTGCGGAGCCGGTAGCGCGGGGGAGTGCTGCGATCGAAGGCGAACGGGACGGGGTACGCGAGGGTCGAGTCGTCGGAGGTCTCGTCGGGTCGAGTCGTGGTCATGCGGGCAGGCTAGGCGGGGCATCCGACGCGCCGGCATCCACTGTGGATGACGTGCGCGGCAAGTCCGCTGTGGACGGAGAGAGCCGCCCTGGCGAGGCGTCAGGCGCCGTAGTCGCTGTTGTAGCGAGCGAGTACCGAGTCGATGTCGGAGTCGAGCGCGAGCCCATGGTCGTTCAGATAGAGGCCGCGCGTGCAGAACCGCCGGATCTCCTTCTCGTTGTGCGAGACGAAGAACATCGTGCGGCCCTGGGCGAGCATCTCCTCGATGCGCTTGTAACACTTCTCGCGGAACATGCGGTCACCCACCGCGAGCACCTCGTCCACGATGAGGATCGGCTCGTCGAGCTGAGTGATCACGGCGAACGCGATGCGCACCTTCATGCCGCTCGAGAGGTGCTTGTACGGCGTATCCAGGAAGTTGCCGATGTCGGCGAACCCGGTGATGTCGTCGAACCGCTCGTCGATCTCCGTCTTCGACATGCCGTGCAGGCCGGCCGTCAGATACACGTTGTCGCGAACGCTGAGGTCGTCGACGAAGCCGCCGGTGATCTCGATCAGCGGTGCCGTTCCCGCCTTCACCTCGACGGTCCCTTCGTCGGGCAGGATGACGCCGGCCACCAGCTTGAGCAGTGTCGACTTGCCCTGACCATTGCGTCCGACAACCCCGACCGCTTCACCCGCCGGGACGGCGAACGACACATGCCGCAGGGCCCAGAACTCGTCCGGCTTCGCACGCCGTTGCCGGGACGAGAACAGGTCTTTGAAGCTGCGGCGTGACGAACGATTCCTCTTGAACCGGATGCCGACATCCGTCGCTTCGATCATCGTCCCGGTAGTGGTCGAGGTCGTCATCACATCTCCTTCAGCACGCTGCGGATCGTGCGGGAGTAGACCAACCAGCCGATGATCAGGAAGATCACGCTGCCGATCGCGGAACTGAGAACCAGGTCCCAGTGGAGGTCGCCAGGGAAGAACGCCGAGTGATAGATGCCGAAAAGCCCCACCAGCGGGTTGATGTCGGAGAACACCTTGAAGATGGGAAAGTCCTTCGGCACAGCGGTGGCCGGGTAGAGCACCGCGGACACGTAGAAGAGCAGGCGCAGCAGGAGCTTGACCACGCGCTCGAGGTCACGGAAGAACATCACGAGGGGCGCGATCAGCAGTCCGAGGCCGACAAGCAGCACCGCCTGGATGAGGAGCGCCAACGGCATGAGCGCGAGCTGCCAATGCACGTGCGCCCCGGTGACGATCACGAAGAACGCCAGCACGGGCAGCGAGAACAGGTACTCGATGCCCTTGCTCAGCACGATCCGGTTGATCCAGATCGTGCGCGGGATGGCTACGGACCTGATGAGCTTGGCGTCGCGGCTGTACGCCCTCGTGAAGTCCGACACGGCGCCGTTGAACCACGTCCAGGGCAACATACCGGAGAGGAGGAAGACGATGTACGGGTCTTCGGTGACACCGCCGCGCTGGAAGATCACGGTGAACACCAGGTAGTAGATCCCCGCCATCAGCAGCGGGTCGAGGATCGACCACAGGTAGCCGAGGGCGTTCGTCGCGTAGCGCACGTGCAGGTCGCGCTTGGTCAGCAACCAGAGCGAATGCCGGTAGCGGCCGACCGGCGACCGCTGAATACGCTCGGTCGGTCGCGCGGCGGCAGAGATCGTCACCCCACGATCGTAGCGACGACCGGCTGAGCAGAAGACGGATGCCGCCGACCGAGCGGGTCGACGGCATCCGTCAAACGTTGGTGAAGCCGGCTCACACGAAGAGGTTCGCGCGCTCCAGGTCTTCAGCGAAGTCGATCTCGACCGCGTACAGGTCGGAGATGTCGATGGGCTCCACGAGCATCCCGTCGTGTTGGATGGCCAGCTCCAGACCGCGCTCGAAGTAGTCCTGGTCATCGACGCGCTGCAGGTGGTGCAGCAGTGCGGCCTTGTCGTGGCTGGAGACGTAGTTGATGCCCACAGCCTCGCCGAGCCCGCCCTTGACGGTCTTCGACAGCTTCTCGATGTAGCCCTCCGCGCCGGTGGTGTACTTGACCTCTTCGTCTGAGACCTTGGCGGTGTTCACCGTCACGAACGACTGGTCGCGAGCGATCGCGGCGGCGGCACGCACGAGCACGCCCGGATCGAAGACGACGTCGCCATTCATCCAGAGCACGCCACCATTGCCGCTCGACTTGAGCGCACGCATGAGGCTCTTCGACGTGTTGGTCTGGTCGTACTGCTCGTTGTAGACGAAGGATGCGTCGGGGAACGCCTCGACGATGTGCTCGAGCTTGTAGCCGACGACGATGGTGACCTTGACCTTCGGCCCGAACGCCGCGTGGATGTTGTCGAACTGCTGCTGCATGATCGTCCGGCCGTCGCTGAGCTCCGTCAGCGGCTTCGGCAGCGAACGCCCGAGCCGACTGCCCATACCGGCCGCGAGAATCACGACCTGCGGTGCGTTGGTCACGTTTCGTCTCCTGTCATTCGTGCGCATAGTCGACCCCCCATGAGTTGAACTGTGTGACGTGCGGATGACAGCCGATCGGCGGTGAATCTTGAGATGCGTTTCCGTGCCGACCGCTTCCGTTCACCGAAGTGTCACTGATGCGTGTGTGCAAAAGACACCGCGTTGTGCCGAAATCGAATCTACCGGTCTGAAGGGCCCCAAATGCGGGGTGTTGCCGTTTCGTGATCGTTTTATGGGAGTGCTCTTAGAAAAGCGAATGTCGCCCGGGTGCCGGAATCCTTGCGGGTCCCAGGAAGCGACACCTTGTCGCGCAGCACCATCGCAGCACAGAACGATGGTTCCTTCCAGGGGTGTTCCGACGAAGATTGGTACGTTAGCGTAAGGAATTCGATGGCTCCGATGGGGCGGGTTAACAGGTCGGCGCACCGGCTCGGAGACGCGCCCCGGCTGGTGCCGATGGCGGACGGCGCAAACCGCGATTTCAGCGGTTCGAGCGTTCGAGGGGACCACGGTAACGGGGGTAAGGCGCGTGCAAGATGACCCGCAGACGACGATCGCGGGTGGCGCCCAGACGGTGAGTGGGACGGACTCCTCCGGTTCCGGATCATCGAGCGACGCACCCGTGGTCGGCACTCGCGGCGCCAAGCCGGCGGATGCCCGACGCAGTGGACGCCCACGCGCGACCGGTGCCGCCGCTGGAACGTCCGTCGTCGCCGATGCCGCTGCCGGCGAGCCGGCTGCCGTCGTGACGGCGACCGCGCCGCGCGGCCCGCGGGGATCATCCCGCGCTCGCGGCACAGCGACTCGCGCGACGAAGGGAACCGCCATCGCGGCATCCTCCCTGTCCCCGAGATCTGAGCCGAAGCCGCTCGAGGCTACGCC
Source organism: Humibacter sp. (assembly GCF_051954055.1). NCBI lineage: Bacteria > Bacillati > Actinomycetota > Actinomycetes > Micrococcales > Microbacteriaceae > Humibacter > Humibacter sp. The sequence continues at coordinate 179,479 of NZ_JBQCIE010000092.1, read as the reverse complement.
CGCCGTGTCGAAGCCGACGCCGCGGGCCGAAGCGCCCAGCGTCGAGACCGAACGCCCGGCGGTTGAGGGCGCGCCGCCGGAAGCGGGGACGACTTCCACCGTTCTGACGGCGACGGAGGTCGCCGACACGGTGCAGCGGACCGGCACGAAGTCTGAGCACGATGACGTCGACACCGGGCCGATGCCGGTCCACTCCGCGACCGTCGACGAGAACACCGGATCGCGTCAGCGCATCACGCTCTTCGGACGGCGGCGACGTGCAGCGGCTGCAGCAGCAGCGGCCGCCGAGGCCGAGCAGGAGACGCAAGACGACGGGTCCGACCTGCTGGCCGAACTCGTGCGGGAGACCGAGGCGAGCGACAGCCCGCCCGCAGCACAGGCCATCGAGCAGGCGGAACCGGCCGACCGAGCGGAGGCGCTCACTGGCAGTGCTTCCGAGGTCGAGTTCCTGCAGGAGACGGTCGATCGCTCAACCCTGGCGCGCAAGGACGACCTCTCCGCAGTGGATGCGGCCGAGCCGGAGACCGTGCAGCCGGCACGCGCCCGCCGCGCGGCCGAGACCCGGGTCTTCCCACCGGCGCGTCCGGCTCCGCCGACGACGGCGCCTGTGGTGCTGGCGGTGACCGGCCTGCACAAGCGGTACGGCGACGTTGTCGCGGTCGACGGTGTGAATCTCAGCATCCGAGCCGGATCGATGTACGGGATCGTCGGCCCGAACGGTGCCGGAAAGACGACCACGCTGTCGATCATCACTGGCCTGCTTCGCGCCGACTCCGGAGCCGTTTACGTCAACGGAGTGGATGCCCGAAAGAACCCGCGCGCGGCGAAACGCGCCATCGGGGTGCTGCCCGACCACTTGCGCACCTTCGACAAGCTCACCGGCGCTCAGCTCCTCTACTACGCGGGAACGCTGCGCGGGCTCGATGCCCCGACCACGCGTCAGCGCTCCGCAGATCTCGCGGCCGCGTTCGGGATCGAAGACGCGATGGGCCGTTTGGTCGCGGACTACTCGGCCGGCATGACGAAGAAGGTGTCGCTCGCCGCAGCCATGATCCACTCGCCGAGGCTCCTGGTGCTCGACGAGCCGTTCGAGGGCGTCGACCCGGTGTCGGCGGCGACCGTGACGGGCATCCTGCAGCGCTACGTCGATGCCGGCGGCACCGTGCTGCTCTCTAGTCACGGCATGGACCTCGTGCAGCGCATCTGCGACAGCGTCGCGATCATCGTCGGCGGCGTCGTACTCGATTCCGGGCCCGTCGACGAGGTGCGCGGAGAGAAGACGCTCGAGGAGCACTTCATCGAACTCGCGGGCGGCCGCAAGGCCGTGGAGGGGCTCGAATGGTTGCACAGTTTCTCCGACTGAAGGTCGAGTCGCTCGGCAGCGGATTCCGCCGGGGCGGCTGGCACGCTTTCGGTCTCGTCGTGGGTCTGCTGTATACGGCGGCGGTCACCGTCGTCGTGTGCTGGGTTCTGGCTTCGGCACGCACGGCCAGCGACGGGCAACTCGTGCGCGACATCCTCGTGATCGCCGGCGCCGCCGTGGCGCTGTGCTTCCTGCTCGTTCCGCTGTTCAGCAGGCACGACGGAACGTTCGATCCGCGGTCATACGCCACGCTGGGCCTGGGATCGCGGCAGATCGCGATCGGTCTGGGTGCGGCCGCGCTGGCGTCGGTGCCGGCGCTCGTTCTCCTCGTGTGCTCCCTTTTCACTGTGGTGACGTGGTCGAGGTCGGCGGGTGCGGCAGTGCTCGCCCTGATCGCTGCTGTGATCTGCGTGCCGACGTGGATGCTCGCTGCGCGACTGACGGCATCCATCGCGGCGTTCGTGCTCTCGACGCGGCGTGCGCGCGAGTTCAGCGCCACGATCGCCGTGCTGATCGTTGTCATGCTCCTGCCGGTCGCGTTCTTCCTGGCGACGCTGAACTGGAGCAGGGACGGACTACGCGTCGTGCACTCCGCGGCGAATTGGGTGAGCTGGACGCCGCTCGGGGCCGTTTGGTCGGTAGGCGGTGACGCGGCGAACGGGCAGTGGGGAGCCGCCGTGCTGAAGCTCCTGATCGCCATCGTGTCCTTGGCGGTCATCGCCGGCGCGTGGTGGGCGCTCGTGCGACACATGGTCGTCACGCCCGATCACCAGGTATCGGTCAAGACCTACGTCGGGCTGGGCTGGTTCGGCAGGATGCCCGCGGGGCCGGCGGGCGCCGTCGCGGCGCGCAGTCTCACCTACTGGGGCCGCGACTCGCGGTACTGGGTACAGCTCGTGCTCGTTCCGCTGTTCCCGCTCATCATGGTGGCCGCGCTGCTCATCTCCGGAGCGGTGCGACCGCACGACGTCGCGCTCATCCCGCTCCCGGTGATCTGCCTGTTCGTCGGGTGGGTCGCCCACAACGACATCGCCTACGACGGAACGGCGGTCTGGCTGCACATCGCGTCCGGAACCCGGGGCGTGTCGGATCGACTCGGCCGCCTCGCGCCCGTTGTCCTCATAGCGGTACCGGTCGTAGCGGTGGGGAGCATCCTGACGGTTCTCGCCTACGGCAGCTGGGACGTGCTGCCCGCCGTGACCGGCGTGAGCGTCTGCCTGGTCCTCACCGGGCTCGGGCTCTCCAGCGTGTCGTCGGCGCTGGCACCATACGCGGCTCCGCGCCCGGGTGACAGCGCGTTCGCGCATCCTCAGCACACCGGAGGAGCAGCCACGTTCGCGCAGTTCGCGAGCCTGCTGCTGACCGCGCTGTTCGCCGGCGTTCCCATCGCCATGATGGTGCTCGGCGTCGTGCAGAGCCCCGAGTGGTTCACGATGTGCCTGTGGACGGGACTCGGGATCGGCGTCGCCGTCTTCGTGGCAGGCCTTCTCCTCGGTGCCCTCGCGTACAACCGCAGAGGACCCGAGATCATGGCGTTCGCACTGCGCAACGCCTGACTGCCGCATCCGTCGCGCACGACACGCGGCCGCTCCATTAAGCTGTCCGGATGGTCGACAACAGCATCGCAGAACCCGGCGGACCCGGCGCGGCGCCCGAGGGTGGCGGCCTGGCTACCCTCGACCGCGAGCTCGAGGAGCTGATCCAGAACGAGCAGATGGAGCCGGGCGACCACGAACGCTTCTCGCACTACGTCCGCAAGGAGCAGATCCTGGAATCCGCGGTCACCGGCAAGCCCGTCATCGCGCTGTGCGGCAAGAAATGGACGCCCAACCGCGACCCGCAGAAGTTCCCGGTCTGCCCGGAGTGCAAGAAGATCTACGACGGTCTCAGCGACGAGTAGCGCATCACACGTACTCGGTCGGCAGGGCGGGTTCGCCTCGGCCGAGCCGGAACGCCGACTCCGGCAGTTCCTCGCGCACGATGGCGTGATGCCGTCGCGCCGCCTCGACGCCTGCCGCGCCGAGATACTCCGGCACGGCGACCCCATCGCGCATCAGCGGAACGTGCAGGTGCCGGCCGGTGGGCATCGGGCTCGCGCTCAGCACCATGTGGATCTCCTCGGCTGAGGCCACGCCGAGCTTGTCGATCGCCCGCACCGGAACCTTCGCTCCGCCGATCGACGCCTTGCCGGTGGATGCCTTGGCCACCGGCACCCACGCGCCGGCCGCATCCTTGCGCGCGACCAGCTTGTACACCATGCCGGCCGTCGGCGCGCCGGATCCGGTCACGAGCGACGTGCCGACGCCGTACGAGTCGACGGGCGAAGCCCGCAGCGCAGCGATCGCGAACTCGTCGAGATCGTTCGTGACGGTGATGCGCGTCTTGCGTGCGCCGAGCGCGTCGAGCTGGGCACGCACGGACCCGACGAGCACCGGGAGGTCGCCCGAGTCGAGCCGAACGGCCCCGAGCTCCGTGCCCGCCACACGCACGGCGGTCTCGATCGCCTTGTGCACGTCGTAGGTGTCGACGAGGAGCGTTGTTCCCGCGCCGAGGGAGCGCACCTGCGCGCGGAAGGCATCCTCTTCGGTGTCGTGCAGGAGCGTGAAGGCGTGTGCCGCCGTGCCCATGGTCGGGATGCCCCAGGTGCGACCTGCCTCGAGGTTGGACGTCGAGCTGAAGCCCGCGATGTAGGCGGCGCGGGCGGCAGCGATCGCCGCCTCCTCATGCGCGCGTCGCGAGCCCATCTCGGCGAGCGGGCGTCCACCTGCGGCGGAGACCATGCGTGCGGCGGCGCTGGCGATGGCCGAATCGTGGTTCAGCACGCTCAGCGCCAGCGTCTCCAGCAGCACGCCTTCGCCGAACGGGGCATCCACGACGAGGATCGGCGATCCCGGGAAGTACAGCTCTCCTTCGCGGTAGCCGCGAATCGTGCCGTTGAACCGATAGTCGGCCAGCCAGTCGAGCGTCTCGTCGCGCACGACACGGTTGTCGCGCAGCCACTCGAGTTCGGCATCCTCGAACCTGAACCGTTCGATGAGCTCGAGCAGGCGCCCGGTTCCGGCCACGACGCCGTAGCGTCGTCCGCCAGGCAAGGAGCGCGCGAAGACCTCGAAGACGCACTCGCGTTCGTGAGTGCCGGAGAGCATGGCGGCGTCGAGCATCGTGAGCTCGTAGCGGTCCGTGAGTAGCGCGGAGGAGCGGCGCTCGTGCGGTGGCGTCACGTGCCTCAGCCTATTGGAGGCGGTCGCGCAGCCTATTCTGGAGGACTGTGACAGACGCTCCGATCGGCATCTTCGATTCAGGTGTGGGCGGACTCACCGTTGCCCGCGCCGTGCGCGACCAGCTGCCGAACGAGTCGGTGCTGTACGTGGGAGACACGGCGAATTCGCCGTACGGTCCGAAGCCGATCGCGCAGGTCCGTGCTCTCGCGCTGGAGGCGCTGGACTTCCTGGTCGAGCAGGGCGTGAAGATGTTGGTCATTGCGTGCAACACGGCGTCCTCCGCGATGCTGCGGGATGCGCGCGAACGCTACGACGTGCCGGTCGTCGAGGTCATCCAGCCCGCTGTGCGACGCGCCGTCGCCACAACGCGCAGTGGCCGGGTTGGTGTCATCGGCACCGTCGGCACGATCAACTCCCGGGCGTACGAGGACGCCTTCGCTGCAGCACCCTCGCTGCAGCTCTTCACCCAGGCGTGCCCTCGTTTCGTGGAGTTCGTGGAATCGGGCGTGACGAGCGGACCGGAGCTGCTGGATGTCGCAGCCGAGTACCTGGGCTCGCTCCAGGACGCGCACGTGGACACCCTGGTGCTCGGATGCACGCACTACCCGTTCCTGAAGGGCGCGATCTCGTACGTGATGGGCGAGGGAGTGACACTCGTCTCCAGCGACGTGGAGACCGCGAACGACGTGTATCGGGTGCTGGTGTCGCAGGGACTGGAGCGCAGGGCGGCGAGCGAGCCGAGCATCCGCTACGAGGCCACGGGTGACGACACCGATGCGTTCGTGCGGCTCGCACGCCGCATGCTCGGTGCGGACGTGCGCGCGGTCGACGTCGTGCGCACCGGGACCATCGACCTGCCCGGCTCCCACGCTCGCGGATAGGGTGGAGCGGTGAGCGAGACCATCCGAGCCGACGGCAGAACGACCGACCAGCTGCGCCCGATCACCATCGAGCGGGGCTGGAGCGAGCAGGCGGAGGGGAGCGCGCTGATCTCATTCGGGCGCACCCGCGTGCTGTGCACAGCATCGTTCACGAACGGCGTGCCCCGCTGGTTGACCGGCAAGGGCAAGGGCTGGGTCACGGCGGAGTACTCGATGCTGCCCCGCTCGACCAACGAGCGTACCGACCGGGAGTCGGTGAAGGGACGCATCGGCGGACGCACCCACGAGATCAGCCGGTTGATCGGTCGGAGCCTGCGCGCGGTGGTCGACATGAAGGCGCTCGGCGAGAACACGATCGTGCTCGACTGCGATGTGCTCCAGGCGGACGGCGGCACCCGCACGGCTGCCATCACCGGCGCGTACGTCGCCCTCGCGGATGCCCTGGCGTGGGGCAAGGAGCGCAAATTCATCGGGCAGCGCGCGACACCGCTCATCGACAGCGTCTCCGCCGTCTCGGTCGGGATCATCGACGGCGAGCCCATGCTCGATCTGGCATATGTCGAAGACGTGCGGGCCGAGACCGACATGAACGTCGTCGTCACCGGCCGCGGTCTCTTCGTCGAGGTGCAGGGGACCGCCGAGGGCGCGCCGTTCGATCGTCGTGAGCTCGGGTCGCTGCTCGACCTGGCGGAGAACGGATGCCGTGAGCTGGCCTCGTTCCAGTCTCTGGCGCTCGGCGAGGTCGCGTCCGAAAGCGAGTCCGACGCGGCCGCGTCGTGAACCAGGTGGCGCAGGCGGGCATCCAAGCCGATGATTCCGCGCGGGTTCGTGTCGTGCTCGCAACGCACAACAAGCACAAGCTCGAGGAGTTCGCAGCGATCATCGCGCAGCGGATGCCCGAGGTCGAGCTGGTGGAATACGACGGGCCGGAGCCGGTCGAAGACGGTGTGACGTTCGCCGAGAATGCGTTGATCAAGGCGCGTGTCGCCGCTGAGCATACGGGTCTCGTCGCGCTCGCCGACGACTCGGGCATCTGCGTCGACGTGCTCGGCGGCGCGCCGGGTGTCTTCTCCGCACGCTGGAGCGGCAAGCACGGCGACGACGCCGGAAACCTGACCCTACTCCTCGGCCAGGTGGCCGACGTGCCCGACCGGCACCGTGGCGCGCATTACACGTGCGCCATCGCACTCGTTCGGCCCGCCGCCGATGGTCGGTCGGCGGATGAGCGCACGGTGGAGGGGGAGTGGGACGGTACGCTCGCGCGCGAACCGCGCGGCACCAACGGGTTCGGCTACGACCCCGCGTTCATCCCCGACGGCTCGCCGCTCACCGCGGCCGAGCTCGACCCCGAGGTGAAGAACGCGGACAGCCACCGCGCGCGTGCGTTCCGCGCCATGGTTCCGGTGCTTCACGACCTGCTCGTGGGGGAGTAGTCCCGGGTCTGCGCTCCGCGGCCACGCCTACCCTTGAAGAGACATGTCGCATTCTCACGATCACGGCCACGACCACGGCGCTCATGCATCCAGCAGGCGCAGGCTGGTGGTGGTCATCGTGATCGTCCTCGGCGTCTTCGTTCTCGAGATCGTCGGTGCGTTGCTCAGCGGATCGCTCGCGCTGCTCGCCGATGCCGGGCACCTCGTCAGTGACCTGGTCGGGCTGATCGTGGCACTCGTCGCGGCCACGGTCGCCGCCCGGCCCGCCACCGATCGTCAGACGTTCGGTTTCCAACGGGTCGAAGTGTTCGGTGCCCTCGTGAACTCCCTCATCCTGATCGGCGTCGCCGTGTCGGTGGCGATCGGGGCGGCGTTCCGTTTGGGCGGGCATCCGGAGGTGCAGGGCGGCTGGATGCTCGTGGTCGCCGTGATCGGGCTGGCCGGCAATGTAGCGGGACTGCTGGTGCTGCGCGGCGGGGCGAAGGCATCCATCAACATGCGCGGCGCCTATCTCGAAGTGCTCGGCGACACCCTGGGGTCACTGGCCACGATCGCGGCCGCCGTGGTCATCCTGACGACCGGCATCGGGTGGGCCGACGCGATTGCGTCGCTCGTCATCGCCGTGCTCATCGTTCCTCGCGCGCTCAGCCTGCTGCGTGAGGTGGTTCGCGTGCTCAGCGAGTCGGCGCCCGTGTCGACTGACGTGGCCGAGATCCGCAAGCACATCCTCGGCGCCGAGGGGGTTGTGGCCGTGCACGACGTGCACGTGTGGGCCATCACGTCGGGCGCTCCGGTGTTCTCAGCGCACGTCGTCGTATCGCCCACCGTTTTCGCGCACGGTCGGGCCGGTGCCCTCCTCGACGAGTTGGGCGGATGCCTGAGCGAGCACTTCGACGTGGCGCACTCGACCTTCCAGCTCGAACCGGCCGAACACGCGGAGCACGAGGGCGACACGCACCGCTGACGCCGATCGCACCCCGAGCGCGAGGAGTCGCGGTTACTCCGCGCCGCTGGGGGTTCTCGAGTTGCGCTGCGATCCGCCGAAGACCTCCGGCTCGCCCGAGCGCTGCTTCGCGGACGAAGCCGGCTTCGAGACATCCGCCGATTCGGATGCCGCAGGGGCAGCATCCGTCGCCCCTGCAGCCTCCGCCTTGGCCAGTCTGCGCGACTTGCGCACGCCCAGCAGGTAGTGCACCAGGGCGGGAACGACGGTCACGACCACGGCGAGGATCAGGATCATGTCGATGTAGTGCTCGACGAAATGCGCGACCGGTGGAATGAAGCCGAGCAGCCATCCGAACAGCGTGAGCCCCGCGCCCCAGAGGAATGCACCGATGGCGTTGTAGAGCGTGTAGCGGCGATAGCTCATGTGCCCTACGCCTGCGGCGACAGGCGCGAACGTTCGCACGACCGGCACGAAGCGCGCCAGAATGATCGCGAACGGTCCGAACCGTTCGAAGAACCGATTCGTTCGCTTCACGTTCTCGATGCTGAAGAGGCCGCTCTCCTTGCGTTCGAAGATGCTCGGCCCGGCTTTGTGACCGATCAGGTAGCCGACTTCCCCGCCGACGAATGCGGCGATGGCGATGAAGAGGCAGACCCACCAGATCGGCAGGCCGTAGACCATCTTGGTGAACGTCAGGATGCCGCTGATCACCAGAAGCGTGTCGCCAGGAAGGATGAATCCCACCAGCAGCCCGGTCTCGGCGAAGATGATCCCGCACACGACCAGCAGCGCCCATGGGCCGACCGAGTGGATGATGACGTTCGGGTCGAGCCACGGTATGAGTGCGGTGTGGAACACGAGTCTCCTGTCGTCGGCGCCCGCTGTACGCGGCGACGGCCGCCGGCGATGAGCTGAGGGATGTGACGGTGAGCAGTGCGTCGAATACGCGTTTGCAGTGAGTCTACCGACGAGAGGTCGAGTGAAACCGGGTGTTAGCCCCACGAATCGAGGGGTGGTTGCTACTCAACCCTCCGTGCGGGAGAGGGGACTTGAACCCCCACGCTCGAAAGCACAGGAACCTAAATCCTGCGTGTCTGCCAAATTTCACCACTCCCGCGAGGGCGCCCATCAGCATAGCCGCAGCCGGTTCCCGCACTCGAGCATCCACGAATTCCGTTTGCCGCGTCGGCGCCTGGGGATAACTTCGGCGAGGCGACCGGCGCTGACGGCATCATGACCGCATGAACGATCCCGTGCGCCTCATCGCCGACCGCGTGCGAGACCGGGTGCGGCGCGACGGCATCGATCTCACGACGGATGCCCCGCGAGCGATGGCCTACGCGCGCGACGAGGTGCGCAAGTACTCGGAGCACGCGCTCGGTGGATCGTTGCCGCTCGTCGCCGACGAGGTGCGCACTGAGCGGGAGGTGCTCGCCTCGCTCACCGGTTTCGGGCCGCTGCAGCCCTATCTCGACGATCCCACCGTCGAGGAGATCTGGATCAACGCGCCCGATCGGGTCTTCATCGCCCGCGACGGCCGCTCAGAGCGGATCGATCTCGCGCTCACGGACTCGCACGTGCGCGACCTGGTGGAGCGGATGCTGCAGGCATCCGGTCGCCGAGTGGATGTTTCGTCCCCGTTCGTCGACGCCTCGCTGCCCGACGGATCCCGCCTTCACGTGGTGATCCCTGACGTCACTCGGGCGCACTGGGCCGTCAACGTGCGCAAGTTCTCGCAGCGCATCAGAGATCTCGGTCGCCTGGTCGCGCTGGGTTCGATCACCAGGCAGGGTGCTGAGTTCCTGCGGATGTGCGTGCTCGCCGATCAGAACATCCTCATCGCGGGTGCCACGCAGAGCGGCAAGACCACGCTGCTCGGCGCCCTCCTGGCAGCGGCCCGGCCAGGCGAGCGCATCGTGACGGTCGAGGAGACCTTCGAACTCGACCTCGCGGCAACCGACGTGGTGAGCATGCAGTGCAGGCAGCCGAGCCTCGAAGGAACCGGCGAGATCACGCTGCGGCGCCTCATCAAGGAGGCACTGCGCATGCGACCAGACAGGTTGGTGGTAGGCGAAGTACGCGAAGCCGAGAGCCTCGATCTGCTCCTGGCACTCAACTCCGGACTGCCCGGCGCGTGTTCGATCCATGCGAACAGCGCGCGCGAGGCGCTGGCGAAGCTCTGCACGCTGCCCCTGCTGGCCGGTCGGAACATCGATTCCGGCTTCGTCGTGCCGACCGTGGCGTCCTGCGTCGACATCGTCGTGTTCTGCTCGCTGGAGCGCGACGGGCGACGGCGCGTGACCGAGATCCTCGCTCCGACCGGCGGAGTGACCGGCGGGGTGATCGAGGCGAGCCCGGTGTTCGCCACCCGGAACGGCGAGCTGGTCGCCACCGGCGGCTACCCGGCCAAGCGGGCCAAGTTCGAGGCAGCCGGGCTCGACCCGGCTGTGGTGCTCGCACGATGATCACGGGAATCGTTCTCGGCGGTGCCCTCGGCGTCGGGTTGTTGCTGGCCGCCTCACCGTTCCTGTGGCCGCCGCGGGCGAGGGTGCGGAAGCCGCCGCGTACCGATGGCCTGCGTCGCAAGCTCGTGCTCGCGGGGATGCCTGGGCTCGCCCCGTCCGCGTTCGTCGCGGTCAGCGCGCTGCTCGCACTCGTGTGCTTCGCGATCGCGCAAGCCCTGTTCGGCCTCATTGCGCTGTCCGTCGGGCTGGCTGCGGTCGGAGCGTGGCTTCCGTGGAGCCTCGTCTCGTGGCGCGCGGCCTCGCGTTCGCGCGCGAACCGGACCATGTGGCCGGACGTGGTGGACCAGCTCGTCTCGGCTGTGCGCTCGGGACTCGCGCTCCCCGACGGCGTCGCCGCGCTCGCGCGCACCGCGCCCGAGTCCACTCGCGCGGCGTTCGCGGCGTTCGAACGCGATTACCGGTCGAGCGGCGTCTTCGCGCCTGCAGCGGATCGGCTCAAGGCCGCTCTGGCCGATCCTGTCGCCGATCGCATCATCGAAACCCTGAAGATGGCGCGCGAGGTCGGCGGTGGTGAGCTCGTCGGCGTGCTGAAGGCTCTGGCCGCGTCATTGCGCGACGATGCGGCGGTCCGAGCCGAGATCGAGGCGAGGCAGTCCTGGACGGTGGGTGCCGCTCGGCTCGGTGTCGCTGCGCCGTGGCTCGTGCTCGCGTTGCTGGCGACGAGGCCGGAGGCGTCTGTCGCGTACAACACACCACTCGGCGCCGTGGTGATCGTGGTCGGTCTCGTGGTGTCGTTGGTGGCGTACCGGGTCATGCTGGCGATCGGGCGGCTTCCCGAGGAACACCGGTGGTTCCGATGACCAGTGAACTCGGATGGGGCGTGCTCTGCGGCATCGGCCTCGGGCTCGGCATGTGGTCGCTGGTCGCGCTGATGCCTCGGATGCGAAGGCCACGGCTCGCGGATCGGGTGGCGCCGTATCTCGTCGACGTCTCGGAGGCGGCGCGGGCCCATGCCGGACGGAGCACGGTGCAGCCGCTTCCGGTGATCGGCTCGGTGCTCACGCCCGCGCTCGCCGCTCTGCGCAATGCGGCGTCGAGGATGCTCGGCGGCAGCGAAGCCATCACCGCCCGCCTTCGCCAGAGTGCGAGTCCGCTCACGGTGGAGGAGTTCCGCCTCCGGCAGGTGGCGTGGGCGCTCGGTGGCCTCGCCGCAGGCGGTGCGCTAGCGGCGGTCGCCGGTTCCCTGCGCCCGCTGCCTACTGCCGTGCTCCTCGCGTTGCCGATTGTGCTGGCCGCCGTCGGGTTCCTCCTGCCGGACCGTCTGCTGTCGAGGCGGGTCGCGCGACGCCTGACCCGCATGGCGGAGGAGTTCCCGACCGTTCTCGAACTGTTGACGCTGTCGCTGAGCGCGGGCGAAGGCATCCTCGACGCGATGCGCCGAGTCGCACGCAGCGGCTCGGGAGAGCTGGCAGCTGAACTGGGTCGGGTGGTCGCGGAGACGGGCATGGGCGTGCCGCTGGCGACGGCGCTCGGCCAGGCGAGTCGAGACATCCGTCTGCCCCAGTTCACGCGTTGTGTCGACGCGGTCGTCACCGCTCTGGAGCGCGGCACACCTGTCGTCGAGGTGCTGCGAGCACAGGCGACCGATGCGCGAGAGGCGGCGAAGCGGGGACTCCTAGAACAGGCGGGCAAGAAGGAGATCGGGATGCTCATTCCGCTCGTGTTCCTGATACTCCCCGTGACCGTGTTGTTCGCCGTGTACCCCGGCATTGTCGTGCTGGAGACGGGCTTCTGATGCCGGCGGCGATCTGTGCTGCATGGGACGAAACAGGACGACGTCGAGAGACGCGATGAAGGAAGGACGCGCTTCATGAGAAGAACAGACTGGTGGGATGCGCCGTGGCGGCGGAGAGCACGCGCTGCATCGCTCGTGGAGGACGAACGTGGCGATGTGCCGGGCTGGGTACTCATTACGCTGATGACCGCAGGGCTCGTGATCATCATCTGGGGCCTGGCCGGCCCAGCCCTGAGCGGGGTGTTTCAGCAGGCGATCGAACGCGTCACGTCGTTCTGACATGTCGAAGTGGCTTCAGGAGCGAGGTTCTGCTCCGGCGGAGTTCGTCATGGTCGGAGCCTTGCTGACGATTCTGACGGTCGCTGTACTGCAACTCGGGCTCGCCCTGCTGGTTCGCAACACGCTCATCGACGCGGCGGCCGAAGGAGCACACGTCGCCGCTCTGGCCGACAACACGCTCGGCGACGGCAAGCAGCGCACGCGCGAGCTCATCGGCTCGGCTCTTGGCGACGGCTATGCGAAGGGCGTTTCCGCCACCTACGGAACCTATCGCGGCATGAGTGCGGTGGTGGTGACTGTTCGCGCGCCGCTTCCGCTGGCTGGCCTCCTGGGACCTAGCCGAGCGCTGGAGGTGAGCGGCCATGCGCCGGTGGAATCACTTCGCTGAGGACCGTGCGGTGCGGACCGGTCTGGCCCGTGTGATGGCATCCGACCGCGGTACCGCGGCTCTCGAATTCGTCACCGCCGGTCTCATCCTCCTCGTCCCTACCGTGTATCTCGTTGTCGCTTTGGCGAGCATCCAGGGTGCCGAACTCGCCGCCGCCGGCGCAGCACGTCAGGCGGCACGGGTCTTCGTGCAAGCGCAGAGCGAAGCGGATGCCTCCGACGAGTCGTCCGCGGCCGTCGCGTTCGCGCTCGCCGACTTCGGCCTGCCCGCCGACGCGGCCACGGTCGAGGTTCATTGCGCACCACGTCCGGATGCCTGCCTCACCCGGCTGGGAACGGTCACGATCGCCGTGCAGGTGCGTGCGCCGCTGCCGCTTGTGCCGGATGTGCTGGATCTGCGCCGCGACGCGTCTGTGACGGTGCAGGCGACCAGCACGAACCGGGTGTCGCGACTGTGGGGTGCAGGGTGAACGGGACCCGAAGCGAAACCCGATTCCCCAGGCACCTTCGGTCAGGGACGATCGCACGCGGACTGGCCGATGACACCGGGTCGATCCTGCCGCTCGTGATCTTCTACGCGTTCCTCTGCCTCGTTCTCGTTCTTCTGGTCTCTGCAGTGACCTCGCTGTACCTAGAACGCGAGCGCCTGTACGCGGTGGCGGACGGTGCGGCTCTCGCCGGCGCTGAGTCCTACGATCTCGAGAGTGTGGCTGTCGTCGACGGGCATCCGCGTCCGACGCTGGAGTCGCCTGCGGTGCGTGCGGCGGTCACGGAATTCCTGTCGACGGCTGTCGCCGACGGCTTCGACGCGCTCGAGGTCGAGCAGGCGGGCAGTGCGGATGGCCGCAGCGCCGTCGTGAGGTTGTCCGCGGTGTGGCACCCGCCCATGGTCTCGGTGCTTGTGCCTGCCGGCATCCGCATCGAAGTCACGTCGACGGCACGCAGCGTTTTCTGGTGAGCACGCCATCGTGCCCGCTCGCTGGCACATCAATAGTGGCGCTGGGGCTGCGACTGACTCCATCGCCTCGGCAGAGCGAGCGAGCTCGCTCTGCTCTCACCTCAGTCGTCAGTAGTCGCGCTGCGCGCTGCGACTGACTCCATCGCCTCGGCAGAGCACGCGAGCGTGCTCTGCTCTCGCCTCAGTCGTCAGTGAACGTGCCGGTTGCGACGGATCGCGTACAGCACGCCCCCTGCACACACCCCGAGCAGCACGGAAACGCCGATCGTGACGAGAGTCGAACCGATCGCGGACGGCAGGTCGATGCCGCTCGATCCACCCGTGGCGTTGTTCGCCGCAGGCGGGGGACTCGCGTTCCCGCCCGACGTCGCAGGCACGGCCGATGCCGGAGCACGGCAGTTGTTCTCGCTGTAGGAGACCGCGCGCTCTGGATCGAGCACTACGGCGCCGCCTCCGTCGTAGCCGTGATCGGGAGCGCGGGGTCCGCACCCGCCGAAGTAGTCGCCGATCGTGGCGTTGACCGTGCCGCCGGCGCCGGCCGCCACGACGATGGCGGCTCGCTCGACCCCATCGAACGTCGTGCCGATCACGATCACGCTGCCGGTCACCGATCCCGCGTCGATCGTCAGGCCGGTGGCGAAGTGCGCGAGGCTCGAGTCCTCCACGTCCACCACGAACGACGGGCCGGACGCCGCGGAGAGCTCGATCGCCGGCCCCGCTCCGTTTCCATTGCCCGCGGGATTCAGTCGTGCGATCTCGGCTCCGCGGCTGCCGGTGACGAGCACCGCGGGTCCGGTCGCACCGACGACGAGCGTTCCGTTGACGACCGCCTCGCTGACGGCATCCAATTCGACCGCCGTTCCGACCTGGGAGAACGTGTTCGAGTCGAGGAGCGGCGTCGCAGTACCGCGAACAAGTACGCCGGTGTCGTCGTCCTCGAACGTGTTGCCCAGCATGGTGACCCCGTCGGCGTCGCTCGCGCTCACGCCCACCCCGTGGCCGCCCGCGGACCGGCTGCCGAGCAGCGAGTCGCCCTGAAGGTAGGCGTCGCGAGCGCCATCGAGTCGGATGCCCGTCGCGCACTGCAGCACAGCTGCGCCGACGATGCGTGCGTGCTGAGCCGTCACGGCGATGCCCGTCGGCGACCCGGCGGCGTGGGAACAACTGGTGGCCACCGAGTCGATGGTGACGTTGTCGGCGGCGACGGCGATCGCCGCGCCGTCGTCTGGCGCGTCCACCGTCGCCTCGTTGGCCGCAAGGGTTATCGCCTTGTCCACTCGGACTGTTCCCCGGTAGGTTCCGGGTCGCAGGGCGACGGTGTCGCCGGTGCGTGCCCGTGCGATCGCGGCGTTCACGTCGCCTCCGGGGTTCACGCTTATCGTGCGAGCCGGTTCGGCGGATGCGGCGGCCGCGGGAGTCAGCGCGAGACCGGCCGTCGCGCCCAACAGCACGACGGTGAAGGCACCGGCCTTCAGTCGCGATGCGCGAAGCAGGAGGGCCACCTCCCGTCAGATCCACACTCTCGCTTCCAGGATCCTCTCGTGCTCCGACCACGACAAGGCGCGGCGGCCGAAGTTGATCAGTTCGCGACCGCGCGCTTCCGCGGGATGTATCTCGGTGCGTAGCGAACGAGCATCCAGGCGCCGATCAGCCCGAGAACGCCCATGGACACGGATGCCGCGGCGAGCGAGAACAGCGCCGTCAAGCCGGAGACGAACATCGGAGCTCCCGCCTGCCCGACGTCGTTGGTGAAGCGCCACGCTCCGAGGAACGGCGCAGGATCCGACCGAGGCGCAAGATCCGCGCCGAGGGTCATGAGGATGCCGCTGCCCACGCCGTTCACGACGGCCATCGCGATGGCCACCACCGTGAACCACGTCTGGTCGGTGACGAACGCGAGTGCGATGTGCGTCACGCTCAGTCCGAGCATCGACGGCAGTGCGGACCACAGGCGTCCGAACCGGTCCATGATCTGTCCCGACGTGTAGAACAGCGCGAAGTCGACGGCGCCGGCGATGCCGATGATCAGTGCGGTGTTCGTTGCGGACAACCCGATTGCGACTGCGGCCAGAGGCAGGATCACGGTGCGGGATGACCGCAGCGCTGAGATGAGGGCGGCACACGTTCCCATGCGCAGCAGAACCGCACGGTTGGTCCAGATGGTGCGGAAGAGGCCCTCCGTACGCTCCTTCGCCTCGACGCGGCCGGCATCCCGCACGCCTTCCGCTTCTGCCGAGGGCACGGCGACTCCGCCGGTGGTCGCGGCGGAGACCGGTCGAGCGGCCACGATCTTCTCGGTGGGATCGGGAACCACGATCAGTACGAGCGTCGAGGCCAGGCACATCACGATGTGCACCCAGAACACGGCGTGCGGGTTGCCGAACAGGGCGATGACGCCGGCGCTGATGAACGGTCCGATGAACCAGCCGCCGCGGAACACCCCGCCCAGTGTCGACAGCGCGCGTGCGCGGTAGCGAAGCGGCACGTAACCGGTCATGAAGGCGTGCCGCGCAAGGGCGAAGACGCTCGTCGCGAGCCCGATCAGGAAGACGCCGATGGTCAGCATCAGGTCACCAGGAGCGAGCAGGCAGATCACGAGACCGACGACGCAGAGCAGTGCGGAACCGATCATCGAACGGCGCTCGCCGAATCGGGAGACGACCCAGCCGCTGGGGATGTCGCCGACCATCTCGCCGACCATGATCATGCCGCCGATGAAGCCGGCCAGGGCGAGCCCGGCGCCCAGATTGTGCGCGAGCACCGGAATGATCGGGATGACCGCGCCCTCACCGATCGAGAACAGCGCCGTTGGCAGGAATGCGGCGAGCGCGATATCGCGGATGCTGAAGTTCGCGTCGCTCGAGGTCATGTCGGCTACCAGCCTACGGCCAGTGGTATACCACTCCGCACTACTGTTCGCGGCTGCGCCGCTCAACGGCTCGGTCGGCTCGGCCGTGAGAGCGAGCTCTCACGGCTCTCGCCTCGGTCGCCGCTGTTCGCGCCGCTCAACAGATTCCATCGGCTCGGCCTAGCGAGCAAGCTCGCAAGGCTCTCGCCTCAGTCATCTGTAGGCTTGTGCGGTCATGATCGAACTGGACCTGAGCGCGCAGATCGCCGAAGTGCGCGCGACTTTCGCAGACATCCGCGCCGTCGCCGACGTGGACAGGCTGCGTGCCGACATCGAGCGACTGAGCGAGGAGGCCGGAGCTCCCGACCTCTGGGACGACCCCGAGAAGGCACAGCAGGTGACCAGCGCGCTGAGCCATCGGCAAGCCGAGCTGACCAGGTTGAACGGCATCGAGCAGCGTCTCGACGACCTCGAGGTGCTGGTCGAGCTCGCCAACTCGGAAGGCGACGACGAGTCGGCCGAGGAGGCCAGGAACGAGCTGCAGGAACTGCAGAAGACCGTCGGCGATCTCGAGGTGCAGACGCTTCTCGACGGGGAGTACGACGAGCGTCCCGCCGTCGTCACCATTCGCGCGGGCGCGGGCGGGGTGGATGCCGCCGACTTCGCCGAGATGCTCCTGCGCATGTACCTGAGATGGGCGGAGCAGCACGGCTACTCGGCGCAGGTGATGGACACCAGCTATGCGGAGGAGGCGGGCATCAAGTCCGCCACGTTCGAGGTGGATGCTCCGTACGCGTTCGGCACTCTTTCCGTGGAGGCGGGCACGCACCGGCTGGTGCGCATGAGCCCGTTCAACTCAGCCGGTAAGCGTCAGACGTCGTTCGCCGCCGTCGAGGTCATTCCGCTGATGGAGGAGGCGCAGGAGGTCGACATCCCGGAAACGGACATCCGGGTGGATGTCTTCCGCTCGTCGGGTCCGGGCGGCCAGTCGGTGAACACGACGGACTCGGCTGTGCGCATCACGCACCTGCCGACGGGCATCGTGGTGTCGATGCAGAACGAGAAGTCGCAGATCCAGAACCGGGCAGCGGCCATGCGGGTGCTGCAGTCCCGGCTGCTGCTGCTCCAGCGAGAGGCGGAGGCGGCAGCCAAGAAGGAGCTCGCCGGCAACATCACGGCGAGTTGGGGCGACCAGATGCGGTCCTACGTTCTGGCGCCATATCAGATGGTGAAAGACCTCCGCACGGAGCACGAGGTGAACAACCCACAGGCGGTGTTCGATGGCGACCTCGACGGATTCATCGCCGCCGGCATCCGCTGGCGCAAGCAAAAGCCCGTCGGCTGACCACGCAGGTGAGTCGCTGGGTCGCATCGGCGGGACGAGTGCTTAGGCTGAGCGGGTCATGATCCGATTCGACCACGTCAGCAAGAGCTACAAGGGAACTCCCCGCCCGGCCCTCGACGACATCACGACCGAGATTCTCCGCGGAGAGTTCGTGTTCGTGGTCGGCGCGTCCGGATCCGGCAAGTCCACCTTCCTGCGCCTCATCCTGCGCGAGGAGCGCGCCACGCGCGGCAAGCTGCATGTTCTGGGCCAGAACCTCAGCAACATCTCGAACCGCAAGGTGCCCTACTTCCGTAGGAACGTCGGCGTGGTCTTCCAGGACTTCCGCCTGCTCACCAATAAGACCGTCTTCGACAACGTCGCGTTCACCCTGCAGGTGATCGGCAAGTCGAAGGGATTCATCCACGAGGCCGTCCCCGACGTGCTCGCCATGGTGGGACTCGAGGGCAAGGGCCAGCGTTTTCCGCATGAGCTCTCCGGCGGTGAGCAACAGCGTGTCGCGATCGCCCGCGCCGTCGTGAACAAGCCGCAGATCCTGCTCGCCGATGAGCCCACCGGAAACTTGGATCCCGCCACCAGCGCGGGAATCACGGCCGTGCTCGAGCGCATCAACGCGTCGGGCACCACCGTGCTGATGGCCACGCACGAGGCCGGCCTCGTCGACCGCATGCAGAAGCGTGTCATCGAGCTCGTGGGCGGCAAGCTCATCCGCGACGAACGACACGGCGGCTACGGCTTCACCGCGGCGATCCCGGTGCTCGACGAGCACGGTCGAGCTGAGGTTCCGCGCGCATACGGCGCTGAAGACGAACCGGCGCAGCAACCCGGCGCCGCGGCATCCGCAACGCTCGTCAGCGCTCGCGCCGGGAAGCCTTCGCGGGCCGACCGCAAGGCGGAGAAGAAGGCGGTGAAGGATGCCTCGCGCACGCGTCGCTCGCAGCGCGCTGCGGAGACACCCGTCGCGTCCGAACCGACGGTCACGTCGGTTGCGGCGCCCGTGACGGCTGCAGTCGCTGCTCAGGACCCGCAGGCGCAGGAATACACGGTGCCCGCGCAGCCCGCGCCCGCGCAGCCCGCCGTCGCCGAACCGGGCGCGGCGGAACAGGCTGCTGCGCCGGTCGCGGCCGTGCCCGTCGTCGTGGAACCCAGCGCCGACACGGGTCAGCACGCGAAGCCGGCCACGGCCGCCGTGCCGTTGCCGCAGGCTCCCGAGAGTGAGGAGCACTCGTCCGCGCTGCAGCCGGCGCGACCGCGCACCGAACGCGAGCCCGTGCCCGCGGGGGTGCCGCGCGAAGCATCCACCAGTCGTGAGTCCGTGCTCGAAGGGCACTTCGCCAATCCGCCGACCGCGCCGATCCGGCGTCCCGACTCGGATGTTGCGGAGCTCACCCTCGCCGAGCGGCTCGGCCTGCGCGCACCGGGTAAGCACGATCACGAAGACGACTCCAATCAGGATGTGGGGCCGGTGTCATGAGATTCGCACTCGTCATGTCCGAGGCGGGGAGCGGCCTGAAGCGCAACCTGTCCATGGTGATCTCGGTCGTCCTTGTGACGTTCATCTCGCTCACATTCGTGGGCACGGCCATCCTGATGCAGATGCAGATCGGCCAGATGAAGACGTACTGGTACGACCGTGCGCAGGTGGCGGTGTACATGTGCACCGAAACCGATGTGAGCACGACCTGTCAGGGGCAGGATGCGACGGCCGAGCAGATCGCGGCAGTGAAGGCGAAGCTCTCGTCGCCGGCGCTCGCGCCGTTCATCGAGAAGTTCTACTTCGAGAATCACCAGCAGGCGTACGCGGACTTCAAGAAGCAGTTCAAGGGCAACCCGGTCGCCGACTACGTCACCCCCGAACTGCTGAACCAGACGTTCTGGATCAAGCTGAAGAACCAGGCGCAGTCGGACGTGATCGCGCAGAGCCTCAGCGGCGTCGCCGGAGTGCAGTCCGTCACAGACCAGCGAAGTTATCTGGACCAGATCTTCCGCATCCTGAACGCAGCCAGCCTCACCGCGATAGCCATAGCCATCGTGATGCTCGTCGCCGCAGCGCTGCTGATCGCCACGACGATCC
The DNA here is from genome assembly GCF_051954055.1 of Humibacter sp. Taxonomy (NCBI): domain Bacteria; kingdom Bacillati; phylum Actinomycetota; class Actinomycetes; order Micrococcales; family Microbacteriaceae; genus Humibacter; species Humibacter sp. The sequence continues at coordinate 159,484 of NZ_JBQCIE010000092.1, read as the reverse complement.
GACTCTCCGCGTTCTCTCGAAGACGGGAGCTCGGCATCATGCGGCTGGTGGGTGCATCGAACGGGTTCATCCAGACGCCGTTCGTGTTGGAGGGCGTACTCGCAGCCTTGATCGGATCGCTACTCTCGGTCGGTGCGGTGTTCGCGATCGTGCAGTTCTTCGTGCGCGGCTATCTGTCGCAGAAGATGCAGTTGACCTCCTTCGTGGGGCTCGACAGTGCCTGGATCGTCGCGCCGATACTCGTGATCGTCGGCATCGGGCTGGCGGCGCTGGCCTCCAGCGTCGCGATCCGTCGCTACTTGCGGGTGTGACCGACCCATGCGTCCCATCTGCACGGTAGGCTGGTGGGCTGCTGCGCCCAAGCCCGGTGCGGCGCTCATGTGCGCAGAATGCTGGCGCGCCGTGTCGAGTGGAGAGGTGAGCCATGCCCAGGGAACGTGGTCAGAAGGTGGTGGCGACCAACCGCCGCGCCCGCCACGACTACCTGATCGAAGACACGTATGAGGCTGGGTTGGTGCTCACGGGCACCGAGGTGAAGTCGTTGCGCGAGGGCCGTGCGTCACTCGTCGACGGCTACGCGTTCATCGACGGGGGAGAGGCATGGCTGGATGCCGTGTACATCCCGGAGTACCTCGACGGGACGTGGAACAACCATGCGCCTCGTCGCAAGCGCAAGCTGCTGCTGCACAAGCAGCAGATCGTGAAGATCGCGAACAAGATCAAAGACGGCGGCTACACGCTGATTCCGTTGCAGCTGTACTTCTCCGACGGCCGCGCGAAGGTCGAGATCGGCGTCGCCAAGGGTAAGCGCGAGTACGACAAGCGGCAGGCGTTGCGCGAACGGCAGGACAGGCGCGAGGCGGAGCGCGCCATGTCCAACCGCAACCACCTTGGCGAATAGCAGGACGGTTCAGGCCGTTTCGCGGCCGAACGCATCGGCAGCGAGCGCCTCCACGAGCAATTCCTGCGTCTCGCCCAGCCACCAGTACACGACCCGGTCGGCGGCCGCTCCGCCGCTCCCGTCGTCGTCATCGTTCTCAATACCCAGCCGGTCCGCCACCATCAACCGCAGGTCGGTGAGGTTGCGCACAAGCGCAAGAGCGAGTTCGGCGTCGGTGGTGACCGTGCGTGAGGTCGCACGTCTCCAACGGGAACCGGATGCCTCCTGCTCGGCGGCCATGAAGGCATCCATCACGTTCCGTGCGGCTCCGCTCTTCGCGGTGACCAGGTCGACGTCGGTGAGCGCGTGGAACTCCGCCGCCGCCTCGGCGTCGTCGCGGTAGGCGTCAGGGAACATCCGGTCGCGGCCGGCTGTACCGGCGGCCAGTCGGGTGAGCCGGTCGGCGAGAAGGCCGAGTAGGTCGGCCTCGAGCCGCGAGAGCGCGATGAACTCGTTGTCCGACACGGTGACGGCCAGCGAACCGCCGTCGAGACGGCGGATGTGCGTCACTTCTCGGCCCTGTCGACCGACGCGGAGAGCCCGTAGCCGTGCATCGCATGCACGTGCACCTCCATCGCCTCGCGGGTGCCGGTCGCGACGATCGCTCGGCCCTCGTGATGCACCTGGAGCATCAGCTGCGTCGCCTTCTCCCGGCTGAAGCCGAAATAGCTGCGGAACACGTAGACCACGTACGACATGAGATTGACCGGGTCGTTCCACACAATGGCCCGCCACGGTGTGTCGAGGGTGTGGCGCGGCGTGAGGTCGAGCGCCTCGTCTGTGCGTTCGATCGTGCTCGGTGCGGGGATCGAGGATGCCACCCCTCCAGATTCGCACATCCGGGCATGACATGCGCGCGCTCGGTGTTGTACTCTGTAAGGCCGCACCGGTTGCGGATGCACCTCACAAGAAACTCAACAGTGCGCGACAGCGGCCCGCCTCATGGGGATGATCGGTTTCGACATCGTCTGCGAGATTACGAGAAGCGGGTCGAGGATGCAGGGTTATCTCGCTAACGCTCCCTGCAAAAAATAAGTGCCAATTCCAACAGCACTGTCTCCGCTAAGGCCCAGGTCGCTCTCGCGGCCTGATCGTACTTAGCGATCTAAGAGACCGTCAGCCCGGGAATGCTCTCTACCCGGATCCTGGCGTCAGCTAGAGAGATTGCTTCTACGCATCGTCATGGGGCGTAGAGGGACTCCAACCGTGACTGGGTTCGTCGGATCAGCTGCCAATGGCAAGTTCCGGAACCGAGCAAAGCGCCGTCATTGGATACGCCCGTAGAAGGCGTATGACCACAGCGATGGACGGGGGTTCAATTCCCCCCATCTCCACACGATTGAGCGAGGGAAGAGAGCAAGCCTGCTTGCTCTCGGACTGAGCGAGTGAGTGTTGAGGCGCGTAGCGCCGAACACCATTCAAGCCGCTGTCTCGCACTGCTGAAACGAAAGGCCGCCCACAGGGGCGGCCTTTCGTGTGTGCGATGGGGTGTCAGCATTCAGGCACTGGAGAGGCCAAGGCGGCGAGCCGCAGCGCTCCCTCCACGGGCGGCACGTCCAGGATGCGCAACTCGAGTGGCGGGGAAAAGCTGTTCAGGCGCTGGCTCACTTCCCGGCGCAAAGCGGGCTGATTCACGATCACCCCGCCTGCGGCCACGACGTGATCGCCAAGTCCTCCACGGTTGACCACGGCCGCGACGTTGTCCGCCAGACGTTGGGCAGCGAACCCGATGGTCTCGCCCGCGAGCGCCGATCCCGCCTGATCCGCCTCGAAGACGCGCATGGCTGCCGAGCCCCAGTAGTCGGGCGACGCGGCGAGGGTCGCTGACGCCGCCAGCTCCGCCGCGCTTCCGGCTTTGTGGTGCGCGAGCAGGCCGGCGATGAGTGGATCATCGCCTGGGCCCGCCCCGGCATCCATCGCGGCGAGGGTTCTGATCAGGGCGTCGCGTACAAGGCCGGGGCCGCTGCCCCAGTCGCCGAGGAGCCAGCCGTGGCCATCCGCGGTGACCCGTGCGCCTGCTGCATCCCTTGCACTGACGATCGAACCGGTGCCCACGACCATGGCGATCGCACGGTCCATTCCCATCGCCGGTGCCAGGAGGTCGGCGTCGTTCTCGATGCGGACCGAAATGCCCAGCGCACCAGAGACGGCATCGCGAGCACGCTGGAGCTCTGCTTCGGTGTCGCAGTCGCGCAGTCCTATCGCGACGCTCGTGATCGTTCCGATGAGCGCCTGACTGCCGATCCATGACGCGAGACGGATGAGGTTCCTCTCGTCCGAGAAGAGGTGCCCGTTGCGCCATTCGGACGACGGGCGCACGATGTCTCGTCGTGCACCCTGAGAGTCGATGAGAGCCAAGTGCGTCTTTGTGCCGCCGACGTCCACCCCGATGAGACGATCCGGATGCCGGTTCATGTCAGGTATGTGGCGGTGCGCGCACGCTCTATGGCGAGATCGCCGATCCCGGTGATCGCTGCGTCGAAGCCGAACCGGCTGGGCACGATACGGGGCACCGACGGAATGCGACCGACCAGCCGTCGCGTGATCTGTTCGGCGGAAAGAACGCTGTACTGTGCGAAGGCGCCGGCGAGCACGATGACGCTCGGTGCGACTACGACGGCGGTGGCCGCGCAGATCAAGGCGATGTTGTCGAAGAACTCGTCTCGGGCGCGGGCTGCGTCGGCGTCTCCTTGCTCGACGAGCTTCATCATCGCTCGGAAAGCCGGACCTATCCGTCGGTCCAGGTGGCCGTCACCGTGCTGCATGTACGGCCGGATCTCGCCGGAGATGCAACCCTCGACATCGCCGAGGTCGGTGAAGTAGCGGGAGAACGACTTGGCCGAGGTGAGCAGGTACCCCACCTCACCGGCGACCGAACCCGCGCCTCGATGAATCCGCCCCTCGCTGACGATGCCAGCGCCGATTCCGGTGCCGAGCACCAGAGCGACGGCGCTTTCGGCATCCCGTGCAGCCCCATGCAGCAGCTCACTGTACGCCGTTGCGTTGGCGTCGTTCTCGGCGAGCACGGGAAGACCGGTGCGTTCCGTCACGATCCGAGCGACCGGAACGTCCCGCCAGTCCAGCTCGATGGCGTTGACGACGACGCCGTCATGGGTGATGCCGGGAAGGGCGATTCCGATGCCGGTGAGCGGCGCATCCGTTCCGGTTTCGCCTGAGGTGATTCGATCGACCAGCCGCAGCAGCCCGTCGAGGCGTGCCGTCGAGGCATCGCTGTCCCGGAAGTTGAACGGCTCGTACGTCTCGTACAGCACGTTGCCACTCAGGTCGATGATGCGGCCACGCGCGTTGTTCTCGGTCATATCGACAGCGGCGACCGTACGGATGTCTGCCACGTACTTCAGGAGGTGCGACGGTCTACCCGTGGCTGAGCGGTCAACACCGCCGTGCACGATGGCACCCTCCTCGAGGAGTGCCTGGCAGAGCCGCTCCACGGTGGCGGAGCTGAGCCCGGTGCTCTGCCCGATCGCGCGTCGCGATAGGGGACCGTTGGACCGAAGGAGATCGAGGATGGCCGTACGGTTGATCGCGGTCACATCCCTCGTCGTCGCTGTGCGAGGCGAGATCCGGGAGTGGCCGGCCCGGTGAGGCACAGGGGCGGTCGGCGACTTGCGCCGGCCGGAATCGGGCCGCGCAACTGTGCCGTTCTCCCCTTCGTCGGTGGACGTCACGATCGTGTTCCCTTCCCGAAGCGGTGTTCCGGACCCGGACGGCGGTGCACCGGATAGCGCAACGTCAGCACCTCGAAGGGCGCGAGCCGCACGGTCCCGTCTGGTCCCGGCGAGGCGCCGACCGGAGCATCCGTGTGCTCTTCCAGCAGCGACACCGCTTGTCCCGGACCGTATTCCGAGGGCACGGTGATCCTTGCGGAGGCGCGCCGACCGATAGGTTCGTACACCCGCACGATGAGATCGCCGGAACGGTCGGACGCCAGCTTGACGGCCGACACAATGACGTCGGGCTCGTCGACGGTGACGATCGGAGTCACAGCGCTTCCACCGCGGACGGAACGCACGGGAACGTCGAGCTCGGTGGCTGCCGCTGTGGTGCCGAGGAGGTCCGTGCCGATCGCGAAGGCGTAGACGTGAGTATGACCGCCCTGATCCGCCATTGGATCCGGGAACCTCGGCGAACGCAGCAATGAGAGCCTGACCGTCGTCGTCACCCCGTGCTCCGGGTCGGCGTCTCTGATCACGTCGTACCCGTACGTGGAGTCGCCGAGCAATCCCACGCCGAAGCCCGGTTCGGCAACGTGCACGAACCGGTGCATCGAGTGCTCGAACTGCGCTGTCTGCCAGCTGGTGTTGGTGTGCGTTGGGCGTCTCACGCATCCGAACTGTGTCTCGGCGACGGAGTACTCCGCGTGCAATGACAGCGGGAAGGCCACCTTGAGCAGCCGTTCGTGCTCGTGCCAATCCGTCGTCTGCTCGATGCGGAAGGTCCGGGTGTTGGGTGCCACCGTGATCCGCTGACGAACCCAGGACCTCGAGAACCGGCGCTCGACGGTGACATGCACGCCGTCGTTGTCGGATTCCACGGCGAACGAGTCCGCCTGCGCCAGGTTCTCGACATGGTGCCGGTAGTGCTCGTCGAGGTCCCAGGCGTCGCGCGTGTTGGGGAAGTCCTGGTGGAGTTGCAGTAGACCCGCCGGGCGTCCCTTCGGGATGATCTCCCTGCCGGTCGAGATGTCGACGGCCGATGTGATGAGCCCATCAGGCGAGATGACGACCCGGATGACTCCGTTGTCGATCTGAACTCCGTCGCAATGCTCGTGCACGACGGGACGCAAGGCGTCTGTCGCGGTTGCGGGCGTCACTGAGAACGCGGAAGCGCCCCCTCGATCGAGAGAAGAACCGTTTGCGGTGAACTCTGCTTCTCCATCGCCCACGAGTGCCAGCAGCGAACGACGGCTGATCGCCTCCGCGGCGCCGATCAGCCTCGAATAGGTCTCGACCGCCTCGCGATGCACCCACGCGATCGAGGAGCCGGGGAGGATGTCGTGGAACTGGTGCAGAAGCAGGGTCTTCCACAGTGCATCCAGCTCGTCGTACGGATAATCCAGGACTCCGCGCACAGCAGCCGTCGTCGCCCACAGCTCGGCCTCGACGATGAGACGTTCTCCACGCCGATTGCCTTGCTTCGTGTGGTGCTGGCTCGTCAACGTGCCCCGGTGCGCTTCGAGCACGAGTTCACCCACCCAGACCGGCGCATCCGGGAGTTCGGCACGCGCGCGCTCGAAGAAGTCATCCGGCTGCTCCCACATGACGCGCGGGCTGCCTTCGAGATCGGCAAGACGGCGAGCTCGGCCGATCATCTCTCTGGTGGTGCCTCCTCCACCGTCGCCGTAGCCGACCGCCGCGATCGAACCCGACGCCCTGGCCGACTGCGCGAATCGCCGACGGGCTCCTGCCAGCTCCGATGCCGAGAGCCTGGCGTTATAGGTGTCTATCGGCGGGAAGTGGCTGAAGATGCGGGAGCCGTCGATTCCTTCCCAGAAGAACGTGTGGTGGGGAAAGGTGTTCACCTGATTCCACGAGAGCTTCTGGCTGAGGAACCACTCGAATCCCGCCTTGCGGATGAGCTGGGGGAGCGCGCCCGAGTACCCGAAGCTGTCCGGCAGCCAGACGCCGCGACAGGTCACGCCGAACTCCCTGCGGAAGAACGACTGCCCGTAGAGGAACTGGCGAACGATGGACTCGCCCGACGGCATGACGGCATCGCTCTCCACCCACATGCCGCCGAGCGGCACGAATCGACCACCGCGTACGGCATCCACCACCCGGTCGTAGACCTCCGGTCGGTGGTCGCGCAGCCACTCATACTGCTGAGCGCTCGACATCCCGTAGACGAATTCCGGGTTCTCCTCGAGCAGACGAGTCATCGACGACGTGGTCCTCGCCACCTTGCGCACCGTCTCGCGCACGGGCCACAGCCAGGCCGAGTCGATGTGAGCGTGCCCGACGGCGGAGAAGATGTGCTCGCTCGACGACGCGGGACTCGCGAGCACGGCGCGCAGTTCGTCGCGAGCCGAGGCCGCCGTCTCGCCGACTCTGTGCACGTCGATGGCATCCATCGCCCGATCGAGCGCGAGCAGGATGCCTGCACGACGCGGCCCGTCGTCGAGTTCGGCCTGCAGCTCGAGGAGAACCTCGACATCGAGGGCCAGTTCGTGGCACTGAACGTCGAACACGACAAGGTCGGCACGACGCACCGCATAAAGGGGATCGGGAGACGCGGTGAGCACGTCGCCCTGCCACGTCGGCAGTAGCGGCAGGTGATCGAGCAGATCGGGATTTGCGGCAGCCTCGACGAAGAACTCGATCTGGTCGCCGCAGCACGCCTCGTCCGAGATCGGAATCCACTGATTGCGCGGGTTCACCGCCTTGATGGGCGTGCCGTGGGGGTCGTAGGCGAGCCCCTCGCACTGGAACCCCGGCAGCGTGGAGTCGAAACCGAGATCGATCACCGCCTCCACGCGCAGGCCGTGCCACTCGTCCGGGACGAGGCCGGTGGCTCGGAACCACACCGTCGACCAGGCGGCACCCCACGCCGTGCCGACGCGATAGGGCAGGTACTCGAGCCCGAGTGCGTCGGCGGCCGCAATGGGCTCACCGGGAAGCTCGGCCGACGCGAGCTCCAGCGGCACCCTGAGGGCCGAGATCGCGGGGCGGATGCGCTCGTCAAGAACCCGTTGCGTGCGGTCGATGATCAGCCGGCTGGCAGAGTCCATGTCGGTGGGTCACCTTCCACGTCGAGGGTTTCATATCAGAGTGAAGTCGCATCTGGCCCGGGCGATTGGAGGCCAGATGGCAACTTGTTGATCTAGGCGTTGCCGCTTATCCATCATAGTGATATGAATGTCTGCAACAACCCTCGCAGGCCGTTCCGGACCAAGCGGACAGGCTCTGCCCCATCGAAGGAATCAATGATGACTCTCAAGAAATCGCTGGCAGGGATGTCGCGTACGCGTCGCCTCCTTGCTGCGGTCGCGGCGGTCTCCGCCGCTGGTCTCGTACTCGCCGGGTGCTCATCCTCCGGTTCGAGTTCGGCGAGCGAGACGAAGAAGCTCACGCTGTGGTTGTCATCGAGTGCTGCACAGCAGGCCGGCTACGACCAGCTCGCCGCGCAGTACAAGAAGAAGACGGGCGTGTCGATCAAGATCGTGAACATCCCGTACAGCGGATACACCACGAAGCTGCGCGACGCAGCACAGGCGAACGCACTGCCCGACATCGCGAGCGTTCCGTCCCTCGATCCGATCTGGACCAACAAGCTCATCGACCTGTCGTCCATTGTGAAGACGAAGGCGAATCACATCAACGAGAACTTCATCGCCAAGACGTCCAAGGGGCAGGTTCTGGCGATTCCGTCGGATGTCACGGCATCCGGCCTTTTCATCAACAAGAGCCTCTTCGACAAGGCCGGCGTCTCCTATCCGACCTCGCCCAGCAAGACCTGGACCTGGCCGGAGTTCATCAAGGCCGCTGACCAGGTGCGTCAAGCCACAGGAGCCAAGTACGACCTCACTTACGACGCGTCGCCTTCGCGTCTTCGTGCGATGGTCTACGAGATGGGCGGCAAATACGTGCACGCCGACTCGAGCGGAACCTTCTCGACCGACGCCGCGACGAGCAAAGCGGTGAAGTACTTCGTGAGCCTGAACAACGACACCACCATGCCCAAGTCGGTGTGGACCAGCGGCGCCGACCCGTCGGCGCTCTTCCAGAGCGGTCAGGTGGTCGCGTACTGGTCGGGCGTGTGGCAGGTCGCTTCCTTCGCCGAGACGATCACCAAGTTCGATTGGGCGAGCGTGCCGACGCCGGCCCAGCCCGTGCAGGCCAGCGATGTGAACTCTGGAGGGCTCGTCGTCGGTTTCAACAACAGCTCAAGCGAGTCGACCGCGGCCAAGGACTTCCTGACCTGGATGTACCAACCCGCGCAGTACAAGAAGCTCACGGAGGTGAACGGGTACCTGCCGGTGGAGAGCGGGCTGAACCCCGTCTACCCGTTCAGCTCAACGGCGGCTCAGAACGCCTTCAAGCTCTACAACGAGGAGCTTCCGCTGTATGCGCCGATCTCCGGATACTTCAACCAGGCACAGACCCAGTGGGTGCTCGCCGGAAAGTCTCTGACCACCGACCCGAGCGTGACCGAGATCGGCAAGGCCATCAACGGTCAAGAGACGGTGGATGCCGCGCTGAAGAACATCGTGGACAGCTACAACCAGCAGGTCGGCAAGTAGGCGTTCCGATCGGCGATCGACAATGACAGTCACCGGAACGACGGCGGCGCAGACCGCTTCGGGGCAGGGACGCCCAGTCCTTGCCCCGAAGGGGAGCCGCCGTGTGCGCCTCAACCACTACACGGCAGCCCCACTCGCGCTCATCGCCGCGAACGTCGTGCTCTTCGCGCTCTTCTTCGTGTGGCCGGCAGCCATCGGGCTGGGCTATTCCTTCACGAACTACACAGGAGTCGGCGATCCTCAGTTCGTCGGGGTGAGCAACTACACGCAACTCCTCGGGGACCCGAACTTCTACGCCGCCCTTCTGCGGACGTGCGAGTACACGCTGCTCGTCGTGCCCATCAGCTATGCGCTCTCCTTGTTCATCGCGAACCTCATGGTGAGCAAGTACGCCAAGGGCAAGCTCGTCGCTCGGCTGATCTTCTTCATCCCGTGGCTCGTTTCGCCGATCATCACCGGTGTGGTGTGGCGTTGGCTGTTCGGTGAGAACTTCGGCCTCGTCAACTTCGTCGTCGAGTCGCTGGGGGGAAAGGCCGTTCCGTGGCAGTCGAACGCGACCCTCTCGCTCCTCGTGGTGGTCTTTGCGGCCACGTGGGCCGGGATGGCGTTCTCGATGCTCTTGTTCATCGCAGCCATCAAGAACGTTCCGACCTCGTACTACGAGGCGGCATCGCTCGACGGTGCCGGACCTGTGCGCCTGTTCTTCTCGATCACGCTGCCCAACATCGCCCCCACCTCGTTCATCGTCATCCTGCTCAGCACGATCGGCACGATGAAGGAGTACGCCCTGTTCCTGTCGCTGAACAACGGCGGACCGGGCACCGACAACAACCTCCTGGTGCAGTACATCTACCAGACGGGCTTCCAGCGCGGCCAGATCGGCTATGCGAGCGCGGCCAGCTTCATTCTGATGATCATCCTCATGGCCGTGGCGCTCATCCAGCTGGCCGTGAACCGGAAGGCGGGCCCCCGATGACGACGCAGGCAGAAGTCCTCAACGACCAGCGCGGCACGCGTTCTGATTCGGTGAAGCGGCGACCGCCTCGCAGAAAGAAGGGCATCGCGCCGGGCGAGATCGGCAGGCACCTCTCGGCGACCACTCTGCTCTGGGTGTTCGCCATCGGGTTCGCCTTCCCGCTGCTCTGGTTCATCCTCAGCTCTTTCAAGCCGTCCGGCGACCTGTTCTCCTACCCCTTGACCCTCTTCCCGAAGCACTGGACGGTCACGGGATACGCGACGGCGTGGCAGAGCTTCAACTTCGCGCAGTACTTCGCGAACACGATCGTGGTCGCCTGCGTCACCACCGTGCTGACCGTCGCCGCCAGCTGCGCGTCGGGTTACGCCCTGGCCAAGTACTCCAACCGCTGGCTCAAGGTGTTCTTCGTATGCATCCTCGCCACGACGATGCTGCCCACCGAGGTCATGCTCGCGCCCTCATTCCTCGTCGTTCGTGACCTCGGGCTCTACAACTCGCTAGCCGGCATCATCGTGCCCTCGATCCTGACCGCGACCGGTGTGCTCATGTTCCGCGGGTTCTTCCTCACGGTGCCCGATGAGATCGTCGAGGCCGCACGCATCGATGGAGCCAAGGAGCTGTCGATCTTCTTCCGCATCATGGTTCCGGTGTCCCGGCCCATCATGCTCACACTGGCGATCTTCTCGTTCCAGTGGCGATGGAATGACTACATCTGGCCGCTGCTCGTGCTCAACGACCCGAACAAGTTCACTCTGCAGATCGGGATCGAGAGCATCGTCGGCGCGCAGAACATCAACTGGTCGGTACTGCTCGGGGCATCGGTGATCTCGATCATCCCGCTGATCCTCATCTATCTCGTGTTCCAGAAGTACGTGATGAACGCCAACATCAACGCTGGGCTGAAGGACTGATGGAGTTCGTCTCATTCGCGGAGGCGATGGATTCGCAGCCCGCCCGACTCGCCAGGCTCGAGTCGGAGCTGGATGCCCGCCTCGCCGAGTTCCCCGCAGAGATCGTTCCATGGCGCGCGGGGGAGACGGTCGTGCTCGCCGCCATGGGAGCGGCACATCATTCCACCCACGCGTTCGCTCGGCTGCTCCGCACCGCTGGCATCCGGGCGCTGCCGTTGGTCGCCTCGGAGGGCAGGGGCCTCGAAGCCGCGAGCCTCGGTGATCACGTGGTGGTCGTCTCGGAATCCGGTCGTAGCCCCGAGCCGATCGAGTTCGCGCGTGGGTTCGCATCCGGTAGACGAACGGCGATCACGAACGATCCCGCCGCGCCCGTGGCCGAGATCGCGGATGCCGTGATCGAGCTGGGCGGCTTCCCCGACTCCCGCGCGTACACGGTGGGCTTCACAGCGATGCTCGTGGCGTACAACGGGCTCGCGGGAGCCCTCGGAGTCGCCTCAGGCGGCGGATCCATCGCCGGTGAAGTGGGTGACGCGCTCCAGCGTTTCATCCGGCCCGCCGAAGACTTCGCACATGTGCTGGCCGGCGCATCCTCTATCGACGTCGTCGGAGCCGGCGATTCCTTCACCGCTGCGGCGGAGATCGCCCTGCTCGCCCGGGAATGCCTTCGCATTCCGGCATCCGCGTACCCGACGCACCAGTACCTGCACGGTCCGATGGAGTCGGTGGGTGCAGGTACCGCCGTCATCCTCATCGGAGACTCACGTGAACGCGCGATCCCCGACTCGCTGCACGGATCCGGCGCGACATGCATCACGATCGGTCGCGCTCACGGCGGCGAGCTTGCTGACTTCGACACAGGCAGAGCCGACGGGCTGGCACGCGTCGCGGTCGAGGTGGTCGCAGGGCAGCGGCTCATGGCCGCGGCGATAGGCCGGCTGCCGTTCGAGATCGAGGAGTTCGTGCACAGTCAGACGGATACGAAGGTGTGAACCACCGGACCCGCAGCTCAGCACCACATCGAGGAGAGGTTCCGGTGTTCGATACACACTTTCACGACGCCGTCGTAGCGGCCGCCAGGCAACGGGCGGTCGTGCTGCTCGCCCAGGGCAGCTCGGCCATCTCGGGCCAGTCACACCGGGAGCTGATGCGAGACGCGAAGGTTCTGCTCTCGCTGGTGGCATCCGGTGAGGCGACCGCGCAGGACCGCGGCCGGCATCTGGCTGCTGCGCTCGAGCGCCTCGAACTGCTGCACGCTCGGCAATCGCGCTCCGGGCTCTTCGTCGGCGGTGACAACCTGGAGTCGCCACCAGACAGTGCGTTCACGGTGAACGACGCGTGCGACACGTACGAGTTCCTCTCGCAGCTGCGGACAACTCGACCCGATCGTCCGCGGAATGAGATCGATGAGATTCTCGAAGTCCTCGCCGCCATCATCCGCGACGTCACGCCACCCCTGCTCACCGGCGGGGTTCATACGCCGAACCATCGCTGGGAGATCAGCGCCGCGCTCGCTCGCATCCACCGATCCTTCCCCGACCATCGGCTCGTCGAGCGGGCCGAGGAGTGGCTCAGTGAGGGCGTGGACGTCGACACGGATGGACTGTATTCCGAGCGCAGCCCGAACTACGCGGCGCACGTGAGCAATCCATCGCTGAGCCTGCTGGCGGGGGTCTTGGAAAGGCCCGAGCTCGCTGACGTCGTGCTGCGGAATCTCGAGGCGACGCTCATGTTGATCCGGCCGGATGACACGGTGGAAACGGTCCAGTCGCGACGGCAGGACCAGGGCGCGCACTTCCCTCTGCGGGACTACCTCGCAGCATTCCGCGACGCCGCCATCTGCTCCGGGCGTTCCGATTTCGCCGCCGCGGCCCTGCGTGCGGAGGGCGCGGCCGTGACCGATCCCGAGCTCCTGGCGGAGACGTTGCTGAATCCGAGGCTGCTCGAGCCGCTGCCGGCAGAGCGGCAGGACGCGACGGGTTCCTACTTCCTCGAAGCCGTCGCGCTGGCCGGACGTCGAAGCGAGAGAACCGAAACCGTCCTGTACGGCGGATCGGACTATGGCACGCAGGGTCGCATCCGTTCGGGCCTGGCCAACAATCCCACCTTCTGCAGGCTTTTTGCAGGAGCGGCGATCCTGGACGCCGTGCGCCTGTCACGCTCCTTCTTCGACCTGGGACCCTTCCGGGCGCAGCGCATGCGGCGCCTCAAGGATGACTCCTACCTACTCGAAGAGACGCTCACGGCCGCGTACTACCAACCTCTGGCTGCCGAGGACCGGGCAGCGACCGGCGGGTACCGACTGGAAGACGACGGCCGCTTCAGCGCGTCGATGGCGTTCTCCTCGCGAGACAGGGACGAGGTGTCGATGAGGACGCGGATCGAGGCCCGGCTTCTCGACCAAGGCCTCGTTCTCGAGGTGTCCATCGACTCGCCCGAACTGCCGTGGTCGCTCGAATTCGGCTTCCGGGACGGCGGCGTGCTCGAGGGCGCGGACCGGAGGCCGGATGACACGTGGGTGTTGCCCGAGGGACGAGGCAGATATCGAGTCGGTGCGGATGCGATCAGCATCGAGGTCCAGGGGGCGCAGCTCAGCGGTGACCCGCTGCCGTACCAACCGGGACAGGACTACGCGTTTCTCGACGGGACGGATGCGGTCAGTGGGATCCGTGCCCGCGTGGGAGGAATGGCGCCTGCGGCGTTCACGGTGCTGCTCTGTGCGGAACCCGGAACAGCGCAGTGACGTCGACGACAGAGACCTCGGCGAGTCGAGGGCCGGACGCAGCCGCGCGCCCGGCCCGCATCGCGGTGGTGGGAGTTCACGGCTACGGCGCCGCGCACGTGCTCACGGTGCAGGCGCTTGAACGATCGGGACAGGCTCGCCTCGTGGGGCTTGTCGACACGGCCGACGGTCCGATCTACCGCGAGGGCAAGCGAGTGGGAGGTGACCTTCCGCGCATCTTGCCGAGCCTGGAAGACCTGCTCGATTCGACCCAGGTGGACATCGTGGCAATAGCCACGCCTCTGCACACGCATGCGGAGCTCGCATCGCGGGTGCTTCTTGCGGGTGCGGATGTGCTGCTCGAGAAGCCCCCCGTCACCGATCTGACCGCATTCGAGGCTCTGAGCGAGGTGCAGCGGCGCACAGGCGGGCTCGTACAGGTGGGATTCCAGAGCCTGGGGTCGCTGGCGCTCGCCGAACTGCGTCGCGTCATCTCGCAGGGACAACTGGGGACGATCGAGGCGATCGGAGCGGGAGGCTCCTGGACGAGGGACCGCGCCTACTGGGACAGGGCACCCTGGGCGGGCCGAAGGATGCTGAACGGTCATCGTGTCTCGGACGGAGCGGTCTCCAACCCTTTCGCCCATGCCGTCATGACGGCGTTGACCGTGGCGGGCTGGAACGCACCGGATGCCATCGGGTCGGTCGAGACGGATCTGCACCGAGCGAATGCGATCGAGGTCGACGACACGTCTGTCGTGCGCGTCCTGCCGAGCACGGCGGGGAAGGCCACGTTCGACGGGATCCTCACGTGCGCCTTCACGCTCGCTGGGCCCCGGGAGGACGACCCCTTCGTCATGGTTCGAGGCTCGAAGGGCACCGCGGTGCTGCACTACACGGAGGATCGGCTCACCCTGCCTGCTAGCGGCGCGCGGCGATACGGCCGCGTCGACCTCATGCAGAACCTGATGGATGCCCGCGCGGAGAGCGCCGAGCTGCTGTCGCCGCTGAGTGCCACCGGCGCTTTCGTCTCCGTCATCGAGGCGGTGGGGGCCGCCCCTGTCCACGCGATCGAACAGGAGAACGTCCGGTGGCGTGGCGCCGGAGAGCACGCGCATCCGGTAATTCCTGGAATCGTCGAAAACATCGAGCTGGCCCTGTCGCGCGAACGGCTCTTCCGTGAACTGCCCGAGGCGTCATGGGCGAGATGACTGCGCGCCCATAGAGAGACAGAGCGCAAGCATGCCACGCGCGGTCGCTCTTCGCCAGGCCCTTATGCGGATGCCGGTGCCGGCTGTTGAATGTCATGGCGCGAACCGCCGAACACCGGCGAACGGAGGGCCCATGAAACAACTGCTCGTCGCGGCCACACGCATCTGCACCGAGGACGCCGTGGCGGATGCCCTGCTCGACTACGAATTCGCGCTCGCGGAGCATCATCGCACGGAACGCGTCATCGTCCCGGTCTTCGTGAACGAGGGTGACACGGTGTGCGAGTTCATCCTGGGACGCGGCGCCATCTCGGGCTCTCTCGCGCTGCCCAACACGGCGGGTCGGCGCATCGCAGGATCCTCGGATGCCGTGAGCGAGCTGCGCGAGCGCGCCCGGATGGTGCGCGACGAGCTCTCCGGTCCTTTCGACGACGATTGGTACGAGGATCCGTCGCACGACGACTGACGCCGGACATCCAGCTGGGAATCGAGCGACACACTTCGTCGTGATCGGCTAGAACGGAGTTGACCGGTCACCGCTGGGAGGACGAGCCGTGCAAGACGTCGTGGTCGTGGGGTCGGGGCCCAATGGGCTCGCGGCCGCGGTCACGCTCGCTCGCGCCGGACTCTCCGTGATCGTGCTCGAGGGGAGTGACCATATCGGAGGCGGCAGTGCCTCGGCCGAGCTCACCATCCCGGGAGTCGTGCATGACGTCTGCTCGGCGGTGCATCCGATGGCACTCGCCAGTGAGTTCTTCCGGAGGTTCGAGCTGGAGCGTCGCATCCAGCTCCTGGTGCCGGAGATCTCCTACGGGCATCCGCTCGACGACGGGCGAGCAGCGATCGCCTACCGTGACCTGGAGCGCACGGCGGAAGGGTTGGCGGCGGACGGCGAGACCTGGAGGCGATTGTTCGCTCCATTCGCGCGGGACGACGGCCGAGCCCTTTCCGACGTGATGGGGCGTCCGCTGGTTCGCGTGCCCAGGCATCCGCTCGCGCTCGTCCGCTTCGGACTGCGCTCGCTCAGGCACGGCACTCGTCTGTGGAAGGGCGCCTTCGAGACCCAGGAGGCTGCGGCACTGCTGACCGGTGTCTTCGCGCACACGATCCAGCGGATGCCCTCCCTCGGCTCCGCGGCACCCGGTCTCACTCTTGCCGCGTTCGCCCACTGCGGGGGCTGGCCCATTCCTCGCGGCGGGAGCGGTGCAATCGCGACCGCCCTGGCAGACGACCTGGTGGCCCACGGCGGACGCATCGAGACCGGTGCGTGGGTTCGAAGCCTCGACGAGCTCCCTCCGGCACGGGCGACGATTCTGGATGTCACACCCCGCGCCTTCCTGCAGCTCGCCGGCGACCGCGTGCGAACGCCCCGGCCGTACCGCACATTCCGCTATGGAAACGCGGCCGCGAAGGCGGATTTCGTGCTCTCCGATCCGGTGCCGTGGCGCAACGAGGAGTTGCGCAGCGCCGTGACAGTGCACGTCGGCGGGTCGCGCGCCGAGCTGGCGAAAGCGGAGGATGCGGTCGCTGCGGGACGTCATGCCAGGCATCCGTATGTGCTCACCGCCCAGCCGACGCTGCTCGACCCGGATCGTGCGCCCGGACGCCACGTGCTCTGGGCATACACGCACGTGCCTGCGGGATCGGTGGACGATCCGACCGAGGCGATCGTGCAGCGCATCGAGCTGTTCGCCCCCGGGTTCAGGGACACGATCGTCGCCAGCAACGGCCAGAGCGCCGAACAGCTGGACGAGCGGAACCCGAACGATGTGGCCGGCGACATCGCATCCGGGGCGGTGAGCTTCGGGCAGCTGGTCGCGCGTCCCACGTTCGGACCGCACCCGTGGCAGACGCCGGTACGAGGCGTCTACCTGTGCTCGGCGTCGACGTGGCCGGGGCCGGGCGTGCACGGCCTGGGCGGATGGAACGCGGCGCTGCGAGCGCTGGAGCGTGAATTCGGCATCACGACGAAGCCCGATCTGTCGATCGGCGCGTGACCCGTCAGTGGGACTCGAGCGCCTTCGCGCAGTCGATGCACAGCTCGGCGAACGGCCGGGCGCGCAACCGAGCCACCCCGATCGGCTTGCCGCAGTTCATGCACACCCCGTAGGTTCCTGCCTCGAGGTGAGCGAGCGCGTGATCGATCTCGGTCAGTTCGAGCTCGAGATCTTCGTGCAGCCCGGTCAGCTGCGACCATGTCGCGGCCATCGTTGGGCCTTCGGGATCGTGCTCGTCGTCGGCCTGTCCGCCCGATCGTGCCTCGCGCGCGTCACTGAGCGAGGCATCCAGTCTGCCCTGCCTGGCCAGCACCTCTCGGCGCCGCGCATCGAGGGCGTCGTGGAATTCACGCCGTTGGGCGTCTGTCAGGCTTCGTCGCACGGAAGACACGCGCCGATAGTAGCCCTACACCGCGCCGATGGCTGTCAGTACTATCAGCGCGCCGTTCAGAGCGACGATCGCGGCGACCGTCACGGCCCCGGCGATCCGCAGGGGAGTGCGGTTCGCGAACGTCCCCATCGTGCCGCGGCGTGAGGTGAACCAGACGAGCGGGATCACGGCGAATGGGATGCCCACGCTCAGCACGACCTGGCTGATCACAAGGGCCCACGTCGGATCGACGCCCAGGCCGAGCACGACGAGAGCCGGGATGAGTGTGATGGCGCGTCTGACCAGAATGGGCACGCGTACCCGCAGCAGCCCCGACATGACCGAGGCACCCGCATAGCATCCGACCGAGGTGGAGGCGAGGCCGGATGCCAGCAGCCCGATGCCGAAGATCACGCCGACCACGGGTCCCAACGCCTGGGTGATCGCGGTGTGCGCGCCCTCGATGCTGTCCGTCCCGCTCACGCCGGGAAGGCTCGCAGCGGCCAGGAGCAGCATCGCGATGTTCACCGAGCCGGCCACGATGAGCGCGAAGATCACGTCCCAGCGATTGGCGCGCAGCAGATGGCGCACCCGCCGCGGGTCGCCAGAGGCTCCGTGCCGGTCGAGGGCGAGCGCCGAGTGCAGGTACACGGCGTGCGGCATGACGGTCGCCCCGAGCATGCTGGCCGCCAGCAGAACGGACCGCGACCCCTCGAACCGTGGCACTACGCCGGCAGCCGCTGCCTGCCAGTCCACCGGGCTCACGACCAGAGAGGCGACGAACCCGATGGTGATCACCGCCAGCAGGCCCATCATCACGAACTCGAACGCGCGCTGTCCGCGGCGGGATTGCACGGCGAGGATGCCCATGGACACGAGTCCGACGATGACGCCTCCGGCCAGCAGCGGCAGCCCGAACAGGATCTGCAGCGCGATCGCCCCGCCGATCACCTCTGCCATGTCGGTGGCGGCCGCGATGATCTCGGCCTGCGCCCAGTAGAGCAGCCGAGCGGTGCGGGGCATCCGCTCTCCGAGCAGCTCTGGCAGGCTGCGGCCGGTCACGATGCCGAGCTTCGCCGACAGATATTGCACGATGACGGCCATGACGTTCGCGGCAACCAGCACCCAGACCAGCAGGTACTTGTACTGCGCGCCTGCGGTCAGGTTCGCCGCCACATTTCCCGGGTCGACGTAGGCGATGGCGGCGACGAAGGCCGGCCCGATCAGCCAGAGGAGCCGGCGTTCCGCGGGACGGTCGGCGCGGATGTCGGTGGCCGGCTGCTCAACGGACTCGCGCGTCATCGCCTCGCCTCATGACCTGTCGTGCAGAAAGTTAGATCAGTCTAACTCTTGAGGTCAGAGGTGCTTAACCCGTTGCATCTGAACGGGCGACTGTGGTGTTTCAGTAACGACCGGTGAGCGCCTTGTTCTTGATCGCCTCGAACTCGCCCTGCGAGATCGCGCCCTCGTCGAGCAGCTCTTGCGCCCGCGCGATATCGCTTGCCGGGTTGGCCGACGGACGCGGTCGATACGAGTCATCCTCGGGCACGACCCCGCGGCGCCGCTGCGCGCGCTCTGCCATGCCACGACCACGTGCGATCACGTAGACCAGCGCAGTGATGAGCGGCACGAAGATGAGGCAGATGACCCACAGTGCCTTCCACCACCCGTTGAGGGTGTGGTCTGCGAACAGGTCGAAGAGGATGTAGAACACCGCCACGAGGTACGCGACGAAGAACAGGATGTCGAGAAACATCCAGATGAGGCCGACGAACGTCATCTCGGTGCTCCCCTCAGGCGAGGATTTTGGACTTCAACGAGTTGTACTCGTCTTGAGTGATGGTGCCCGCGTCGAGAAGCGACTTCGCCTTGGCGATCTCGTCAGCCGGTGATGCGCCGGCCACCTGCTTGATGTAGTCATCCGTCGCCCTCTGCACCTGCTTCTGCTCCTTCGCGCTGCGCTCCGCCATGCCTCTTCCACGGGCGATGAGGTACACGAGCACCGTGAGGAACGGCACGAAGACCAGGAAGATGATCCACAGCGCCTTCCACCAGCCATTGAGTCTGTGATCACGGAACAGGTCGGCGACCACGGCGAATAACGCGAACAGGTAGGCGACGAACGCGAAGCTCCAGAAGATGACCCAGATCACGTTCCAGAAGTTGTCCCAGAAGCTCATGGCTGCTGTCCTCTCTCGTGCGCCAGCGGGCGCGAATGCGACCGCGGGGCCTGCGGTCAACGCCAGTCAAGCGGCCGCGAACAGGTGCAGGCACACCTAGATCGGGTGAGGTCATCGGCGCGGCCAAGAAAATAGACATCTGTTGCAGATCGTGTCTTCCTGGTTAGGGTGGCGGTGACAATGCTGCATGGGGGAGGCGCATGTCGACGATCGGAGCACGCTCAGCGAAGTCCGAGGTAGCGGGACAGACGCGGCGCGAAGACGGGACCAGGCAGGCATCCGGAGTCCCGGCCGAGGCGGTCTTCGAGATCGCCAGACCGAGACTGGACGAGCCGCTCGAGCAACTGGAATCGGGGGAACGAACGGCCGTAGCACTGTGGGCAGCGGCAGGAGCGGGCAAGAGCGTGCTCATCGCCCGGTGGGCGCGCGGCCTGCGCGAGCGCGGCGAGACCGTGCGGTGGGTACGCGGGCCGGCACTGCCCGACGTCGCCGCGGAACTGCGAGGCAGCAGGCGCACCGTCTACTTGTTCATCGAAGACGCGCACCGGATCACCTCGGTGCGCGCCAAGGCGGCGCTGACCTCCGTGCTCGAGGATGCGACGAACGACATCCGCGTCGTCGTCGCCGGACGATATCAACCGGTCTCGGGACTCGCGTTCCTGCTGGCCTCCGGCCGGCTGCTGGAGCTGTGCACGGAAGATCTCGCGTTCGACCGCGATGAGGTTGCAGAACTGGCGGAACGCCACGGCCTGGAACTGGCGGACGAGGCGGCGGGTGCCCTCGTCAAGCGCACCGGCGGCTGGGCGACCGCCATCACACTGGCGATGCCGTGGCTCGCCCGCAGCGCAGATGTCAGTGCTGCCGTGAGCGAATTCAGCGGCGACAACGGCGCCGTCGCGGACTTTCTCATCTCGGAGGTGCTCGCGGGATTCGACGACGACACCAGGCGGCTGCTCGTCTCGGTCGCGGTGAACCGATACGTGCCGGTCGATCTTGCCGCGATGCTGAGCGGTCACGCCGATCACCTCGCCCTTCTGCACGAGGTGGCCAGGTCGAATGCCTTGATCACCGAGGACCCGCACGGATTCCGGTTCCACCCGGTTCTGCTGGCGTTCCTCAAGGCGGAAGCACGCAGGATCGACCGGAGCCGGGCGGCACGCGGGCACGCGAATGCCGCTGACTGGTATGCGGCGCACGAACGGCCCGCGGATGCGCTGCACCAGGCGATCGAGTCACGCGACAGCGCGGTGCTGGCCGACGTGCTCTCCCGTGTCGGGCTCGAGCTCGCGCTCGCCGGGCGGAGCCGCCTGATCGCCTCTGCGCTCGCGCGCTTCACGCCCGAGGAAGACGAGCCGCTGGTCGCGCTGGTGCTCCGGCTGCTCCTGAATGCTCCCACCTTCGCGGATCGCCGCCGCGCGCGTCACCTGCTGGCGATGGCCGATCTCGCGGCCGCCGCGCCTCGACCGGCCTGCTCCGACGCGTGGGTGGTCGCCCTGGACGCCGTGCGCTGCTTCGTCGAGGTGCGCGAGGGCACCGCGTCCGCCGGCGCGTCTCGCCTCACCGATCCCGTCGCCGTCGCGGAGCGTCAGGCCAGCCTCGGTCTCGACCTCCTGTGCGCGACCGCCGAGGCCTGGCTGCTCGCCAGGATCGGAGAGTCGCAGCGCGCGCACGGAATGCTGCGCGATGTACGGGTCTCCGCACATCGTGCCGGCATGGACTGGCTGTTCCTCGTCGCCAGCGAGTTCTCGATCGGCATTCTCAGCGACCTCGGCCGCTGGGACGAGGCCGTCGTCCTCGAGGACCGGCTGGTGGAGGCTGCTGACCGTTTCACGTCGGCTCCGAGGGACCGCGCGCGGCGCCGAGTGGAGGTGGTGGCAGCCACCCGCCGCTACCTGCGGTGCGTCGAAGGCGGACCGCTCGGGCTCGGCGACGTCGTGGCATCCGACCCGCTCGGCCTCGACCCCGAGCTGAGCGCGACCGCGTGCGTGCTCGAACTGCTGCCCTCGCTCGACGCCGAACCGAACCCGCGGAACACGGTCGACGAACTCGAACGGCTGATGCGAGAGACCGCGGTATACGTGCCCCGCATTTTCGCGCTCGCCGCACCGCGGATGGTCGCGGCCCGATTCGCGCTCGATGGCCGGGCAAGGGCGAAGGAGACAGCCGAGCTGGCGTACTCGGTGCTCGGGGTGAACAGCTTGGAGGGCGCCATCGTGCGCTACCTTCTCAGCCCGCCGCTGCGGAACACGGAGCCCGCGGCACGCCAGCTCGACGATGCCGCCAGGAGCGGCCACGCCTGGCACTCCGCGTCGTTCGTCACGGCGGCACTGCACCTGGCCCGCTCCGCGGAAGACAACCGGCGAAGCACCGAAGCGGACGCCTTCACCCTGCAGGCCGTCGAGCTGGCGGTGCGTTACCGGGTGGATCGTCCCTTCCTCGCGCCGGCCACGGACGGCATCGGACTCGTCACCCGCCGGCTCGGCCGGTTCGGACACCTGGAGGATGAGGCACGACGCATCGTCGCGTCCGCTCCACGGGCTGCCGCGCATCCGGACAAAGACGCCCTGGTCATCGAGTCGCTGACGCCGAAGGAGCGGGACATCCTGACGGAGCTCCCGGTGCATCAGTCGGTGGCGGAGATCGCGCGAAAGCACTCCTTGAGCGTGAACACGATCAAGACCCACCTGCGCAACATCTATCAGAAGCTGGGTGTTTCCGACCGCAGCGAGGCGGTCACCACGGCGCAAGGTCTCGGCCTCATCTGACGGTCGTCGTCGCCTGCCGAGGGAATCACCCGCGGTAGGTGACGCGCTCTCCTCCGGCCCGCACGAACCTGGATGTGCAGCACGGGGGAGGTGCGGTGTGAAGCGCTACGAGATCCGTCTTCCGTATGCCTTCTCGGAGCGGCTGGCCGCCGCATTCCCCGAGATGGACGCCGTGCAGATAGCGCCGTCCATGACGATCCTCGTGGGCAACTTGCGCGACCAGACCCAGCTGCACGGGCTTCTCGCCCGCATCGCCGACATGGGGCTGGAGATCCTCGAGGTGCGCCAGGACGGCTGAGATCCCACGCGTCGGCAGCTCAGAACTGTCCGATGCCCTTGCCGATCACGACGAAGCCGAGCACGAACATGAGCACGGCCATGATCGTTGCGTTGTTGTCGGTGAGCCAGCCGCGCAGAGCATCCAACGGGCGGGCCATCGAGGCGGATGCCAGAAGGTATGCGACGACGGGGATGATGATCGAGCTCGCCGCGATCAGCACGAATACGACGATCACGATCGCCTCCTGCCAGAGGACGACGTCGGACGACCCGATGGCCAGACCGGCGCTGACCGCCAGAAGCAGATTCTTCGGGTTCACGGCGGAGAGCACGACGCCCAGCACGAAGCCACGAAGCGCCGTCATGGAGTCGATCGCCTTCATCCACCCCGGCAGTTTCGGCTCATCGCCGTCCTTGGGCCGGCTGCGCCACTGGCGGATTCCGATCAGCAGCAGGAGCGCCCCGAGCACGATGTCGATCACCCCGATGATCGGATGCGTGGCCTCCGGGTCAGCGGCGGGCAGGATCGAGGACAGCGCCGCGAACACGATGACGGCCACGGCGATCCCGACGATCCAGCCGATCAGGAACCCGACACCCGTGCTCTTCGCGCGCGGCGACAGGAGCATCAGGATCGCCGCGATCATCGGCACCGGGCTGATGGCGATGCCGATCGCCACCGGCAGTGTCGTCCCGATGAGCGGTCCCATGACGGCCTCCGATCCGCGCGTCGTGCAGCATCCCGCGCGACTCCCCGCGCCTGACGCTAGTCGAACAGTGCTGGGCGACCGTCCTCCGTTTCGGGTGATTGGCCCTCCACCCGCGTTTCCGTTCCGAGGCGGCGGTTAGCTTGAGCACGGTCGGAGGGAACCGCATGAGCTGGTGGCGCAGGCGCAGGGATGACGCGGTTCAGGATGCCCCGCTCGATGGCGAGCAGCTCGCCGAGGCATCCGTCGGCCCCACCTCCGGGTGGCCGCGGGCCGACGCGATCCTGCTCGGGCTCGCGGGTGCCACCGTCACGGCCATCGGCATGTTCTACCTTCGTGGCTTCCTCGCCCCGGTGCTCCTGGCTCTGATTCTCACGATCTGCGTGCATCCGCTGCGACGAGCACTGGAGCGCTGGGGTGTGCACCGGGGCATCGCGACCGGCTCCGTCATCGCTGCAGTGTTCGTTCTGCTGGCCGCATTCGTGGCGGCTCTCGTCGTCGCGCTCGCGCAGTTCGCCAGCCTGCTTCCGCAGTTCGCGCCGCAGCTGGAGCAGGCCGGGAAGACGATCGGGTCGTGGCTGCGAGCGGTGGGTTTCGACGCGAACCAGGTGCAGGCCTTCGTCGCCGACCTCGATCCGAGCCGCATCATCGGCTTCGTCGGCGGACTGCTCGGAAGCGTGGCGAACGTCACGTTCGGCCTGGTCGTGGTGCTCACGTGCCTGATCCTGATGGCGGTGGATGCCAGCGCCATGTCGATCGTGTCGAAGCAGCTCGCACGTCACCGGCCGCACATGGTGACAGCGCTAGGCGGCTTCGCCACCGGGGTGCGCCGCTACATGGTGGCGACGACGGGCTTAGGCATCGCACAGGGAGTGCTGAACTGGGTCGCGCTCATGATCCTTCAGGTGCCCGGCGCTTTCCTCTGGGGGATGCTCTCGTTCCTCTGCAGCTACATCCCGAACATCGGCTACTTCATCGCGATCGTCCCCCCACTCGTCTTCGGGTTGCTGAGCGGCGGGTGGGGAATTTTCATCGCGGTCATCGTCATCTACGGCGTCATCAACTCGGTCGTGCAGTCGATCATCCAGCCCAGGGTCGTCGGAAACGCTGTCGCGCTCAGCCAGACGATCACGTTCGTCTCCGTGCTGTTCTGGGCCGTCGTCGTCGGCCCGGTCGGCGCCATCCTCGCCGTTCCGCTCACGTTGCTGGTGCGCACGATCCTCATCGACTCCGACCCGCGGGCGAAGTGGTGGCGGCCGGTGCTGGGCGACCTTCGACAGCACACCCTAAACGGGTGATTGCCTCCGCGTCGCCGTTGCGCGCCGGACGCCCTGTCTAGCGTGACGATGACGCCTGGGTCAGGCGTCGCCAGACTCGCGACATCCACAGGGAGGGTGCGGATATGCCACGCGAATTCAAGGGCGACATCAAACTCGACGTGCGGGACTCCAAGGCGGACTGGGACGCCTTCCTGCCCGACAAGCCGCCGCAGGGCGCGCCGAATGTGCTGGTCGTGCTCTACGACGACACCGGGCAGGCGGCATGGTCGACCTACGGCGGCCGTATCAACATGCCGACGATGGAGCGCCTCGCCGCGGGCGGCCTGACCTACACGCAATGGCACACGACCGCGCTGTGCTCGCCGACTCGGTCGACGTTCCTCACCGGTCGCAACCATCACGCCAACGGCTTCGCGACCATCTCGGAGTCGTCCACCGGCTTTCCCGGCTACAACTCGCACATTCCGCCGCAGAACGCGACCATGGCCAACATCCTTCGCGACGCGGGCTGGGCGACGTTCTGGGTGGGCAAGAACCACAACGTGCCCATCGACGAGTGGACGGCGGGGGCGTCGAAGAAGAACTGGCCACTGGGCCAGGGCTACGACCGGTTCTACGGCTTCATCGGCGGCGAGACCAACAACTGGTACCCGTCGCTGGCGGAGGACAACCGCTACATCGACCAGCCGTACACACCGGAGGAGGGGTACCACCTCTCCAAGGACCTTGCCGATCAGGCGCTGAAGATGCTCCGCGACGTGAAGCAGACGGAGCCCGACAAGCCGTGGTACCTGTGGTTCTGCCCGGGGGCGAACCATGCTCCGCACCACGCGCCGCAGGAGTACATCGACAAGTACAAGGGTGTGTTCGACGACGGCTACGAGGCGTACCGCGAGTGGGTCCTTGCGCGCATGATCGAGAAGGGCCTCCTGCCCGAGGGCACGGATCTCACCGAGCTCAACCCGATGCCGGAGGGCACGTTCTCCGAGACGGACCGCGTGCGGCCCTGGGACGAGTTGAACGACGACGAGAAGCGCATGTTCAGCCGCATGGCCGAGGTGTACGCGGGGTTCAGCGAGTACACGGATGCCCAGGTCGGCCGCATCGTCGACTACCTGGAGGAGACCGGTCAGCTCGACAACACGATCATCTTCTACTGCGCCGACAACGGGGCATCCGGTGAGGGCAGCCCGAACGGGTCCGTGAACGAGGGCAAGATCTTCGGCGGTTATCCGGACGACGAGCAGGAGAACCTGCGCATGGTCGACAAGCTCGGCTCACCGGACACCTACAACCACTACCCGACGGGGTGGGCGGCGGCGTTCTCCACGCCGTACCGCATGTTCAAGCGCTACGTCTACCAGGGCGGCGTCTGCGACCCCATGGTGATCCACTGGCCGGCCGGCATCAGCGCCAAGGGCGAGATCCGCAACCAGTACCACCACTCGACGGATGTCGTCGCGACCATCCTCGACGTCTGCGGTGTCTCCATGCCCGAGGAGTACAACGGTGTGGCGCAGCGCCCTCTCGACGGTGTGTCGATGCGGTACAGCTTCGACGCGAGCGCCGACGGGGCATCCGAGAAGCACACGCAGTACTACGAGATGTTCGGCAACCGCGGAATCTGGCACGACGGCTGGAAGGCCGTCACGGAGCACGGGCCCGTCAGCGGCAAGGGCGACTTCGAGAACGACGTGTGGCAGCTGTTCCACACGGATGTCGACCGCTCGGAGGCGCACGATGTGGCGGCGGAGCATCCGGAGAAGCTCGAAGAGCTGAAGAGGCTTTGGATGGCGGAGGCGCAGCGCAACCTCGTGCTGCCACTGAACGATCTGCAGGTCATCGGTAACCCGAAGGACTTCGAGACCTTCATCAACATGGAGTTCCACGTGCCTGTGCCGCCGTCCGGGCAGTACACCTACTACCCGGGGACCACCGAGGTGCCGGAGCGGTCGGCGGCGAACGTGCACGGCGTGTCGTACAAGGTGCTGGCCGAGGTGGACACGACCGCGGACACCGAGGGTGTGATCTTCGCACACGGTTCCCGGTTCGGTGGCCACGCGATGTTCGTGAAGGACGGACAGTTGACCTACGCGTACAACTTCCTGGGCATCCCGCCGGAGGTCGACGTGTCGGCGCCGCTGCCGACTCCCGGCAAGCACATCTTCGGTGTCGAGTTCACCAAGACGGGAACCGGACAGTATCGCGAGGCGACCGGGCCGTTGAAGTTGTACATCGACGACGAGCTCGTGGCGCAGCAGGACATCCGGACAGTGCTGGGGCACTTCTCGTTGTGTGGCGAGGGTCTGTGCATCGGATACGACAGCGGCGACGCGGTGTCGAAGCAGTACCAAGGGTCCCGATTCGACTACACCGGTGGCCGGATCAAGAAGGTCGTCTTCGACATCGCCGACGACGCGTACGTCGATCTCGAGGCGCATCTGGCGGCAGCCATGGCGAGGGACTGAGCGGCGAACTACGCGCAGACTGAGCGGCGCGGCATGACGACTGCAGCACCGGCGACTCGGACCGGTCGGCGGCCCTGGCTCCTGCCGACCCTCGCCGGGTATCGGCCGGCGAACCTCGGCTGGGATGTACTGGCCGGTCTGTCGGCCGGTGCTGTGGTCGTTCCACAGGCGATGGCCTATGCCACCATCGCCAATCTCCCGGTGCAGGTGGGCCTCTACACCTGCATGGTTCCGATGCTCGTATACGCCATGCTGGGCGGCTCGCGCGCGATGAGCGTCTCCACGACGTCCACGATCGCGACGCTCACCGCGACGACGCTCGTCTCCGCGGGGGTTGCCACCAGCGGCAAGGATCCGGTGGGGGACCTCGCCATGCTGACCCTGCTGGTCGGGGCCATCCTCACTCTCGCCCGGGTGTTCCGGCTGGGCGGGGCCGTCGAGGCGATCAACAAGTCCACGATCATCGGCGTCCAGATCGGGGTCGGCGCGACCGTCGCCGTCGGCCAGCTGCCGAAGCTGCTGGGCGAGTCGGACAACGTTACGGGGCACGGTTTCATCCGGTCGATCGTCGCGGTGGTGGGGGCGGTGCCGCACGCGAACCTTGCCACGGTCATCCTCTCGGCGTGCTCCATCGTGCTCCTCGTGCTGCTCAAGCGATTCGCGAAGCGCGTGCCGGGGCCGCTGATCGTCGTGGTCGCCGGCATCCTTCTCGCCGCCTTCACGCCGCTTCCGGATGTCGGTGTGCGGCTCATCGCGCACGTTCCGTTCGGCATCCCGCTGCCAGTTCTGCCGTCGTTCGGACACATCGTGCAACTCGTGCCGGGCGCGCTCGCGATCGCGATGATGGCGTTCCTCGAGTCGGCGGCGGTCGCCAGGGGCATCAGGGACCCTGGTGAGCCGCAGATCCATTCGAATCAGGAGCTTCTGGCCACGGCGGCGGCGAACGTGCTCGGGTCGTTCTTTCAGGCCATGCCGTCGGCCGGAGGATTCTCGCAGAGCGCCGTCAACAAGAGCGCGGGAGCTCGGTCGCAGATATCGGGGCTCGTCACTGTCGCCCTCGCCGTGCTCGTCGCGCTGCTGCTCGCCCCTGTGCTCAGCCTGCTGCCGGAGGCGACGCTGGCGTCACTGGTCTTCGTCGCCGTGATCGGACTGATCGACGTGCGGGCGCTGATCCGCCTGGCGAGGCTGAGCCGGGCCGACTTCTGGACAGCGGTCGTCACCGCGGCCCTCGGGCTGAGCGCCGGCCTCCTCGTCGCGGTCGCGGCCGGGGTACTGATCACGTTCGGGCTCGTCATCCGCGAGCTGAGCCGCGTGCGAGTGGCGGAGAAGGGTGAACGGCACGGGCGGCTCGCGCTCTCGGTGGACAGCAGCATGTACACGGCGAACATCCTCGAGACCGAGAACCGGGTCCTCGCGCTCGTCGACGCAGCGCGGCCGGTCGACGCGGTCGTGCTCGATCTCTGGCACATGCGAGTCACGTCCGCGACGGTGCTGGAGGGGCTGCAGGATCTGGACCGCGAGCTCGGCGGAACGGGCGTCGCACTTCTGCTGGCGAACGTTCAGCCGGGTGCGCGGACCCTGCTGGACAAGTCGGAGTGGTTCCGCGGGCTCGTCGCCGAGGGGCGGGTGTACGACTCAGCTGAAGCGGCGCTGGCCGGGGGTTCGTGAGCCTGCCGCGCGGCGGCTCAATCGCCCAGCAGCGTCAGGAACTCGTCGTGGATGGCGCCGTTGGTCGCTACCGCGCTGCCGTCCCAGAGGGCCGATGAACCGTCGGCTGCCGTGACGCGTCCACCGGCCTCCTCGACGATCGGGATCAGCGCTGCGATGTCGTACGGGTGCAGTCCGAACTCGGCGACCGCCTCGATGAGTCCCTCGGCGAGGAGCGTGTAGGCCCAGACATCCCCGTAGGCGCGGTCGCGCCACACGGTTCTGCTGAGCGCGACGAGTTGATCGAGGTGACCCGTCGCGTCCCATTGACGGATGCTCTGAATGCTGATCGACGCATCCGCCAGCTTGCGGATGCCCGACACCCGCAGCCTCGTCGGCTCGCCCTCGCCTTCACGTATCCATGCCCCGCCGCCCACGGCTGCCCACCACCGCTTGCCGACGCCGTCCGAACCGGCGAGTGCGGGGGAGCTGGCGACGCCGAGCACTGGCTCGCCGTCGGTGACGAGCGCGATCAGCGTGCCCCACATGGGCAGACCGCGTTCGTAGCTGTGCGTGCCGTCGATGGGGTCGACGATCCACAACCGGTGTGCGGCGCGAGGGTCGCCGCCGGCGCTGCCGTATTCCTCACCGAGGATCTCGTCGCTCCCTCGCTCGGTCTCGATCAACTCCCGGATGGCGCGCTCCACGGCCTGGTCGGCGTCCGTCACGTGCGTTCGGTCGGGCTTGGTCGTCACGTCCAGATCGTTGGCGCGGAACCGGGCGCCGGAGATGGCATCGGCCGCGTCGGCGAGGCGGAGGGCGAACTTCAGGTCGTCGTCGAGGTCGGGCACGTGCGAAAGCCTATCGACTTGCTCGGCGACGGAGGAGGTGGTGCGCCCCCAGGGACTTGAACCCTGAACCCACTGATTAAGAGTCAGTTGCTCTGCCGATTGAGCTAGAGGCGCATGGTGCGGCTTCCACGAGGACTGCCGAACCGAAGCACCACGATAGCATCGCGGACGGTTGGGTGCGAATCGATCCGGTGCCCGCGGAGCGCCGAACCTTACGCGGCAGACGCAGGGGGATCGGTGTCGACCCGCCCGGCGGCGTGCACCCGTTCGGCCGCAGTCAGCACTGCGGCGATGCTCGCCTTGAGAACTGAGCGATCCCGGCCGGCAGCCCACCGCGGCCCGTCGGCCCCGCGGAACTCGAGTATCGTGATCGCGTCGCTCGACGAACCCTCCGTGGTCGACATCTGGCTCAGCGAGAGCACATCGAGCTGGATGCCCCGCGCGGCCAGCGACTCGGTCAGTGCCTCCACCGGACCGACGCCGACATGCTCGGTCGCGTACTCGATGTCTTCGACCCGCAACCGGATACGCGTTCGCTCGGCGGTGCCCTTCGCGTCGTCGTCGCGCCCCTCACTGACGTCGAACTCCACCACCTCGATGCTGCGGACGCCGGATGCCGGCAGGTAGGCATCCTGGAACAGGCGCCACAGCTGCGCGGCCGTGACCTCCTCGCCCGTCGTGTCGGTATGGCGCTGAACGTGCCGCGCGAAGTCGATCTGCAGACGGCGGGGCAGCGAGAGCCCGTACTCGGTCTCGAGCAGGTAGGCGATTCCACCCTTGCCGGACTGCGAGTTGACGCGCACGACCGCGTCGTAGCTGCGTCCGATGTCGGCCGGATCGATCGGCAGGTACGGCACCCGCCAGTCGAGTTCGCGTTCCGCCACGCCGGTCTGCTGCGCCCGAGAACGGTGTTCCGCGAATCCCTTGCGGATAGCATCCTGGTGCGTGCCGCTGAAGGCGGTGTGCACGAGGTCGCCGACGTACGGATGCCGCTCGTGCACGGGCATCCGCGTGCAGTACTCCACGGTGCGGCGCACCTCGTCGATGTCGCTGAAGTCGATCATCGGATCGATGCCCTGTGCGTGCAGATTCAGCGCCAGCGTGGCGAGGTCGACGTTGCCGGTGCGCTCGCCGTTGCCGAACACGCATCCTTCGACGCGCTGCGCTCCGGCCAGCATGGCCAGCTCGGCGCACGCGATGCCCGTTCCCCTGTCGTTGTGCGGGTGAACCGACAGGATGACCGCGTCGCGCCTGGCCAGATTGCGGTGCATGTACTCGATCTGGTCGGCATACACGTTCGGCGTCGCCACCTCCACCGTCGCGGGCAGGTTCAGGATGACCGGGCGCTGCGGCGTCGCATCCCAGAACTGCGTCACCTCGTCGCACACCTCGAGCACGTAGTCCGGCTCGGTGAGGTTGAAGACCTCGGGAGAGAACTCGTAGCGCACGTGCTGCTCGTCGCCGGTCAGACGCAGGATGTCCGCAGCACCGCCGAGGATCACGCGCTTCAGTGCGTCCCGGTCGTGGCCGAGCACGACGTCGCGCCAGGTCGGCGCGGTGGCCGCGTACATGTGGATGACGACGGGGTTGCGGATGCCTCGCACCGACTCCACCGTGCGCTCGATCAGTTCGCGGCGGGCCGGGGTGAACACGACGATGGTGACGTCGTCCGGAGCGATCGGCGCGCCTGTTTCCGCCGTCTCGACGATGAGGCGCACGAAGTCGAAGTCCGTCTGCGATGCAGACGGGTAGCCGACCTCGATCTCCTTGTATCCCATCGCGACGAGCAGCTCGAAGAAGCGCCATTTACGAGCGGGGTCCATCGGCTCCGCGAGGGCCTGGTTGCCGTCGCGGAGGTCGACCGGTACCCAGAGGGGCGCTCGCTCGAGGCGTCCCGACGGCCAGCTGCGGTCGGCGAGGGGAACGGGGACCCGGTGGTAGACATCCGTGTACCTGTGGGACGGCATCTGAGAACGACGCTGCCGGTTCCACGAGGGCGAGCCGTCGGGAACGGGGCCCGAAGGCGTAGAGATGGTCGGAAAAGCGGTGCCGGACATGATCGGTGATCCTTCTTCTTCATGGTCTGATCGACCGGCACGCCGCGGCCTCCACGACGGGAGGCCGGTCGTCGATCAGGCCCCGCCGTGGCGGCGAAGAAGAAGGAGCCCGAAGCGAAGCATGCTCCGACGGTAGCAGCCGCTGCCTTCGGCGTCGAGCATGACCCTTGTAAGGGGGACGTCGCCGCGGCTAGGCTGGAGTGCGGTGGGTTTGTTAGGAAGATGTACTAACCCTGTCGGCCGCCTCATCTCGTGGCGTGCATCCGTGCGCGGCACCACCATGCAAGGGAGCATCAGATGAAACGATTGCCCGTTCTCGCCGGCGCCGGCCTGGCCGCAGCGCTTGCCGTGTTCGGTGCAGCAGCACCGGCATCCGCCACTGGATCTCAGGGTCCCGATCCGTGGCTGCCGACACCGCACTCGCAGACGATCGTGTACCCGGGCCTCCCGTTGCCGTCGCGCATCGCGGCGCCGTACATCGACGTCACGGCAGTGGGTGATCTTGCGGACCTGTCGCAGGCATCCGGTTCGCGGTTCCTCAGCCTCGCCTTCCTGCAGACCGAGGCGCCCGGCTCGTGCACGCCGTACTGGGCCGGTGACACGTCGAAGCCCGTGACACCGGATGTCTACGGCGCGCAGTTCGACCGCATCCGCGACCACGGCGGGGACGTCATCCCGTCGTTCGGGGGATACACCGCAGACACCACAAGCACCGACATCGCCGACAGCTGCACCGACGTGCACAACATCGCGCTCGCGTACGAGAACGTGTTCGCGGTCTACAAGGTGCACCGCATCGACCTGGATGTCGAGTCGGACTCGATCACGAACCAGGCGGGCGTCGACCGGCGCAATCAGGCGATCGCCGAGGTGGAGCAGTGGGGGAGAGCCCACCACTGGCCGGTCTCGTTCTCGTACACGCTGCCGACGTTCCCGACCGGGCTCGCGCCCAGCGGCGTTGCGGTGCTGCAGTCGGCGGCGAAGTACGGTGCGAAGATCGCCGACGTCAACGTGATGACGTTCGACTACTGGGACGGTGCAACGCACGACATGCTCGCGGATGCGGAGCAGGCGGCGACGGCGCTCACCGGTCAGCTGAAGCAGACGATCCTGCCGCACGCGTCCGCATGGCAGCTGTGGCACACGGTGGGCATCATCCAGATGATCGGAATCGACGACTACGGGCCGCAGGAGACCTTCACGCTCGACGAGGCGGCGCCCCTGGCCGCCTGGGCGAAGTCGCATGGCGTCCAGACCGTGAGCTTCTGGGCGCTGCAACGCGACAACGGCGGATGCCCGGGCGTGAAGGGCGCGAACTCCTGCGACGGTCTCGTGCAGCCCACCTGGGCGTTCAGCAACGCCTACGCGGCGTTCAATTCCTGGTTCTGACTCAGCCGGCCTGCACGCCGAGCAGGTGGCCGACGAGGTACGTTGCGGCGACGGCGATCGCTCCGAACAGCAGCTGCCGCAACGCACCTCGCCACCAGGCCTTGCCCGTGAAGTAGGCGGCGAACGCACCGGCGACCAGCAGGCCGACACCGCCGATCGCGAGGCCGAGCCACAGCTGGCCGAATCCGAACAGGAACGACAGCAGCGGAATGACCGCGCCGATCGAGAACATCACGAACGAGGAGACGGCGGCGATCCACGGCGACGGCTTGGCGTCGGGGTCGACGCCGAGCTCCTGGGTGACGTGCACACGCAAGGCGCGGTCGGGATTGTCGTGCACCTCCGCCGCGGCCCGGTGTGCCGTCGCCGCCGACATGCCCATCTCCTGGAACATGCCGGAGAGCTCGTACATCTCGCCCTCGGGGTTGCGGTCCAGCGCCTTGCGTTCGACCGCGGCTTCCTTGTCCACCTGTTCGTTCTGGGTGGTTACCGAGGTGTACTCGCCGAGCGCCATGGAGAAGGCCCCGGCGACGAGTCCGGCGAGACCGGTGAGGATGATCGTGCCGAGCGGGGCTCCGGCCGCACCGATGCCGGCGATCAGGGCGATGTTGGTGACGAGGCCGTCCATCGCGCCGAAGACCGCGGCGCGCAGCCAGCCGCCGGAGACATCCGAGTGCCGGTGGTCGTAGTCGTGCGGGTTCCGGAACGGCGGGATGAGCGGATCGGGCACCGCCCTACCCTAGTCGTCCGAGGCGTCCAGGGCGCGCGATGGACTGCCGCCGCCCACGAGCGACTCGCCGTGACCCTCGGCACGGGCGATGGCATCCGCCGCGCGAACAAGCGCGAGGTGCGAAAGCGCCTGAGGCGTGTTGCCGGCCTGACGGCCGGACGCGGTCGAGTACTCCTCGCTCAGCAGGCCGACGTCGTTCGCCACCGCACACATGCGCTTCATGAGCTCGTGCGCCTTCTCGAGCCGCCCGGAGCGCGCATACTGCTCCACGAGCCAGAACGAGCAGGCGACGAACGGGTACTCGCCCTGGGGGAGTCCGTCGAGATCCGTGCGTGAGCGGTATCGCAGCAGGAAGTCCCTGTGCAGGAGGTCGTTCTCGATCGCCTCGACGGTTCCGAGCATCCGCGGGTCGTCCGGTGCGATGAAACCCACCTGCGACAGCTGGAGAAGGGATGCATCCACCTCGGCGGTGTCGTAGTGCTGGGTGAACGTATTGCGTCGACGATCGAACCCTTTCCGCTCGATCTCCTTGCGCAGCGCGGCGCGTCGCTCGCGCCAGTCCTCGACGGGGCCCTCGAGGCCGAACTCCTCCGCACCGCGGATGGCGCGGTCGTACGCCGCCCACACCATGACGCGCGAGTGCGTGAAGTTGCGAGCCGGCCCGCGGATCTCCCAGATGCCCTGGTCCGCCCGGTGCGCCACGGCGTTCAGCCGGCCCATCAGAGCACGCTGCAGAGACCACGAGAAGTCGGTCTCCTTCATGCCGGAAAGGCGCGCGTCGTGCAGGGCGATCATGACCTCGCCGATCACATCCGCCTGGAACTGCTTGGCCGCCGCGTTCCCGATGCGCACGGGACTCGCCCCGTGATAGCCGGGGAGCGTGTCGATCACATACTCGGGGAGGAAGCGCTCACCACCGAGGCCGTACATGATCTGCACGTCGTCCGGGTCGCCGGCGAGCGCCCGCAGCAGCCAGGAGCGCCAGTGGTCGACCTCGTCGCGGTAGCCGTGCGCGAGTAGTGCGCTGATCGTCTGCGAGGCATCCCGCAGCCACACGTATCGGTAGTCCCAGTTGCGTGTGCCGCCGAACTCCTCGGGGAGCGAGGTGGTCGCGGCGGCGGCGACGCCACCTGTCTCGTCGTGCGTCAGTGCGCGCAGCACGAGCAGGGAACGGAGCACCTCGTCGGCGTACTGCCCGCGATGGGTGAACGTGGCAGCCCAGTCCGCCCACCACTTCTCGCTTTCCCTGATGCCCTTCGGCCCGTCGATCGGGTCGGGCAGCGGTTTGTGAGACGGATACCAGCCCATGGTGTGGTCGATCACCTCGCCCTCGCGCACGGTGAACGTCCCCTCGTGCGCGTGATCGGTGGGGTGCAGTTCGACACCTCGCATCACGAGCGCGTCCGGCCCGGCGGCGGCCAGCAGCGTGTGGTGCTCGTCGTGCAGTTGCCGAACCCATGGCACGGCGGCTGCGTAGCTGAATCGCATGCGCAGGTCGACGCGCATCTCGACCTCGCCCGACACACCGCGGATGCGGCGCACGAGGTTCGCACTGTGCGGTGTGCGCGGCATGGCGTCCACCACCTCAACCACGCCGTCGGCCGTCGTCCACGTGGTGACGAGCACGAACGACTCGCCCCGATAGTGACGCTCGTTGGTGGCCTCGGGGTCGGTCGGCGCCACCAGCCATCTGCCGTGATCCCGGGTGCCGAGCAGCGCACCGAAGACAGAGGGCGAGTCGTATCGCGGTAGGCAGAGCCAGTCGATGCTGCCGTCTCTTCCCACCAAGGCACCCGTGTAGCAATCGCTGATCAGTGCATAGTCCTCGATCGCCAATGCCACGCAAGTCATCATGGCAGGTAGCGTGAGGAACATGGCTGAGGCGGTGCGGACTCTTATCATCCTCGGGGCGGACGGCGACCTGACGTCGCGGCTCCTCCTTCCCGCGCTCGGCCAGCTGCTGACCGAGGAGGACAAGCGTCGCGTCACGCTCCTCGGCGCCGGCATGCACGACTGGGATGCGAAGCGCTGGCGCAGCGTCGTCGAGGCGTCGTTCGCGACGGTGGATGCCGAGGGTCCGGCGGTCGACGCGCTCCTGGACGGCACGGACTTCGTCTCCGGCGACGTCACCGACCCGGATCACCTTCGCGAGCTGCTCTCTCGCGCGGACGGCACGCCTGCGCTCTACTTCGCGCTGCCGCCCGCGGTGACGAAGGAGGTCTGCGCCGGCCTCGCCGAGATCGACCTGCCCGAGGGGCTCCGGCTCGCACTGGAGAAGCCGTTCGGCACCGACAAGCGGAGCGCCGCCGCGCTCAATCGCCGGCTGGCGAAGCTCGTGCCGGAGGACCAGGTGCATCGCATCGACCACTTCCTCGGCAACTCCACCGTGCAGAACCTGTTCGGGCTGAGGTTCTCCAACCGCATCTTCGAGCCACTCTGGAGATCTGAGCACATCGCCAGAGTCGACATCGTGTACGACGAGGGCCTGGGCCTGGAGGGTCGTGCAGGCTACTACGACCACGCCGGTGCCCTCGTCGACATGCTGCAGAGCCACCTGCTGCAGGTGCTGGCGGTCACGGCGATGGAGCCGCCTTCGACGATGAGCGCGGCGGACATCCGGGATGCCAAGGGCATCGTCATCCGCGCGACGCACGTATGGAACGACGACGCGATCGCGAACAGCCACCGCGGCCGGTATACGAAAGGGCGCGTCGACGGGCGAGAGCTCCGCTCGTATGTGGACGAGAACGGGGTCGACCCGGACCGCAACACCGAGACGCTCGCCCAGGTCACGTTCGGCATCGACACCTGGCGCTGGGCGGGAGTGCCCTTCACACTGCGCTCGGGGAAGGCGATCGGCCGGCAGCGGCACGAGATCGTGATCACGTTCCGCGACGCGCAGAGGGTGCCGAAGGGTCTGCGCGGAGCCGCGCATCCGACCAGGCTGCGCATCCGCCTCGGGCCCGATGTCATGCAACTCGAGCTCAACACCAACGGACCGGGCGACCCGCACTACCTCAGCCGGGCGTCGCTGGAAGCCGACTTCGGGCCGGGGAGTCTGCTGGCATACGGCGAGGTGCTCGCCGACCTGTTCGACGGGAACCCATCGCTGTCGGTACGCGGCGACACGGCCGAGGAGTGCTGGCGCATCGTCGCTCCCGTGCTGAGCGCATGGGGCGACGGCGAGGTGCCGCTCGAGGACTATCCGGCCGGATCGGACGGGCCCTCGGACTGGCCGGCCATCCCATGACGATCTCGAATCGGTGTCGGTGGTGACGCGCAGACTGTTCCCGTGCTGCTGAACGAGCTGGTCGTCACCGATGCCGCCGTCGGGGCGACGCGGTCCCGCCTGGCCAAGGTGGATGCTTTCGCCGCGCTCCTTTCGAAGCTCGATCGCGACGAGGTGGCGCCCGGCGTCGGTCTGCTCATCGGTTCCCCCGTGCAGGGCCGGCTCGGCGTCGGGTGGCGTTCCATGTCCTCGGCCACCACACCGCCGGCGACGGATCCGACGCTGACCGTAGTGGAGGTGCACGCGCTCCTCGACCGGCTCGCCGCAACGGAGGGTGCGGGATCTGCGACGGCGCGCGCGGGGGTGCTGGCTGAGCTCCTGGGTCGCGCCACGGAGGCGGAGCAGCGCTTCCTGGTGCGGGCCATGTTGGGCGAGATGCGTACGGGGGCGCTCGAGGGTGTGCTCGTCGACGCGATAGCGCGCGCGGCCGACGTCCCCGGCGAGGTCGTGCGGCGCGCCGTGATGCTGTCCGGAAGCCTCGGCGACACCGCCGTGCTTGCCCTCTTCGGCGGAGCGGATGCCCTGGCAGGCGTGAGGCTGACCGTCGGACGACCGTTGCGGCCCATGCTCGCCGCCTCCGCCGCCACCGTTGCGAATGCGCTCGCCGAGACGGGGGAGGCATCGGTGGAGTACAAGCTCGACGGTGCGCGCATCCAGGTGCATCGTCGGGGCGACGAGGTGCGCGTCTTCACGCGGAGCCTCGCCGATGTCACACATCGTCTGCCCGAGGTCGTGGATGCCGTCCGGCGTCTGCCGCTCAACGACGCCATCTTCGACGGGGAGACCCTCACGCTCGACGAGGAGGGAGCGCCGCGCCCGTTCCAGCAGACCATGTCGCGCTTCGGAGCGGAGGCCTCGCGAGAGGCGCTTCTCAGCCCGTGGTTCTTCGACCTGCTGCACCTGGATGGTCGTGACCTCATCGACGAGCCGCTATCGGTCCGTCGTAGTGTTCTGGGCGAAATCGCCCCGCATCTCCTCATCCCCGGTGTGATCACGAGCGATCCGGATGCCGGTGAGGCGTTCTCGAGGGAAGCGCTGGCGAAGGGTCACGAGGGCGTCGTCGTGAAGGCGATCGACTCGACCTACACGGCGGGGCGACGCGGTTCCGGGTGGATCAAGGTGAAGCCGGTGCACACCTACGACCTCGTCGTGCTGGCGTGCGAATGGGGCTCCGGGCGGCGACACGGATGGCTGTCCAACCTGCACCTCGGTGCCTACGACCCGACGGGGGAGTTCGGCGAGACTGGCGGGTTCGTCATGGTCGGCAAGACGTTCAAGGGCCTGACGGACGAGCTGTTGCGCTGGCAGACCGAGCGGTTCCAGCAGCTCGAGGTGAGGCGCACGCCGGGCACGGTGTGGGTGGACCCGGTCACCGTGGTCGAGATCGCGATCGACGGCGTGCAGACATCCTCTCGCTACCCGGGTGGCATCGCCCTGCGGTTTGCGCGCGTCAAACGGTACCGCGACGACAAGACGGCGGCAGAAGCCGACACCATCCAGACGCTGAGGTCGTTGCTGCGCGGCTGAGCGCGGCGGTCAACTCGAGTGGGCGGGGTCAGGCCCTGCTCAACTGCAGGGCGATGGAGTCCGTGACCGGCTTCTTCAGGTCGGTCCACACGGTGATGGGCGCCGGCTCCCACTGCAGAGCGATGGCGTCTTCGTCGAGTACGGCCTCCTCGTCGCCCTGCGGCTCGTCGTGCCGGTGAGCCGGGCCGTGCTCCGAGTCGTCGCCCTCGGGCCGCTCGCTCGCGGCGATGACCGCAGGGAGGGCATCCGCCTCGTCCTCGGATGCCGGTGACATCGCGAGTCGGCCGGCTTCCTGCGCGACCGCGACAACGACCTCGTCGCGGTCGACGTCGGCGTGCACGGCGGAGCGACCCAGGACGGCCCCCTCTTCCACGTGCACAGCCGACCGCAGTGCGACGGCGCCCTCACGGGTGGCGACGGTGAGCTGTTCACCGGCCTCGAGCTGAAGCTGTGCACTCTGGAGCGCGCTCGTCACATCCAGGGCGACCTGATGAGCGAGCACGGTGCGGAAGAGATCGTCGGTGTCCTCCGGGGTGCGCCTGCGCACGACCCACTCGCCACCTTCGCCGATCGCTGCGGCGATCCGCGTGTGCACGAGCTCGAAGATCTGCTCCTCGGCGAGGCGGGGGAGAGGAGTCGAGGTCGCGGCGACCTCGACGGTGGGGGCCACCGCTTGAGCAGCGTGCCTCCGACGACCGAACATGACCGACTTCTCCCTCGTGTGGTGCGCGTTTCCAACCCCCGCACGAGACAGTCTGACGGATGCTCGGCTCTGCCCGGTCTGGACACGCCGCCGCCCGCCAGTGTCGGCCTCAGAGTCCTATCGCCGGCTCTCGAGCTCCTTCGAATGGTCGTGCACGCTCGTCACCACCACGGCGAGCGAGAGCGCCCAACTCGCCCACGCCAGCAGCACCCGCCAGTCTCGCGGTCCGTTGCGCGTGGTCTGGATGACCGACACGACTCCCAGCGCCGTGCTCACGACGCCCCAGTTCAGCAGGTACTTGCGCATCGAATCCCCTCACGTTCGGCCGACTATTCCGGCCTAGCCTGCCGCCGTCCGCACTGTCAACGGCTCGCGGCGTCTCCGACGCGATCCATGCGCCGCCTGGTAACGTGCTGGGGGCCGACCAGGCTTTCAATCAGGAGGCACTCATTCTTCCGACGCCCGCTCACGACGAGTCCGAATCCGGCGGCGGGGGAGCCGCGGCAAACGGGTCGTCGAAGCCTAAGCGCGATTCTGAGTCCGCCAAGCGGTCTCGCGCATTCGACCTCGTGATCGTCTCCAACCGGCTCCCGGTTGACCACGTCTCCGGCGAGGGCGAAGACGCCGTCTGGAGGCCATCGCCCGGTGGGCTGGTCGCGGCGCTCGAGCCGATGATGAAGCGCGAGGACGGCGTCTGGATCGGCTGGGTGGGAATCGCCGACGCCGAGTTCGAGCCGTTCGAGGCGGACGGCATCGACATCAAGCCCGTCGCGCTCAGCGCTCAGGACGTCGAGTACTACTACGAAGGCTTCTCGAACGACACTCTGTGGCCGCTGTATCACGACGTGATCGCGCCGCCCAGCTTTCACCGCGAGTGGTGGGAGGCGTACGTGCAGGTGAACCGCCGGTTCGCGGATGCCGCGCTCGAATCGGCGGCCCCCGGTGCTGTCGTGTGG
Source organism: Humibacter sp. (assembly GCF_051954055.1). Classification (NCBI taxonomy): domain Bacteria; kingdom Bacillati; phylum Actinomycetota; class Actinomycetes; order Micrococcales; family Microbacteriaceae; genus Humibacter; species Humibacter sp. The sequence continues at coordinate 119,272 of NZ_JBQCIE010000092.1, read as the reverse complement.
GTGCACGACTACCAGTTGCAGCTGGTTCCGAAGATGCTGCGGGACGCCCGACCTGACCTCGTCATCGGATTCTTCGATCACATTCCATTCCCGGCATATGGCATCTACGCCCAGCTGCCGTGGCGCAAGCAGGTTGTCGAGGGACTGCTCGGCGCCGACGTGATCGGGTTCCAGCGGCTGGGCGATGCGGGCAACTTCGCCCGTGCGGTGCGACGGCTGCTCGGGTACGAGACCCGGGGAGCGGTGATCGAGGTGCCGCTCGACCATGACGAGGGCGTCGGCCACCGGCACGTGAAGACGAACCGGCGCGGCGCCCGTGTGCGCACCGTGCTGGCCAAGCAGTTCCCGATCTCCATCGACGCACAGCGCTACCAGGATCTCGCGTCGCAGCCGGACATCCAGGCGAGAGCGCGTCAGATCCGCGAGGAGCTGGGCAACCCGACCACGATCATGCTGGGCGTCGACCGGCTCGACTACACGAAGGGCATCGGGCATCGCCTGAAGGCGTACGGCGAGCTGCTGCGCGACCAGTCGATCGACGTCGAGGACGTGACGCTGGTGCAGGTCGCGAGTCCCTCCCGGGAGCGCGTCGAGACGTACAAGCAGCTCCGCGACGAGGTGGAGCTCACGGTCAGTCGCATCAACGGCGACTATTCCACGATCAGCCACACCGCGATCAGCTACCTGCACCAGGGGTATCCGCGCGAGGAGATGGTCGCGCTCTACCTCGCGGCCGACGTCATGCTCGTCACCGCACTGCGCGACGGCATGAACCTGGTGGCCAAGGAGTACGTCGCCAGCCGCATCGACAACGACGGCGTGCTCGTGCTGAGCGAGTTCACCGGTGCCTCCGACGAGATGAAGCAGGCGCTGCTCGTGAATCCGCACGACATCGAAGGGCTGAAGAACGCCATGGTTCGCGCGATCGAGATGCCCAAACGGGAGCGCTCGCGCCGCATGCGCGCCCTGCGCAAACGCGTGCTCACGCACGACGTGCAGCGCTGGTCAGCGACCTTCTTCGACGCGCTGACCCACGTCACCAACGAGGACGACTTCGGCGCGCACGAGGCGGCGCATAACCCGCAGACCGCGCGGTCGGTGCCCGGCTCGGAGGGACCGGCGGAGTCGTGAGCGGCGAGGCTTCGCGGCCCACCGGCCGGGTCGACGTCGACGAGAGCCTGCCGGAAGCGATCGAACGGCTGGCCTCGACACAACGCCTTCTCGTCGCGCTCGACTTCGACGGCACCGTCAGCCCACTCGTCGACAACCCGCGGGACTCTCGGGTGCTGCCTGCCGCGCGGGCCGCGCTGCACGAGCTCGAGAGGATGCCCGACACGTGGATCGCTTTCGTCTCCGGCCGCCCGCTCGCCGGCCTGGTTCGGGTGACCGAGGCCGACGACGAGGCTCTGCTGATCGCCTCGCACGGCGTGGAGGTGCGGCTCACCGGCGGAGCGGTGGACGTCGGCCTCACCGACGAGGAACGCGGGAAGCTCGACGCACTGGCCGTCGAGCTCGAGGGCATCGTTGCTGCGACGCCGGGTTCCAAGCTCGAGCGCAAGCCGGTAGGACTCGGCCTGCACACCAGAGGCGTGCGCGCCGAGGAGGCACGCGCGGCTGATCGGGCAGCGCTGGAGGCCGCGTCGTCTCTGGGAGGCGGGTTCCTCGAGCGCGCGGGCAAAGACATCCTCGAGTTCGCGGTACGGGACGCGACGAAGGGCGACGGCGTCGAGCGGCTGAGGGAGCACGTTCGCGCGACCGCCGTGCTCTATGCGGGCGACGACGTCACCGACGAGGACGCGTTCGCCGCGCTGCATCCCGGCGATGTCGGCGTCAAGGTGGGGCCTGGCGAGACCCAGGCTGGCCATCGCGTGAGCGACCCGGACGCCGTCGCCGCTCTGCTCGCCGAGCTGGCGGCGGCACGAGCCCCGCGCTGGTAGTGCAGGCACCAGGATCCGGTGCCTGGCGGCATCCCTTACAGTCCTAAACTCGACTTCATGCCTGAGATCGACATGAAGCCGCGCAGCCGCGTGGTCACCGACGGGATCGAAGCCACCACGAGTCGTGGAATGCTTCGCGCAGTCGGCATGGGCGACGAGGACTGGGACAAGCCGCAGATCGGCATCGCCAGTTCCTGGAACGAGATCACACCGTGCAACCTCTCGCTCGACCGCCTGGCGCAGGCGGCGAAGGAGGGCGTGCACTCCGGCGGCGGCTATCCGCTCGAATTCGGAACCGTCTCGGTCTCCGACGGCATCTCCATGGGCCACGAGGGCATGCACTTCTCGCTGGTCTCCCGGGAGGTCATCTGCGACTCCGTCGAGACCGTCATGATGGCGGAGCGCCTCGACGGCTCCGTACTGCTGGCCGGATGCGACAAGTCGATCCCCGGCATGCTCATGGCGGCGGCGCGACTCGACCTGGCCTCCGTCTTCCTCTACGCGGGCTCGATCGCTCCCGGCTGGGTCAAGCTCAGCGACGGGACCGAGAAGGATGTCACCATCATCGACTCCTTCGAAGCCGTCGGCGCCTGCAAGGCGGGCACCATGAGCCTCGACGACCTCAAGCGCATCGAGTGCGCCATCGCACCTGGCGAGGGCGCGTGCGGCGGCATGTACACCGCGAACACGATGGCGTCGGTCGCCGAGGCGCTCGGCATGAGCTACCCGGGATCGGCCGCTCCGCCATCGGCCGACCGCAGGCGCGACTACTACGCGCACCGCTCGGGCGAGGCCGTCGTGAACATGCTGCGACTCGGGCTGACCGCGCGCGACATCCTGACCAAAGAGGCGTTCGAGAACGCGATCACCGTCGCCATGGCGCTCGGCGGTTCCACGAACGTCGTGCTGCACCTCCTCGCCATCGCGCGTGAGGCGGAGGTGGAGCTCACGCTCGACGACTTCAACCGCATCGGCGACCGGGTGCCGCACATCGCCGACATGAAGCCGTTCGGCAAGTACGTGATGAACGACGTCGACCGGCACGGCGGCATCCCGGTGCTCATGAAGGCACTGCTCGACGCCGGCCTGCTGCACGGCGACTGCATCACCGTGACCGGCAAGACGATCGCCGAGAACCTCGCCGAGATCGACCCGGCGCCGCTGGACGGCGAGGTGCTGCACACGCTCGACGACCCGCTGCATCCCACTGGCGGCCTCACCATCCTGAAGGGCACGTTCGCCCCGGATGGTGCCGTGGTCAAGACCGCGGGATTCGACGCCACGGTGTTCGAAGGACCCGCCCGAGTGTTCGAGCGCGAGCGCGAGGCGATGGACGCCCTGACCAACGGTGCGATCGACCATGGCGACGTCGTGGTGATCCGCTATGAGGGCCCGAAGGGCGGTCCTGGGATGCGCGAGATGCTCGCGATCACCGCGGCCATCAAGGGCGCAGGGCTCGGAAAAGATGTACTACTCTTGACAGACGGTCGATTCTCAGGCGGCACAACCGGCTTGTGCATCGGCCACATAGCACCCGAAGCAGTGGACGGTGGTCCCATTGCCTTCGTGCGCGATGGTGATCTGATACGGGTCGATATCGCGGCTCGCTCTCTCGACCTACTTGTCGACGAGTCCGAGCTGGCCGCCCGCCGTGAAGGCTGGGCGCCCCTTCCTCCGCGCTATACCCGTGGCGTTCTCGCGAAGTACTCCAAGCTCGTGCACTCGGCCGCCGAGGGCGCGATCACGGGGTAGTCCTCGCGTTCTCGTTCAGTTCCTCCCTTCGACGCATCTCAAGGAAATCGTCCCCCATGACAACGGAACCTCGAGCCGTGCCGACTTCGGCAGCGCGTGCTGCCGGGGCCGACGGTTCTCCCCGCAAATCAACCAATTCACACCGGCCGGATCTCATCACCGGGTCGGCCGCCATTCTGCGTTCGCTCGCCCACCTCGGCGTCAAGGATGTCTTCGGCATCCCGGGCGGCGCCGTCATCCCGTTCTACGACGAGCTCATGGCGCAGGATGCCATCAGGCACATCCTCGTGCGCCACGAGCAGGGTGCGGGGCACGCGGCGGAGGGCTACGCCAGCGCAGGACGCCGGGTCGGCGTCGCCATCGCCACCTCGGGTCCCGGTGCGACCAACCTCGTCACGGCCATCGCGGACGCGCACATGGATTCCGTTCCGACCCTGTTCATCACGGGCCAGGTGTTCTCCACCTCGATGGGAACGGATGCCTTCCAGGAGGCCGACATCGTCGGCATCACGATGCCGATCACCAAGCACTCGTTCCTGGTCAAGCGCGCCGAGGACATCCCGGCGACGATCGCGGCCGCGTATCACATCGCCTCCACCGGACGTCCCGGCCCCGTGCTCGTGGACATCACGAAGGACGCCCAGCAGAACCTCATGGAGTTCTCCTGGCCCCCCGTGGTCGACCTGCCCGGCTACCGTCCTGTGACGAAGGCGCACGGCAAGCAGGTGCACGCCGCTGCACGGCTTCTCGCGGAGGCGAGCCGGCCGGTGCTGTACGTCGGCGGCGGTGTCGTGCGCGCTGAGGCATCCGATGAGCTTGCAGTGCTGGCGGAGGCGACCGGTGCTCCCGTGGTGACCACGCTGATGGCCAGGGGTGCGTTCCCCGACTCAAACAAGCAGCACCTCGGCATGCCCGGCATGCACGGCACCGTCGCGGCGGTGCTCGCGCTTCAGGATGCCGACCTCATCGTCTCGCTCGGCGCGCGGTTCGACGACCGCGTGACGGGCAAGGTGTCGGAGTTCGCTCCGCACGCGAAGATCGTGCATGTCGACGTCGACCCGGCCGAGATCTCCAAGATCCGGCACGCCGACGTTCCGATCGTCGGCGATGCCAAGGACGTCATCGCCGACCTGATTTCCGCCTACGAGCACGAGGTCGCCACGGTCGGCAAGCCCGACCTGAGCGACTGGTGGGCCAAGCTCGATGGGCTGCGCACGCAGTTCCCCCTCGGCTACGCGCCCACCAGTGACGGCCTCCTCGCGCCGGAGGGGATCATCCAGCGCATCGGCGAGCTGACCGGCCCGGAGGGCGTCTACGTCGCCGGCGTCGGGCAGCACCAGATGTGGACCGCGCAGTTCATCAAGTACGAGCGTCCGAACGCTTTCCTCAACTCCGGGGGCGCCGGAACCATGGGCTACGCCGTGCCGGCGGCGATGGGTGCGAAGGTGTCGCAGCCGGACCGCGTGGTGTGGGCGATCGATGGCGACGGATGCTTCCAGATGACCAATCAGGAGCTCGCCACCTGCACGATCAACGACATCCCGATCAAGGTCGCGATCATCAACAACTCCTCGCTCGGCATGGTGCGCCAGTGGCAGACGCTGTTCTACGACGGTCGTCACTCGTTCACGGACCTGGACACGGGGCACGAGACGCGGATGATCCCCGACTTCCTCAAGCTCGCTGAGGCCTACGGGGCCCTGGGCATCCGGGTCACGAAAGAGGAGGAGATCGACGACGCCATCAAGCTGGCGCTGGAGACGAACGACCGGCCGGTCGTCATCGACTTCATCGTGAGCCGCGACGCCATGGTGTGGCCGATGGTGCCGCAGGGCGTCAGCAACTCCAACGTGCAGTACGCGAAGGACCACGCACCGACCTGGGGAGAGGAGTAGGCCATGTCGACACACGTGCTGTCGTTGCTCGTCGAAGACAAGGCGGGTCTGCTCACCAGGGTCGCCGGGTTGTTCTCCCGGCGCGGGTTCAACATCTCCTCGCTCGCCGTGGGCGTCAGCGAGGTGCCCGGCCTTTCACGCATCACCGTGGTGGTGGATGTCGAGGATGCCCCGCTCGAGCAGGTCACCAAGCAGCTGAACAAGCTGATCAACGTGATCAAGATCGTGGAGCTCGACCCCGACCAGTCTGTGCAGCGCGAGCACCTTCTCATCAAGGTGCGCGTCGACCACACCACGAGGTCGCAGGTGCTGGAGGCCGTGAACCTGTTCCGCGCCCGCGTCGTCGACGTCGCCACCGACGCCCTCGTGATCGAGGTCACCGGCGACACCGGCAAGACCGAGGCGCTCCTTCGGGTGCTCGAGCCGTACGGCATCAAGGAGATGGCGCAGTCCGGACTCCTCGCGATCGGCCGCGGCTCGAAGTCCATCACCGACCGCGTCTTCAAGAATTGACGGCGTAGCCGTCAAGGTCGAGTAGCGCGCAGCGCGCGTATCGAGACCCGGACCATCTGAATACTTTCGAAAACAAGGAGAGAAAACACATCCATGGCTGAGATCTATTACGACAACGACGCCGACCTGACGATCATCCAGGGCAAGAAGGTGCTCGTGATCGGCTACGGGTCGCAGGGCCACGCCCACGCGCAGAACCTGCGTGACTCGGGCGTCGAGGTGCGCATCGGTCTGCAGGAGGGCTCGAAGTCCACCCAGCGTGCCCAGGAGGCCGGCTTCCAGGTGGTCACGCCCGCCGAGGGCACCACGTGGGCCGACGTGATCGTCATCCTCGCGCCAGACCAGGTGCAGCGCCACCTGTACGCGAACGACGTCGCACCGAACATCAGCGACGGCAAGGCGCTGGTCTTCGGCCACGGCTTCAACATCCGCTTCGGCTACATCCAGGCGCCCGAGGGCGTCGACGTCATCATGGTCGCCCCGAAGGGACCGGGTCACACCGTGCGCCGCGAGTACGTCGCGGGGCGCGGGGTTCCCGTGATCGTCGCCGTCGAGAACGACGCGACCGGCAACGCCTGGCCGCTCGCCCTGAGCTACGCCAAGGGCATCGGCGGACTGCGCGCCGGCGGCATCAAGACCACGTTCACCGAGGAGACCGAGACCGACCTGTTCGGCGAGCAGGCGGTGCTCTGCGGTGGCGTGTCGCACTTGATCCAGGCCGGATTCGAGACGCTCACCGCTGCCGGCTACCAGCCGGAGATCGCCTACTTCGAGGTGCTCCACGAGATGAAGCTCATCGTGGACCTCATCTGGGAGGGCGGCATCTCCAAGATGCGCTGGAGCGTCTCCGACACGGCGGAGTACGGCGACTACGTCTCCGGGCCGCGCGTCATCGACGACGGCACGAAGGAGCGCATGAAGGGCATCCTTGACGACATCCAGTCGGGGGCGTTCGCGGAGCGCTTCATCGGTGACCAGGACGCCGGCGCTCCCGAATTCCTCAAGCTCCGCAAGGAGGGCGAGGACCACCCGATCGAGTCAACCGGACGCGAGCTCCGCAAGCTCTTCGCGTGGAACTCGTCCGACGACGATGACTACGTCGACGGCGAGGTCGCCCGCTAGGACACCCACCGCCGGTTGAGTAGCGCCGAAGGCGCGTATCGAAACCTGCCTCTGCGCGGGACGAGTTTCGATACGACCGCTTCGCGGTCTACTCAACCGGCGGTGTTTTGCGCAGACGAGCAAGTACGCGAAGTTCACCTGTTCGTCCCTTGTTCGGGGGCGTGGGGCTGTGGTCGCATAGGGTCCCATGAGCGAATCCACACACAGTCACGAGGCGTCCCACTACAACGAGCCCACGCCGCGGTGGTGCTCCTGCGCGGTGCCGGACGAAGTCGAGGCGCAGCGCAACGAAGCGCGCCGCCACCGCATCAGCCGACGCGGCCTGATCACTGGAGCATCCGCGGCCGGTGTGCTCGCCGCGGCCGGCTGGCCGGGCGCCGCACAGGCGGCGCAGCCCGACCACGGAGGACCGGGCGGGAACGGCAAGAACGTGACCATCACGATCATGGGCACGTCGGACATCCACAGCAACGCAATCAACTGGGACTACTACAAAGACGCGGCGTTCAGCGACGCGGCAGGCGACGTGGTCGGCCTCGCGCGCGTGTCGAGCCTCGTGAACCAGATCAGGGCGGACCGCGGCCGCGACCACACGCTGCTCTTCGACGCGGGCGACATCATCCAGGGCACGCCGCTCGGCTTCTACTACGCCACCGTCGAGCCGACCACGAAGACCGGCGCGATTCATCCGATGGCCCTGCAAATGAACGCGATCGGCTACGACGCCGTCGTTCTCGGCAACCACGAGTTCAACTACGGTCTCGACTTCCTCGACCACTGGATCTCGCAGATGCAGGCGCCGGTGCTCGCGGCCAACGCCGTGCATCCGGGCACGAAGATCCCTAAGTACAAGCCGTACGTCGTCAAGACGATGAAGTTCAAGGGGATGCCGCCGCTGCGAGTCGGCGTGCTGGGCCTGACGAACCCGGGAATCGTCATCTGGGACAAGGCGAACGTCAGCGGGAAGCTCGACGTGCTCGACGTCGTCGAGACGGCGAAGAGCTGGGTGCCGCGCATGCGCCGTGACGGCGCCGACATCGTCGTCGTGAGCGTGCACGCCGGCGACAGCGGGCTCTCGTCGTACAGCGGCGACATCCCGGTGGAGAACGCCGCAGCGATGCTCGCGGAGCAGGTCCCCGGCGTGGACGCCATCCTGTTCGGACACGCGCACATCGACGTGCCGCAGCGCTTCGTCACCAACAAGACCACGGGCGAGCAGGTCGTGATGAGCGAGCCGAAGTGCTGGGGCGAACGGTTGAGCGTCTTCGACCTGTCGCTCTCGTTCGAGCGGGGCCGATGGACGGTGAACTCGAAGTCGGCGATCACCGTCAACACGAACACCGTCGTTGACGACCCGAAGCTCGTCGCTGTGGTGAAGTCGGAGCACGACGCCGTCGTCGCGTACGTGAACACGGCGGTCGCGACATCCACCGAGGCCATGTCAGCGGCGGAGGCCTGCTGGAAGGACACGGCGATTTTGGACTACATCAACGTGGTGCAGACCGCCAAGGTGACCGAGGCGATCGCGGGCACGTCCTACGCGTCGCTGCCGGTCGTGTCGATCGCCGCCCCGTTCAACCGGGCGGCGACGTTCCCTGCGGGATCGGTGACCATCAAGGATGTGGCAGGGCTCTACATCTACGACAACACGCTGCTCGGGTCCGTGCTGACCGGCGCCCAGATCAAGGACTACCTCGAGTACTCGGCGCGCTACTACCAGCAGGTCGCCGTCGGCGCACCGGTCGACCCGGCGTCGTGGACCAACAACCACAACCTGCCCGACTACAACTACGACCAGTTCTCCGGCGTCGTCTACGACATCGACATCTCACAGCCGGAGGGCTCGCGCATCAGCGGGCTGTCGTACAACGGTGCACCGGTTGCCGACGACCAGCAGTTCGTGGTCGCCGTGAACAACTACCGCCAGTCGGGCGGCGGAGGGTTCCCGCACATCGCGGATGCCCCGGTCGTGTACAACGCGCAGGTCGCCATCCGAGAGGCGATCGTCGCCTACGCCACGGCTCAGGGTACCATCGACCCTGCACAGTTCCACGTGGAGAACTGGCGGCTCGTGCGCAGCGGGACGCCGGTCTTCTGATCGTCGGCCGCGACATCCGACGGCCATACTGAGGGCATGAGACGCATCGGCGCGCCCGAGATCGAGATCGCGGTTCAAGACCTCGATGGTGTTCGGATCGCGCTCGATGAGGGCGCGGATCGCGTGGAGCTCTGCAGCGCGCTCGGGGTGGGTGGCCTCACCCCGAGCGCGGGCCTCATCGAGTGCGCGGCCGCGCTCAGTCGCGACCGTGGCCGCCCCGACTTCGTTCACGTGCTGATCCGCCCGCGCAGCGGCGGGTTCTTCTACTCCGTCGACGAACTCGACGTGATGCTGCGCGACATCCGCCAGGCCAGGGAGCTCGGCGCGGGAGGCGTCGTGGTGGGCCTCCTCGACAAGCACGGCAGGGTGGATGTCTCGTCGACGGCCGCCCTGGTCAGTGCCGCGGGCCCCTTGCCGGTCACTTACCATCGCGCCATCGATGTGGCGAAGGATGCGTCGTCGGCAGTACAGGCGCTGGCCGCGGTCGGCGTGCGCCGCATCCTCACCTCCGGCACAGCGAGGCACGCGATCGACGGGCTGCCGATGCTGCGCTCGCTCGTGGAACACGCGGCCGGTGCCGTGCAGATCATGGCCGGAGGAGGCGTGACGGCCGAACAGCTGCCGGTGCTCGCCGACACCGGCCTCGACGCCGTTCACCTCTCAGCGCGGATGACGGTCACCGGTCAGGCGAGCGGGCCGGGCGGCGGGCATCCCGAGTACGACACGACGGATGCCGACGCGGTGCGCGCGGTACTGCGCGCGCGGCAGGCACTTGCTGCGTCGGCCGATTGAGCCGGACTCCGGGACTACCTGCTCGCACCCTCGACCACGACCCCACCGTCCAGGGCCGTGAAGCCCTCGCGCCATGACGGGAACCGCGGCGTCCAGCCGCGCTGACGGGCGAGGGCGTTCGACACTGCGCGACCGTGCGGCAGGTCCGCCGGGATCGGTGGGGGAGTCGTGCCGAGGGATGCGGCGAGCACGGGCATCCACTCCTCCGCGCGTGCCGGGTCGTCGTCGACGATGTTGACCACGCCACGGGGCCAGCCGAGCGCGAGCACGGTGGCGGCCGCCGCATCCGCGACCTGCACGAAGCTTCCGACCTCGGCCATCGGGGCAAGAGCGCGCTGAAGCGTGGCGGCGGAACCCGCGGCGCGCGAACTGCGCCAGGTTCCCGGCCCGTAGAACTGGCCGAATCGCAGAACAACACCCTCAGGCAACTCGAGCACGGCGCTCTCGAGCTCCCCGACCCCTGGTGTCACCACCTTTCGGAACGGCTCGCTCTCGGTGGCGAGCGTGTCGCCGTCCGGCACGACCCAGCTGATGCTCTGCGCCACCATCCGCTGCACCCCGTGCCGCTTCGCAGCGTCGACGAGGATGCTCGTGCCCTCGATCCTGATCCTGGAGTTGGCGGCCAGATCGTAGTCGGAGAGGTCGGTGAGCTGATGGATGACAGCATCCGGGCGCGCGGCTCCGAACGCGTCCTCGACGGAGTCGGGCGCGTAGACATCCATTACGAGCGGATGTCCGCCACCGGCCTCGATCACGCCTGCCTTGCCTGCGGACCGGCTGGTCGCCCACACCGCGTGTCCGGCCGCGACGAGAGCGGGTGTGAGCTGTCGTCCGATAGCACCGGCGCCGCCGGCAAGGAGGATGCGCATGGAGGTCCCTTCACAATTCGTCATGTTCCGTAGAAAGGCTACGAGCGCGAGGGCTTCGGCACCGGTCCAATTCCGGCGCAGCAGGGCGGGCCGTTCCGCGTCGCTGCGCGGCGGACCGGGTGCTCATGTGCGCGTTGGCGCACCTCGCGCCCATTAGTGTTGAGGTGACTTGCGCCCCGATGGCCGTGGCGTGCGGGCGCGTTAGCCCACACCTGAATCCGCACACTCTCGTCGAAGGGTCCCTTCCGTGTCGAAACCGGTCGTACTGATCGCCGAAGAACTCTCGCCTGCCACCGTCGAGGCCCTCGGGCCCGACTTCGAGATCCGCTCGGTCGACGGCACTGACCGCCCGGCGCTCCTGGAAGCGCTCTCGGACGCCGACGCCGTGCTCATCCGCTCGGCGACGAAGATCGACGCGGAGGCGGTGTCGCACGCGCCCAAGCTCAAGGTCGTCGCGCGCGCGGGCGTCGGCCTCGACAACGTGGACATCAAGGCAGCCACCGAGGCGGGCGTGATGGTCGTCAACGCGCCGACATCCAACATCATCTCGGCCGCGGAACTCACGATCGGGCACATCCTCTCGCTCGCCCGCTACATCCCGGCCGGCAACGCGTCGCTGACCGCGGGGGAGTGGAAGCGCTCGAAGTACACCGGCACCGAGCTGTACGAGAAGACGATCGGCATCATCGGTCTCGGCCGCATCGGCGCCCTGATCACGGCCCGCCTACAGGCGTTCGGCACGTCCGTCATCGCGTACGACCCGTACGTCACCTCTGCGAGGGCGCAGCAGCTCGGCGTGCAGCTCGTAAGCCTTGACGAGCTGCTGCAGCGTTCGGACTTCATCACCATCCACATGCCGAAGACCCCTGAGACGGTCGGCATGATCGGCGACGACCAGCTCGCGCTGATGAAGAAGAGCGCTTTCATCGTGAACGTCGCACGCGGCGGACTCATCGACGAGGAGGCCCTCTACCGGGCCCTGACCAGCGGCACGATCGCCGGTGCCGGCCTCGACGTGTTCAGCACGGAGCCGCCGCTGGAGTCGCCGCTACTGAAGCTCGACAACGTGGTCGTCACGCCGCACCTCGGGGCGTCGACCGCGGAGGCGCAGGAGAAGGCCGGCGTCTCCGTCGCGCGCTCGGTGCGTCTCGCGCTCTCCGGTGAACTCGTGCCCGACGCGGTGAACGTGGCGGGCGGCATCATCGACCCCTACGTGCGCCCAGGCATCCCGCTGCTCGAGAAGCTCGGCCAGGTGTTCAGCGGGCTGGCCAAGAACAGCCCCATCACCAGTGTCGACGTGGAGATCCGCGGCGAGCTCGTCGACTACGACGTCAGCGTTCTCAAGCTCGCGGCGCTGAAGGGCATCTTCACCAACATCGTGAGCGAGAACGTCTCGTATGTGAACGCGCCGCTCCTGGCTGAGCAGCGCGGCATCGAGGTGCGTCTGCTCACGGATGCCGTCAGCGAGGACTACCGCAACGTGCTGACCCTGCGCGGTGCGCTCGCCGACGGGTCGCAGGTCTCGGTGTCGGGAACGCTCACCGGACCGAAGCAGATCGAGAAGATCGTCGGCATCGACGGCTACGACGTGGAGGTGCCGCTCGCCGAGCACCTCATCGTCATGGTGTACGACGACCGCCCCGGCATCGTCGCGGTGTACGGGCGCGAGTTCGGCGACGCGGGCATCAACATCGCCGGCATGCAGATCGCGCGCACCACGGCGGGCGGCAAGGCGCTCAGCGTGCTCACTGTCGACTCTCCGGTGCCCGACGGCATCCTCGAGACGGTGCGAGCCGCGATCGACGCCGACGTCATGCAGGCGATCGACATCACCGAGTCGTAGGCCAAGGACTCATGACAGCCGAACTCCGGTTCGCCCAGGTCGACGTCTTCGGAGCATCCGCTCTGGTGGGCAATCCGGTGGCCGTCGTCGTCGACGCCGAAGGGCTGTCCGATGAGACGATGGCTCGGTTCGCGAGGTGGACGAACCTCTCCGAGACGACGTTCCTGCTTGCGCCGACCAACGATGCCGCCGATTATCGCCTGCGCATCTTCACGCCGGGCGGTGAGTTACCGTTCGCCGGACATCCGACCCTCGGCAGCGCCCATGCCTGGCTCGAGGCGGGCGGCGTGCCGAAGACCGAGGGTGTCGTCGTGCAGGAGTGCGCCGCCGGACTGGTCGAACTACGCGTCGAAGGCGACCGGCTGGCGTTCGCCGGGCCGCCATTGGTACGTTCTGGCGAGGTCGACGAATCGACCGTCGAACGGGTCGCGCGCTCGTTGCAAATACCGCGAAGCGATGTGCTCGCTGCTGAATGGGTGGACAACGGCCCTGGATGGCTGGCCGTGCTCTTGCGATCCGCCGATGAGGTTCTCGCCCTCCGTCCCGATTTCGTCAGCATGGGCGACCTCCATGTCGGCGTCGTGGCGCCGCATACGACGGGTCACGAGGCCGACTTCGAGGTTCGCGGTTTCGTGCCCGGCCTCGGGATTCCTGAGGACCCCGTGACCGGCAGCCTCAACGCCGGGTTGGCGATGTGGTTGATCGGCTCGGACCGCGCGCCGCAGAAGTACGTTGCGGCGCAGGGCACGGCCCTGGGTCGCGCCGGCCGCGTGCACGTGCAGCACGTGGATGGCCGCTATTGGATAGGTGGGCAGACGCGCACGATCGTCCGCGGCACTGTCGCGATGCCCGCGGATGCCGTCACCGGTCGATCCTGAGCCGCTCCTACCCGTTCAGTACTCGTTCGGGTCGTCTCGCCGAGTCGTGTCGACCTGCTGACCGCTGTTCGGGTCGATGGTCGTGCTCCTGGTGATCCTCGAGGTACGCCTGCGCGTGATCAGGATGATGCCGATGATCGTGATGATGATGCCGGCGATCAGACAGATGTAGCCGACCATGTGCAGGTCGATCCAGCTGAGGTTCACGTTCAGGGCGAAGGCCAGGATGGCTCCCACCACTATGAGGAAGATTCCGCCGCCTAGGCTCATGAGGTCCTCCTTTGCTCGGGCGTCGTCGCGTCGTCTCAGCCGTGCTGTGTGCGGGCTTGCGCCGCGAAGACCACAGATTACGATTGCGGCACCTGGGAACGGGAGGGCTCGACCGAGCGCTTCCGGTGGTGTAGAGGCGACGACGCCGATCGAATCGGTCGATGGCTGGACGCTGCCTCGAGAGCCGGACAGCGGCCGATAGGCTGGTATCCCACGTCGGCGTCCCGCTCGGAGGGGACGTCGTGTGGTCGATCAGCAGGGGCGGACCCCGCCCACGACGCAAGCAAGGAGCGCCATGTCATCCGTCGTCAGGCTCGCCGTCATTCCCGGGGACGGCATCGGTCCCGAGGTCGTCGCCGAGGCGGTCAAGGTGCTCGACGCCGTGGTCGACCCAGCCGACGTGGTCTTCGAGAAGACTTACTTCGAGCTCGGCGCCGCGCGCTACCTCGCAACGGGCGACGTGCTCACCGACGATGACCTCGAGGCGATCTCCGGGCACGACGCGATCCTGCTCGGAGCGGTCGGCGGCAAGCCAGGCGACCCGCGTCTGGCCGGGGCGAACATCGAGCGGGGGCTGCTGCTCAGGCTGCGGTTCGCGCTCGACCACTACGTCAACCTGCGGCCGACGGTCATCCTGCCCGGCGTCACGAGCCCGCTGAGCGATCCGGGCGACGTGGACTTCGTCGTCGTGCGCGAGGGCACGGAGGGGCCGTACGTCGGCAATGGCGGCGCGATCCGTGTCGGCACCCCGAACGAGATCGCGAACGAGGTGTCGGTGAACACCGCGTTCGGAGTCGAACGGGTCGTGCGGTACGCGTTCGATCAGGCCGAGAAGCGGCGCAAGCGGCTCACGCTCGTGCACAAGACCAACGTGCTGGTGCATGCCGGCGGTCTTTGGAGGCGGATCGTCGACGAGGTGGCGGCCGAGCATCCGGATGTCGCTGTCGACTACCTGCACGTCGACGCGGCGACGATCTTCCTGGTCACCGATCCTGCTAGATTCGATGTCATCGTCACGGACAACCTCTTCGGCGACATCCTGACCGATCTCGCGGCCGCGATCAGCGGTGGCATCGGTCTCGCGGCATCCGGCAACATCAACCCGGACGGCGCGTTCCCGAGCATGTTCGAGCCGGTTCACGGCTCGGCACCCGATATCGCCGGAGAGGGCAAGGCAGACCCCACCGCCGCCATCCTCTCCGTCGCTCTTCTGCTCGACCACCTCGGTCACGAGGATGCCGCCGGTCGCGTTCGCGCGGCCGTCACGACCGACCTCGCGGAGCGGTCGACGCAGCGGAGCACGTCCGAGATCGGCGACGCGATCGCCGCTCGGCTGGCGGGCTGATCGCCCTGGGTACGTCCATCAGGACGCTCGGGCCGCTGACGTAATCTGTTCTCGACGCGCGGCGCAGCGCTCGGCGCGTCGACCGACCTCAAAGGGGACCACCGATGACCATTCCGCTCACTGACATCACGCCGCTCATGTGGCAGGTGACGCCGAACCCGGCGCCGCGCAGCACGGCGGAGCGGGAGCAGATTCTGACCGACCCCGGCTTCGGTCAGCACTTCACCGACCACATGGTCGACATCTGCTGGTCGGCGAAGGGAGGCTGGCACCGTCCGCGGGTCAGCCCGTACGGGCCGATCCAGCTGGAGCCCTCAGCGGCCGTTCTGCACTATGCACAGGAGGTCTTCGAGGGGCTCAAGGCCTATCGGCATGCCGATGGCTCGATCTGGACGTTCCGCCCCGAGGCGAACGCGCGCCGCATGCAGCGCTCTGCTCACCGGCTGGCCCTGCCCGAGCTGCCCACAGAGCACTTCGTCGAGGCCATCCGGCAACTCATCGCCGTGGACGGCGACTGGGTGCCGTCCGCTCCTGAGACGAGCCTGTACATCCGTCCATTCATGTTCGCCAAGGAGGCGTTCCTCGGCGTGCGGCCGGCAAACAAGGTCGCGTTCTACGTGATCGCCAGCCCGGCCGGCGCGTACTTCAAGGGCGGCATCGCACCGGTCTCGATCTGGCTCTCCGACGAGTTCTCGCGCGCCGGCGTCGGCGGCACGGGCTCCGCGAAGACGGGCGGCAACTACGCGGCCAGTCTGCTGCCGCAGTCCGAGGCGTACGAGCACGGATGCGCGCAGGTGCTGTTCCTCGACTCCGTGGAGGGCAAGTTCCTCGAGGAACTCGGCGGCATGAACGTGGTGCTCGTGTACAGCGACGGCACGCTCGTCACGCCGGCGTCGGACTCGATCCTCGAGGGCATCACACTGGAGTCGATCCTGCAGCTGGCGCGCGACCGCGGTCACCGCGTCGAGCAGCGCCCGGTGTCCATCGACGAGTGGCGCGCTGGCGAGGCATCCGGCGACATCGTCGAGGTCTTCGCGTGCGGGACGGCCGCCGTGGTCACCCCGATCGCGCAGCTGAAGGCGCGCGATTTCAGCATCGGCTCGGCAGACGCCCCCGCCGGTGAGCTGACCATGTCGCTGCGGCAGGAGCTGACGGACATCCAGTACGGGCGCGCCGAGGACCGGCACGGCTGGCTCACCCGGATGGATGGCTGAGCCCGGGTGAAGATCGCACGCTTCAGCCACGCAGGAACGCTCTCGTTCGGCATCCTCGACGAGGACGAACGGGAGTGGGTGGTGCTCGCCGGCGACCCCATGTATGCCGGCTACGACACGACGGGAGAGCGCGTGAAGCTGGCGGATGCCACGCTGCTGGCTCCCGTGCTGCCCCGTTCGAAGGTCGTCGCCATCGGCCGCAACTACCGTGAGCATGCGGAGGAGATGGGCTCCGAGCCCCCGGCCGAACCGCTCATGTTCCTGAAGCCGAACACCTCGGTGATCGGGCCGGACGACGCGATCGTGCTGCCGCCGCAGTCCGAGCAGGTCGAGCACGAGGGCGAGCTGGTCGTGGTGATCGGCAGGATCGGCAAGGATGTCCAGCCGCAGAACGCGCTCGATTACGTCTTCGGCTACACGGTGGGCAACGACGTCACGGCGCGTGACCTGCAGCGCAAAGACGGTCAGTGGGCACGCGGCAAGGGGTTCGACACCTTCTGCCCGCTCGGGCCCGTGATCGAGACGGAGTTCGACGCGGCATCCGCCACGATCGAGACGCGGGTGAACGGCGACGTGCGGCAGTCCGGCCGCGTCGCCGACCTGATCCACGGCATCCCGGAGCTCGTCGCCTACGCCTCGAGCGTATGGACGCTGCTGCCTGGTGACGTGATCATGACCGGAACCCCCGCCGGCGTCGGCCCGCTGGCCGCGGGCGACCGGGTGGAGGTGACGGTGAGCGGTATCGGCACCCTCTCGAACCCGGTACGCGCTAAGGGCTGAGCAGACCGCTCGCCCCTAGACTGCGGCCATGACCGAAGACTGGAGCGAGTTCTTCGTCGCCATCGCCGGGGCTGCGGCCGCGCTGGCCGGTCTCATCATCGTGGCCATGAGCGTCACGATCAAGGAGATCCTCGCCTCGCGGTCGCTGCCGTCGCGTGCCGCCACCACCGTCAGCTCCATGGTGCTGATCCTCGTGATCGCCGTGCTCGCGCTCATCCCTCACCAGCCCGACGTCGCGCTCGGCATCGAGATCCTGGTCGCGAGTCTCATCGGACTCGCTCCGCCTCTCGTCATGGTTCTGCGGATGGCGAGCGACTCGTCGTATCACCGCTCGGGGTCGTCGATCGCGCTTATCGGCGCTCTCTGCATCGTGCCGGTCGTGCTCGCCATCGTCGGCGGCGCCTTCATGATCGCGGGGAACACGGTGGCCGTGGCGTTGCTCGCCGCCGCGATCGTCGCGGTGCTGGCGAGCTCGATGCTCAACGCGTGGGTGCTGCTCGTCGAGATCCAGCGCTGACCCCGGTCAGTGCCGAGACGCGCTGGCCACGCCCGCCGCGCAGCGCCCGCAGAGCCCTCTCGACGTCGGCCTCGCCGTTCCACACGTGGAACGCGACGCGCGCCCTGCCGGCCCGACCCGATGCCACGATGCCCGCAGCGGTGAGGGCGCGCAGGTCGTCGCCGTCGGCGTCCGCCCAGGTGACGATGGCGCTGCCGCGGCTTCCCAGCCCGAGCCCCTCGGCAAACGCCTCGGCGAGTTCGACGTCGTGATCGTGGACTGCGCGGATGTCCGCCCCCGCGAACAGTTCCAGCGCCGGCACCGCTCCCGCCACGGCCTGCCACGCGGGCGAAACGTCGAACCGCCTGGCCGAGGCGGCCAGGGGAGCGGAGGGCCCGTAGCAGGAGGTCCAGGGATCCTCACCCGCGTACCATCCGGCGTGCAGGGGCATCAGCTCGTCCGCGAAGTCGGGCGTCACGGTCAGGAAGCAGACCCCGCGCGGCGAGCAGAGCCACTTGTATGCGTGGCAGATCGTGGCATCCACCGTCTCAGGTGCAAGCGGAAGCCAGCCGGCGGCCTGCGTGGTGTCGCAGAGCACGCGCGCACCGACGCGAGCGGCGGCGGAACGGATGCTCGCTGCATCCGCTACCTCGCCCGTCGCCGACTGCACCAGGGAGTAGACGACCAGCCAGGTGTCATCGGACACGGAATCGGCCAGTGCCGACAACGGTACGTGCCGCACCCGCACACCCCGGCGCTCGTGCTGCAGGAACGGGAAGACGACCGAGCTGAAGTCTCCCTCGACGCAGAGCACCTCGGCGCCGTCAGGAACGGATGCCGCGATCATGCCCGCGAAGACCGAGCTCTGCGAGCCGATGGCCACGCGCTCGATGTCCACGCCGGCGAGGCGGGCGAAGGCCGCCCTCGAGCGCGTGACCGACTGATCGTAGTGGGCCGGGCTTGCCGTGCCGGCGCGCCACAGGTCGAGGTCGTCGCGGATGGCGTCCATCGAACACAGGGCGGGTAGGCCGCCGGTGCACGCCGCCAGGTATCCGGCGCCGGCACCCTCGAATTCGAAGCGGAACTGTTCAAGCACCCTTCGAGCCTGAGCGACGCAAAGACATTGCACAATCGGAGGTATCCGATCGCTCGCATAACTCCCGGTTATGCTTCGGTGATGACTCTGCAACAGGATGCGACGTCGCTGGAGCTCGATGCCCACACGCTGCGCATCATCCGCGCCATCGTCGAGCACGGCTCGATCACGGCGGCGGCCGGTGCGCTCGGCTACAGCCAGCCCGCGCTGAGCCAGCACCTGAGGCGCACGGAGGCGCGCATCGGGATGCCCCTGATCGCTCGCTCTGGCCGTGGCGTGCGCTTGACCGAGGCGGGACGCGTGCTCGCTCGGCACGCCCGCACGATCACCACCGCACTCGACGCCGCAGCCGGCGAGCTGGCCGAGCTGTCTGGCTTGCGTGCCGGGCGAGTGCGGCTGGCTGCGTTTCCCACGGCATCGTCCACCCTGGTGCCGCAGGTGTTGCGCGGGCTGCAGCAGACGCATCCGGGCATCGGGGTGGGCTACCTCGAGGCCGAGCCGCCCGAGGCCGTCGAGGCCGTGCGCTCCCAGCGCGCTGACCTGGCCATCACGTTCTCCTATGCCGGCGACCGCGTCGATCCGCACGCGGAGGGCGCCAAGGGGCTCGTGGTCGTGCCGCTGTGGCGCGACCCGATCATGGTCGCGATTCCCTCTGGACATCCTGCCGCCGCCTCCGATGCGATCGCCCTCGCCCAGCTCAGCGACGAGAACTGGATCGCCGGATGCCCGCGCTGCCGCGGACACCTGCTGCAGCTAGCCGAGACATCCGGATTCCGTCCCGCGATTGCGTACGAGACCGACAACTTCACGGCGGTGCTCGGAATGGTGTCGGCGGGGCTCGGGGTCGCGCTCATCCCGTCATTGGCACTCGCCGTCTCCACGCTGCCCGCCGGAGTCGTGATCAGGCCCACCGCGAACCGCGACGAGCGCACCATCCAGCTGGTCGGCACGCAGGGGAGTGACCAGGTGCCGGCCATCGCGGCGACCGTCTCGGCCATCCTCGAGCTGGATGCCGCCGCCTGGTCCCTCGCGCCCGCCATTCCCGCCGGTTGAGTAGCGCCGAAGGCGCGTATCGAATTCAGTCCCTCGATCGGCCCGGCACCTAGCCGCCCGTAGACTTGAGGGCGATGTCCGAGACCTCCTCACCGGCCCCGTATCCGTTCAGCACCGCCACCGGAACCGACGTGCGCGTGCGCTTCTGTCCGTCGCCCACCGGCACACCTCACGTGGGCCTCATTCGCACCGCACTCTTCAACTGGGCGTACGCCAGGCACACCGGCGGCAAGCTCATCTTCCGCATCGAAGACACGGATGCCGCGCGCGACTCCGAGGAGAGCTACGAGCAGCTTCTCGACGCGCTCACGTGGCTGAAGATCGACTGGGACGAGGGCATCGTGACCGGCGGTCCGGACGGGCCGTACCGACAGTCGCAGCGCAGCGAGATCTATGCCGCCGTGCTGGACCGCCTGATCGATGCCGGACACGTCTACGAGAGCTACTCGACGCCGGAGGAGATCGAGGCGCGCAACGTCGCCGCCGGGCGTCCGAAGCAGCACGGGTACGACAACGGTGACCGGGATCACACGTCTGACCAGCTCGAGGTGTTCCGCGCCGAGGGTCGGCAGCCCGCGCTGCGCCTTCGTGTGCCGGACACCGAGCTCGGCTTCGACGACCTCGTGCGCGGCCCGATCACGTTCCCTGCCGGCTCGTTCAGCGACTACGTGGTCGTGCGCCCGAACGGCCAGCCGCTCTACACGTTCGTGAACCCCGTCGACGACGCGCTCATGCGGGTCACGCACGTGCTGCGCGGCGAGGATCTGCTGCCCTCCACCGCGCGCCAGATCGCGCTGTACCGAGCGCTGATCGACATCGGCGTCGCCGACTTCATACCGCAGTTCGGGCACCTTCCCTCGGTGCTCGGTGATGGGAACAAGAAGCTGTCGAAGCGCGACCCCGAGTCGAACCTGTTCCACCACAGGGAGCGCGGTTTCATCCCTGAGGGTCTCGACAACTACCTCGCGCTGCTCGGCTGGGGGTACTCGCACGACCGTGACGTGTTCACCCTCGACGAGATGGTCGAGAAGTTCGACGTCGCCGATGTGAACCCGAACCCGGCGCGATTCGACCTGAAGAAGGCCGAGGCGATCAATGCGGACCACATCCGCATGCTCGACACAGCCGACTTCGCGCAGCGCACGATTCCCTACCTCGTCGAGGCGGGCATCCTTTCCGAGCCGCTATCCGACAAGCAGCTCGCGATTCTGGATGCCGCGGCGCCACTCGTGCAGGAGCGCGTGCAGTTACTGGGGGAGACGCCCGGCATGCTCGGATTCCTGTTCACGGATGCCGCGGCGCTGCGCTACGAGGACGACGCGCTCGCGGGCCTGCCCGACAACACGGCCGAGGTGCTGCGCGAGTCGCTCACGGCGCTGGAGCGGCTCGGTGAGCACCTGTGGACGCACGAGGGCATCGAGGTGACGCTGCGTGCGGCGCTGATCGAGGTGCTCGGCCTGAAGCCGCGTGTCGCGTTCGGACCGCTGCGCGTCGCCGTGAGCGGCCGCCGGGTGTCGCCGCCCCTGTTCGAGTCGATGGAGATCCTCGGCAAGCCCGAGACGCTCGCGCGGCTGGAGCGGTTGCTGGCGCTCCGGAGCGAGTAGCGCTTCTACTCGCTCCGTCGGCCGACGAAGCGGTACGCCTCCTCGGCGAGCCGCGTCCAGTCGACGCCGGACGTGGGATCCAGCGCGAGCCACTCCTTCATCGGCGTGCCCTTGTTCGCGTCGAAGCGGATGCCGTCACCGGCATCCACGAGTTCGCTCACCCGCGCCGCGGGCAGCTTCACGACCAGTCGTCCGCGTACGAGCATCGCGAAGATGCGCCGGTCGACGCGTAGCGAACCGTTGCCGAATCCCGCAGACGCACCGGGAGGTACGACGCCGTCGCGTCCGATGAATTCGGCGACCAGGTCGTCGAAGCGGCCGTCCGCGTCGCCGGTCGCCCTGGCATCCTCCTGCGCCATGCGCTCACGCTAAACCCGGCCGGTCACGGCACTCAACAGGAATCGATCGCCGTTTTGGCCGGCGCGCCTCGCGTCCGGTAAAGTAGACCCTCGTGCCGCCCCGGCGGCACCGGTCGGGATCAGCTCCCGATCAGCGGTCCGCTCCTAGGGGTAGACCGGTGGGGTATGGTGTAATTGGCAACACGGCTGATTCTGGTTCAGTTGTTCTTGGTTCGAGTCCAGGTACCCCAGCCACATGCACGTTACTCGAACTGCCGTCAGGCGACCTGGCTCTGCGGCTCGATGAATGTCAACTTCCGTCCATGAACGGGTTGCTTTCGTGTTGCGGGGGCTCGTTCGGAGCCTTGCGCAGTCATCGAGAGACGGTACGCGGGACCTGCTTTCAACCGACGTGCCGACCACCCGTTCTCCCTTGCAAGCGCTTTCCCACGCTTGTTACACTCGGCCGCGCGCGCACCCCTGTTCGGGGGTGGAAACAGGCAGCCGCAGACCGGCTTGCCCTGAGGGCTACTCGAAGGAGAGTGACGCATGCGTGATGTCAGTCGACGAACCGTGCTCAAAGCAACAGGAGTGGGTGCGGCCGTCGCCGCCGTGGGTTGGCCGCAGATCCGCCTTGCCGCGCCCAGCGCCGTCGCGGCGGGCGCCGACGATCAGACGCTGCTCGCCAACATCACCGCGTCGTTCGTGGGCACGAGTGCGACGAACGCCGATCCGGTGGTGCAGACCAAGCTGACCGGGCTGTACCGCACCGCGAAGAGCAACCTGGCCGCCATGGCGACCGTACCCACAACACAGCTGTTCAACGGCCTGCCGCTGGGCACGAACGACGCGAACCTGACCAGCACCTACCTCAAGCTCAGTCAGATCGCGTTCGCGACGGCGATGCCGCTGCCGAGCGGATCGACCGTCCCCACCGATCTAGCCGGCAACACCACAGTGCAGAACCGCGTGATCGACGCGCTGAGCTGGCTCTACGACAACTACTTCGGCGACCAAGCGACCGGATACTACGGCAATTGGTACAACTGGGAGATCGGCATCCCGATGCACGCCAGCCGCACCTTGGCCGTGCTGCACGACCGGCTCGAGGCGTATCGCCCCGATCTCGCCGCCACCTACGTGCACGCGATGGACCTCTATCTGCGCAGCGGCAAGAACGGGGACGTCGATCTCGACTCGCGCTTCGACACCGGCGCCAATCTGGCCGACATGACGACGAACCGCATCGTGCAGGGCGCCGTGCTCGGCGACGATGCGCGCATCACGAAGGCCATCGCCGACCAACTGACCGTGTACGACACCATCGACCCGTACAACCTGCAGCACGGAGTCACCGACGGCTTCTACGCCGACGGCTCGTTCATCCAGCATGCCTCGGTCGCCTACACCGGCAGCTACGGCACAGGGCTGCTCTCCCGCGTCGCGGCCACGATCGCGATGCTCGACGGAACCGCCTACGCGAGCAACGCGAACCTGGCCGCTCAGGTCAACGGATGGATGTCCCGCACCTTCGCGCCAGTGATCGCGCAGGGCTGGATGATGGAGATGATCAAGGGCCGTGCGATCTCCCGAACCACCACGGGGTACAAGGATGCCGTCAGCGTCGTCGAGTCCGCCGTCACACTTTCCGCATACGCCGGCTCGCCAGGTTCGGGAGATCTGAAGTCGTACGTGAAGTACCTGCACGACATTCCTCAGGTCGCCATCGATCCGAACTCCTTCACGTCGCCGACCAGCGTGCAGCGCTACGCCGAGATCGTGTCGGATGCGAGCATCCCTGCCGCCGATCTCCTCCCGCAACAGGCGACGTTCGTGTTCAACGCCATGGACCGGAACGTGCACCGCCGCGCCGGTTACACGTTCGCGCTGTCGCGCAGCTCGACCCGCATCAGCAAGTACGAGTACATGAGCGGCGAGAACCTGCTGCCCTGGTTCCAGGGCGATGGAGCCCACTACCTTTACTTGGCCGGCGACGACCAGAGCCAGGCGTACGGGGTCGATTACGTGACAGCCGTACAGCCGTACCGCCTCGGCGGCGTGACGTCGCCGGTCGAGGAACGCAAGACGATCCCTGAACTGTACGGCGAGCAGTTCTACGACAACCCGGCAGCCGGATTCACGTCGTCATCGGTGTCGCAGAACACCTACGTCTACTTCCCACTCGGCACGAACGACTACTCGGGCGGCGCGCAGCTGGGCGCCTATGCCGTGGCCGGCATGGTGCAATCCGATGACGCGGCTTACGTCGCCAAGAGCCGTGGCGAGTTGCCCGATGACTTCGTCGCATATGCGAACTCGCGCTCGCAGAAGTCGTGGTTCATGTTCGACGACGAGATCGTCGTACTCGTCGCAGGCGTCACCGACCTGCACGGCCGAGACGTGCTGACGACCATCGACAGCCGCATCGCCGCGACCACGGACGACGTGTCGGTGACTGGTTCGCTGCGCGGAGGCGCATCCTTCGTCGGGCCGGGCTCCGCAAGCAACCCGCGGTGGCTGCAGTATGCGAATGCGACGAGGAAGACCGTCGTCGGGTACGTCTTCTTCGCAGACGCCGCGGTCGATGTCGGACTGCAGGACGTGCAGCGCAGCCGACAACTCGTCCGCGCATCCAACCCGAACACCATAGTGTCGAAGAACGTCTTCAGCCTGTCCGTCGCTCACGCAGCGGCCGAGAGCCCTGGTGCACTCGCTTACGCCATCGTGCCCGGTGGCGGAGTCGACGCGCTCGAGCGCTACGACGGATCGACGACCGGGCCGGTGATCCTGGTGAATTCGACCGACCTGCAGGCGGTGCGCCATCCCCAGCTGGGGCTGGTCGCTGCCAACTCCTACTCGATCGGCACGCACCAGGTCGGAAAGCTCTCGATCGACGGCGCCGCCTCTGTGATCGTGCAGGACGCCGATGGCGGACGCACGAGGATCGCGGTGTCCGATCCCACGTTCGGACGCGACGAGATCGCCGTGACCGTTCCTGGGCGTCGCCCCGTTGTGGAACCGCACGACGGCGTCACCGTGCAGTCCGTGACGGGCGGAACACGTCTGGTCTTCGCAACTCACCACGCCTACGGTGCGACTGTGACCGTCACTCTGCAAGGGCAGGGAGTCGTCTGACGGACGTTCCATTGTGCGGTCGAGCGGCCGGTGTGAGGCAGCGACGTGAAGCCGAAGTAGGACGCGGCGCTGCTCAGTGACGGGAGGCGGATGCCTGCCGTGTTGCGGACACGCGGGAACGTGACCCATGGCCCCCGACCGCGCCGGCCTGGCGCAGCCGCCGTTGTAAAGCGATGTACATCACGAGGCAGCCGAGGGTGAAGCCGAGCAGCATGGCCGTAGCGGCCACAAGGCAGATGCCGAGGTCGATCCCCACCCCACCAGCCCACACGACCTACTGCGCGATCGCCAGAACCCTTTCGAGGCGCACCAGTAGGAGGGACTCGCGGCCCGTGACTCAACGAGTGACCGAGGGCTCTCCCGGGTTCTTCCGGTTCACCGGCCCTTCGAAGAGGTGCACGACCTGCTCGACCGAGTGCCCCTTCGTCTCAGGCAGGAAGAAGTAGACGAAGAAGATGCCGACCACGCAGAGCACCGCGAAGACGATCATGGTCCACCCCAGCCCGAATCCGACCTGCATGATCGGAAAGGCCAGCACCAACCCGTAGTTCGCCAGCCAGTCCACGGCGGCGCCGATTCCGGATGCCCGCCCGCGCACGGCGGTGGGGAACACCTCGCCCTGCAGCAACCATCCGGTGCCGCCGATGCCGATCGCGAAGCATGCGATGAACAGGGCGAACCCGACCATGACGACGATCAGCTGCGGAATGCCGGAGAGGAACGAGGCACCGTACGAGCCGACGAGCAGGAACACGGCCATCCCGATGTATGCGCCGATCGCCAGACGTCGACGTCCGATGCTGTCGATGAAGCGGAAAGCGAAGTAGGTCGCGATCACATTCACCACGGCGAGGATGCCTGCGGCGATGACGCCGTAGATCTCCGACTGCACTGCCGTGGTTCCCGGATGGACGAAGTAGGGCGTCAGCAGGTGCGGACCGTAGTAGAACGCGACGTTGATGCCGGTGATCTGCTGCAGGATGAAGAAGATGCAGACGATCAGGAGTGCACGCCGCACCGGTTTCGTCCACAGGGACTGACCCGCGACGCGTTCCTGTTCCCTGCGCACCGCGACGGCTTCGGAATGCACCTCCTCGGGAGTCGGCTCCAGCCCTAGGAGGTTGAACGCCTTCATGGCCTTCTCCTCGTTGCCGTGCTCGAGCAGCCATCGCGGGGACTCGGGCATCCGTGCCCGCATGATGAGGGAGATGATCGCGGGGATGAAGCCGATGCCGAGCATGATGCGCCAGTCGACGGTGGATGCGACGCCCGGGGCGATCCACAAGATCACGACCGCGATCACGTAGGCGGCGAGGATGCCGATGGTGATCATCCACTGCTGGATGATGGCGAGAGACCCGCGTCGGCGCGCCGGAGCGAACTCGGAGATGTAAGCGGTCGCGATCGCGGAGTCGGCACCGATCGCGATGCCGATGATGATTCGCCCGATGGTGAGTGTGACCGGCTCGAATGCGAACGCGGAAATGAGGGAGCCCACCGCGAAAAGTCCCGAGTCGATCAGTAGCAACGACTTTCGGCCGAACTTGTCCGTGAGCGGCCCAGCCGCAAGTGCACCGACGAACGAGCCCAGCGACGCGCCTGCGACGATGATGCCGGTCGCAACCGGCCCGAGCTTGAACGGGAGGAAGACCAGCGCCGAGCCGATGTTCGATGAGTCGAATCCGAACAGGAAGCCGCCGATGGTCGCCAGCACGGCCAGATAGATGTAGAACCGGCCGATATCGCGTGTGTCGAGCGTCTCGAGGAGCCCGGCCTTTGTGTTCTCCATAATGCGGACGTTACGCCCGCGCGAGCCCGCATAACAGGGGGATGCGAAGGAGGCGGGACCGCGGTAGGGGCGATCCGCTACTTCAGGCGGACAGCGGCTCGTGCTCCTGGTTGCGCCTCGCCTTCCGGATCAACTCCGCGGCCGCGTGATCCCAGAGGAGCGACTGGCCGCATTCCTCGGCGCGGTCCAGGCGCTCGCCGGCCAGCGCCACGAACACCTGCCCGGCTCGCTCGATGAACCCGAGAACGTGGCGCTCGAGGTCGACCTCGACGAGGTCGTTGTCCCGCGGCACCACCACCAGGTTCACGGTCTCGATCCGGTCAGCATCGAGATCCATTCGCACACGCACCTCGCGCGACTCGGTGACTTTGAGGATGCTTTCCGCCATGATCGCCCTCCCTGTTGCCGGCCCGATGACATCCGCAGACACGGCGTTCGTCGTTGCGTCGCGCCAGCCAGTGCCACGCTCCATCGCCGACGGAAACACTCGGTGATGTCGTGCCGACCAGGGGCGGTCCGATCGGCGAATTCGTGTGGTCGAGGCGGCTGATCGCCACCGAAGAACCGCACTTCCCGTGCTACGCGTCGTGGCGGGTGATGTCAACGGTGCGACCGCCGACTCGAAGACCACTTTCAGAACGTCTGTGGCCGACTCCCGAACAGGGGCGGGATGCGGGCTAGACGACGGCCCAGAGCAGCAGCACGAGAACGAAGCCCATCACCGAGATGACGGTCTCCATGACAGACCACGACTTGATGGTCTGTCCGATCGTGAGCCCGAAGTATTCGCGAACGAGCCAGAATCCAGCGTCGTTGACGTGCGAGAAGAACAACGACCCGGCACCGATGGAGAGCACCAGTAGCGCGAGCTGCACGGGCGAGAGGTGCACCGCGAGCGGTGCGACGATGCCGGCTGCGGTGACCGTTGCGACAGTTGCGGAGCCCGTCGCCAACCGGATCAGCACGGCGACGATCCAGCCGAGCACGACGACCGAGAGGCTCGTGGCCACGGCGATCTTCGCGATCGAGTTGCCCGCGCCGCCATCGACGAGCACCTGCTTGAAGCCGCCGCCTGCACCCACGATGAGCATGACCCCGACGATCGGAAGGAGGCTCGCCCCGATCTTCTTCGTCAGGGTGGGCAGCGAGAATCCGACGGTCGTGCCGAAGGTGACCATGGCCAGCAGCACGGCGATCAGCAGCGCGGTCACCGGGTCGCCGATGAAGTCGAGCACGTTACGAGCGACCGACCCGGATGGCAGCCACAGATCGGAAGCGGCCTTGGCGAGCATCAGCACGACGGGGGAGAGGATCGTGATCAGCGTCCACGTGAACGACGGTGTGCGAGTGGCGTCCGGATCCTGGGCTCGGTGACCACCGGTCTCCGCGTCGGCACCCTTGCCGCCCACCGTGACGGCCAGCGCGGCACCGGATGCCTCGACCGGCACCCAGCGCGCCGCGAGCCGGCCGAACAGCGGGCCGGCGACCACCACGGTCGGGATCGCGATCAGCAGGCCGAACGCCAGTGTGATGCCGACGTTCGCGTGCAGCAGTCCGATCGCCGCGAGTGGCCCGGGGTGCGGCGGGATGAAGCCGTGCAACACGGACAGCCCGGCGAGAGCCGGGATGCCCAGCAGCATGGCCCTGCTCTTGGCACGGCGCACGGCGAGCATGACAACGGGGATGAGGAGCACCAGACCGATCTCGAAGAACATCGGGATGCCGATGATCCCGGCGATCAGCGCCATCTTCCACGGAAGCGTCGCCGGCCGGCCGCGCAAGAGCGTGTCGACGACGCGATCGGCGCCGCCGGAATCGGCGAGAAGCTTGCCGAGCATCGCGCCGAGTGCGATCAGTACGCCGACGTAACCGAGCACGCCACCCACGCCGGCCTCGTACGACGCGGTGATCTTCTCCAGGGAGATGCCGGAACCGAGCCCCACGACGAGCGAGGCGATGGTGAGCGCGAGGAACGCGTGCATCTTCACCACGACGATCAGGACGACCACGATGGCGATCCCGATCGCCGCCATCACGATCACGAGAGTGTCGTGGGATGTCCACGGCTGATGCGCGGCATCCGTCGCAGCTGCGGCTGTGGAACGCAGCGTCTCCAAAAGACTCACCTCAGGCATCCTTCCGGCGTGCACCGGCGCACGCGAGCACGTTCCATCTTGCTGTCGGAGCCACCCGAACGGGGGATGGATCGCCGCTCATCTTTGCCGACATCGCGGCCGGCCGTTCGCTCGTTCGTCAGCGGCGGAGGCCCGCCCACAGCCTCGACCACTGCTGCGGATCGAGGTCGCGGGGGAGCGTGCGAGGCGGAACACGGGCATCCATCAGCGCGCGTCGCACGTGCGAAGCATCCGCTCCGGATGCCCTCTGAACGACTCGAGGCAGCGTGCCGCCGGCACCGGTGAAGACCTTGTGCACGAAGGCTTCGTACGCAGGGCGCTGCCGGAGCGGGACCAGCGGTGTGCGGCGTCGGGCGATGGTGAGCAGCCCGCCGTCCACACTGGGCATCGGCGTGAAGCACCACGCAGGCACCCGCCCGTCGAGCCTGAAGTCGAACCAGGGTGCTGTCTGCGCCGCCATCATGGTGCGGCCGCCGACGCCGGCCCGTTTGCGGGCTACCTCCCATTGGGTCAACAGCACCGCGTGCTGCCAGCCGTGCGAAGCCAGAAGCCGGCGCAGGATCGGCGTCGTCAGATGGAACGGGATGTTTCCCACGATGACCGACGCATCCAGCGGATAGCGCGTGGCATCCGCGTGTTCGATGCGAACCTTCGGCAGCGCACGCCGCAAGCGACGAACGCGATGCTCGTCGATGTCGATCGCGGTGAGCGGCCTGCCGAGCCGGACGAGCTCACGAGTGAGGGCGCCGTCTCCGGCACCCAGTTCGAGGACCGGTCCGGAGGTGTCATCGACGAGCCGGGTGATCCGGTCGATGGTGGGTCGGTGGTTAAGGAAGTTCTGGCCGAGTTCGTGGCGGCCGCCATGGACAGAACGAGGCATGAGCGCGCTCCAAGAAGAGTGATGGAGCACCCCGGCGGAACGAGTGAGCGCGAGAGAGCGCGAGAGGCGGTCCGTCCAAGGTGCGGATGACGTCTTGGATGGACGGCGCGCTGGAACGTGTGCGAAGGCTGGCGCGCCGTCAGGCGCGGCGGTCGCGGAAGACGTACGAGAGCACCGTCATGCGCGCGATGCATATCGTCCCCATGCATACGACCGTAGCAGGAACGCGAGTGGCTGCTTCGCGCGGAGTCGGGCGGACGCTTGAGGATGCATCGAAGACGCTGAACGCTTCCTTTGCGTTCTCGCGGAGTTCGTCCGAGTGCCGTGACGCGCATGGGCGCGGAACCGGCGTAGCGTGACGCAGGTGCACCCGAGAGGAAAGACTGTCGCCGGGCCGGCAGCCGGTCATGGCGCAAAGGCACCGGCCAGAGGCGGCCGACACGGTGCGATGGCGGCGGCAGCGCTCGCCGCGCTGGGGGTCGTGTTCGGCGACATCGGCACGAGCCCGCTCTACGCGCTGAAGACGGTGTTCCTGCTCGACGGCGGCGCGGTGCGTCCGGAGCAGGACGACGTGTACGGCGTCGTGTCGCTCATGTTCTGGAGCATCACGATCATCGTGTCGATCAAGTACCTCGCCATCCTGATGCGGGCGGACAACGACGGCGAGGGCGGGGTCATGGCGCTCGCCGCGCTTGCGCAGCGCCTGTACGCCAACAAGGCCGCACGCGCCGGCGCACTCCTCGTGATCGGCATCGTGGGCGTCGCTCTCTTCTACGGCGACTCGATCATCACCCCCGCCATCAGTGTGCTGTCAGCCGTTGAAGGTCTTCACGTCACGGTCCCCGCGATCACGCACCTGGTCATCCCGATCGCCGCGGTCATCCTGATCGCGCTCTTCGTCGTTCAGCGTTTCGGAACGGGAAGCGTCGGCGTGCTATTCGGACCGGTGATGGTGCTCTGGTTCGTCGCCCTGGCCGCGGCCGGGCTGACCATGGTGGTGCAGTATCCGGCGGTTCTGCTCGGGCTGTCGCCCACCTACGCCGTGGTGTTCATGATCGCGCATCCGGGGGTGTCGTTCATCGCGCTCGGGGCCGTCGTGCTGACCATCACCGGTGCCGAGGCGCTCTACGCCGACATGGGGCACTTCGGGCGCTCGCCCATCCGCCGCGCCTGGTTCTTCCTCGTCTTCCCCGCGCTGACGATCAACTACCTCGGGCAGGCAGCGTTGATCCTGCACCACCCCGCCGCACGGATCAATCCGTTCTTCCTGCTGATTCCGGAATGGGGACGCCTGCCGATGGTGATCCTGGCCACGGCCGCGACGGTCATCGCGAGCCAGGCGGTCATCTCCGGCGCGTTCTCGCTCTCGCGGCAAGCCGTGCACCTCGGCGTGCTGCCGCCCCTCACGGTGAGACAGACATCCCAACGGGAGGGCGGGCAGATCTACCTCCCCGCCGTCAACTTCCTGCTCTTCATCGGCGTCATCGCCGTGACCCTCGCGTTCGGGTCATCCGACCGGCTCTCGACGGCGTACGGCATCTCCGTGACCGGCGCGCTGGTCGTCGACACCCTTCTGCTCCTGCTCGTCGCCCGCCCGTTGTGGCACTGGGCGTCCTGGAAGATCGTGATCTGCGCCGTCGCCTTCGGCGGTCTCGAGCTCACGTTCCTGGCCGGCAACCTGTCCAAGATCCTCAACGGCGGCTGGGTGCCTCTGCTCATCGCCGCGCTGGTCATCCTCGTCATGACCACCTGGCGCCGAGGGCGGCAGCTCGTGCAGAGCGACCGAAGGCGCAAGGAAGGGTCGCTCGCGCGCTTCATCGAAGACGTGCGCGCGCAGAACCTGCCTCGCGTGCCCGGCATCGCGATCTTCCCGCACCCGAACAAAGACACGACGCCGCTCGCGTTGCGCGCCAACGTGAAGCACAACCATGTGCTGCACGAGCACGTCATCATCGTCTCCGTCAGCACGGCGCAGGTGCCGCACGTGCCGACATCCGAGGCGTTCAGCTACGACGATCTCGGGTACGCGGATGACGGCATCGAGCATCTGAGCATCCGGTTCGGCTTCTCGGACAAGCCAGACATCCCGAAGGCGCTGCGGTCCGCGTGCCGGGCCGGCGTGCTGCCGCTCAACGCCGGCGACTTCACGCACGCGTCGTACTTCATCTCGCGTGGCGCCATCCGCACGACGCGGACCAACAGCATGGTTCCGTGGCGGCGCTCGCTGTTCGTCGCGATCGCGCACAACGCCGCCAATCCGGCTGCCCGGTTCGGCCTGCCGGCGCTGCGCACCGTCACCATGGGCAGCGACGTCGAGATCTGAGGCGTCTTACCGGTCGATGAGGCGCTCGCGCGTGGCATCCCACCGCCGAGTCCAGCCGAGTGCGTCGAAGAGGCGATCGAGCAGGATGGCCGTGAAGCCCCAGACGACGACGCCTTCGACGTCGAACGCGGGACCGCTGTAGCGGGATCCGCGGCGCTCTCTCACTGCAGTGAAACGGGACGCCGGGTCCAGCAGCTGCGACACGGGTACCTGCCACACGAGCGTCGTCTCAGCCGGATCGATGGCGCTCAGGACGATCGGGTGCTCCCACCACCCGATCACCGGCGTCACCAGGTGGTTGCTCACCGCGAGCGGGACCGGCGGGAGCGTCGCGAGCACGTCCACCCCGCTCGGGTCGAGCCCGGTCTCCTCCGCCGCCTCACGCAGCGCGGTCTGGGCGGCATCCTCGTCGCCGGGTTCGACACGGCCGCCCGGGAACGACACCTGACCGGCGTGCTGCCTCAGCGTGGCCGCGCGCACCTGCAGCAGAACACACAGCTCGGCCGGAGCGGATGGCTGCGCCTTCGCCTCGCTGAACAGCACGAGCACCGCGGCCGGGCGTTCGCCGCGATCGCCGACGCGGAGTTCACGGAAGACCGCCGGGTCGATGCGCTCGAGGAGGCCGGCCAGTTGGGCGCGGGCGTCGGAGACGAGGGGGTGCGGGTCGGGCATGCGCGGGCTAGGACGCGATCCGGCGGTCGCGTTCGGCGGACGGCGCGGCGTCGTCCTCGCTGATCGACGCCCACACGTCGTCGAGCGAGAGGCCCAGTGCTGTGGTGATCGCCGCAATCGTGGTGAACGACGGCGTGGCGATGCGGCCCGTCTCGATCTTGCGCAGCGTCTCGGGGGAGATGCCGGCCGTGAGCGCGACATCCACCATCGAGCGCTCGTTCCGCGCCCGACGCAGAAGCGCCCCGAGACGCTCTCCTCGATGCACTTCGACGGGGGACAACGGAAGTCTGACCATGACCCGATGATAATACCGGTATAGTATTACCGCTCTCGTCCATCCTGTTTTGTGAGGAACCCATGATCGAACTGCTCGGCCCGGATGAGCTTCGTCGCGCTCAGGCCAGCGGCGCCTTCGTCGGCGACGTGCTCCGACGGATGCGCGAGCGCACGAAGGTCGGTACGAATCTGCTCGAGATCGACGAGTGGGTGGCACAGGCCATCGCGGACGCGGGAGCGGTGTCGTGCTACGTCGACTACGCGCCCTCGTTCGGGCGCGGACCGTTCCGGCACGTGATCTGCACATCGGTGAACGACGCGGTGCTGCACGGGCTCCCGCACGACTACGCGTTGCGCGACGGGGACCTGCTCTCGCTCGACTTCGCGGCATCCCTCGACGGCATCGTGACGGACTCCGCGATCAGCTTTATCGTGGGCGACACGATCGATGAGGCGGATGCCCGCATGATCGAGACGACGCAGCGCGCGCTCGCCTCCGGGATCGAGGCAGCCGTGCCGGGCGCTCGCATCGGCGACATCTCGCGCGCGATCGGCACGGTGCTCTCCGACGTCGGCTACCCGATCAACACGGAGTTCGGCGGACACGGCGTCGGCTCGACGATGCATCAGGATCCGCACATCCCGAACTCCGGGCGACCCGGCCGTGGATACAAGCTGCGCCCCGGTCTGCTGCTGGCGCTGGAGCCCTGGGTCATGGCAGACACGGCGGTGCTGGTGACCGATCCGGACGGATGGACGCTTCGCAGCGCCACCGGAGCACGCACCGCGCACAGCGAGCACACGATCGCCATCACGGACGACGGTCCGGTCGTGCTGACCGCGCAGTAGGAGCGCGCCTACGAGTTCACCCGGATGACCTCTTCCTGGTACGGCGAGATCACCTGGTGGGTGATGCGGCAATCCAGGACAAGGAACGGCCGTTCGGTCGCCGGCGTCGCCGTCCATGCACGCAGGCGCTCGAGGTCGTCGAGGGTGCGCACGACCACGCCCTCGGCTCCGACGGCTGCTGCGAGTCCGGCGAAGTCCACCTCCGGGATCAGCATCGGTTCGCGCGCGAGCCCCTTCAGCCCGTACAGGTTCACCTCTGCGCCGTATGCTGCGTCGTTCCAGACCACGGCCATCCCGCGGCCGCCGGCCACGCGCACTGCGGTCTCGAGGTCGGCGAGGGCCATGAGCCCGCCGCCGTCGCCCGTGGTGAGCACGACCGTCGAGTCCGGCTTGGCGAGAGCGGCGCCGGCGACCGACGGCATCCCGAGCCCGATGGACTGGAAGGCGGTGCCGACCATGATCATCCGATCGGGAGACGCGACCGGCCAGTACATGTTCGCCCAGCCGATGAAGTGACCGCCGTCGGAGACCACCACGCGATCCTGCGGGAGCAGCTCGCCGATGCGAGCGGCGAGCGTGCGGGGGTCGAGCCGACCGTCGGAGGCGATGCCTTCACCCTCGGGGCGTCTCCTGAGCGCGTCGAGGTCGATGGTCTCGCGCCAGCCGCTCGGCGTCGCATCCAGTTCGCGCAACGCGTCGACCAGCTCCGAAGCGACGATCCGAGCGTCACCGCGGATGAATCCGCCGACGTTCGGATGCGTGGCCGCTGCACCGGTGTCGACCTGCACCACATGCGTCTCGGGGGAGAAGAGCCGGCCGAAGCGCATCGTGAACTGGTTGAGGGATGCCCCGAACACCACGGCGACGTCGGCTTCGCGCACCAGCTCCATCGCGCCGTCCGCTCCGAAGCCGCCTGTGACGCCGAGGTCGAAGCGGGCGTCGGGGAAGGTGCCTCGCCCGAGCGCCGTGGATGCCGTCACCGCTCCCGTCGCGGCGGCGAGGTCACCCAGCGCCTCGCCGGCGCCCGCGAGCCAGGCGCCCCGGCCGGCGAGCAGGAACGGGCGCTGTGCGCCTGCCAGTGCTTGCGCCAGACGTCGAAGCTGCGCCCGCGAGAACTCGTCGCTCGGCGCCAGCGGACTCGGGAGCTGAGGCTGCGGCGCCTGCGGAACGGGGCCGGCATCCAGCTGCGCGACGTCGTACGGGATGGCCAGCACGGTGGGAACGCTGTACGCGAGCGCGTGCTCGACGGCGATCGCGGTCGTGGCTGCGGCATCCGCTCGCCCCACCGTGTACGTGCGCGCACCGACCGCCGAGGCGAGCGCGATCTGGTCGACGTCCCACGGGCGCGGACCCGAGGTCGGCTCGTCGCCGACGACGAGGATGAGCGGTACGTGCGCCTGCACCGCCTCGGCCAGCGCGGTGATCGTGTTCGTGAACCCGGCGCCATATGTCGCGGTGCCCGCCGCGATGTGCCCGGAGGCGCGGAAGTGGGCATCC
This sequence comes from Humibacter sp., assembly GCF_051954055.1. Classification (NCBI taxonomy): domain Bacteria; kingdom Bacillati; phylum Actinomycetota; class Actinomycetes; order Micrococcales; family Microbacteriaceae; genus Humibacter; species Humibacter sp. The sequence goes on along the minus strand of NZ_JBQCIE010000092.1, from coordinate 83,821 downwards.
GCTGCGACGACCGCTCCGGCCTCGTGTCGAACCGGGGTGTAGCGCGCGTGCGTCTGACGCACGAGAGCGTCGAGGAAGTAGGCGTTGCCGTTGCCCATGACCCCGAAGACGTTGTCGACATGCGAGGCGAGGGTGATGGCGACGTGGGCGGAGACGGAGGGCATGGCAAAGCCTTTCGAGACGGAACGGAGGTGAATTCCGTATGTGTCTCGCCGACTGGCGCGGCTCAAGTGCCCCTTTTTCGAGCACCGGCTCAAGATCCGCCTGGGTGAGCACGAGGCGGCGAACCGGACGAGAACGAGAATAGCGGAGGGTGGATGTCGACCGGCTGAATCCGCTCGCGCTACACCTATCGGCATCCGCTACAGACTTTTCGTGTAGCGATTGCCGGAAGCTGTAGCGACAAGCGGCGCGGAGTGGGTTCGTGGTCGCGTCGGGCCGGATCTGACAAGGTGGGAACACACCGCGAGCATCGGGAGGACGCATGTCTGACGGCGAGACCGATCGCAACGGACGACTCGTGCTGATCCGGCACGGCGAGACGCCGTGGAGCCGCGTCGGCCGGCACACCGGCGTCACCGACCTCACGCTCACCGAACGCGGTGAGCAGCAGGCGCGCGACCAGGGGTCCATGCTGCGCGGACACCACTTCGCCCTCGTGCTGTGCAGCCCACGGGCGCGCTCCCGCCGCACCTCCGCGCTCGCCGGCTACGCGCATCCCACCGTCGACGACGACCTCGTCGAGTGGGACTACGGCGGATACGAGGGCATCACGACCCCGCAGATCGTCGCCTCCCGCGACGGCCGACCGTGGGACCTGTGGCACGACGGCGTCATCCCCGGCCAGACGCCGGGGGAGACCGCCGAGCAGGTTCAGGCACGCGCTCAGAGCGTGATCGACAAGTGCACGCCGAGCCTGCTGAACGGCGACGACGTTCTGCTGGTCTCGCACGGGCACTTCCTGCGGATGCTGGCCGTCACCTGGGCGGGTCTGCCGGTCACCGCCGGCGCCGTGATCCGGCTCGACACCGGAAGCGTCTGCGAGCTCGGGTACGAGCACGAGCGGCAGGCGATCCTGCGCTGGAACTGCCCGCCCGACCCGCGAACCGACTTCAGCTAGCGGCCCGGGTCTCGTCGGCGTCGAACAGCGGCACCGTGAGCACCTGCTCGATGCGGCGGCGCACCACGGCGGGCATGTCGACGGATGCCGGATCCAGCAGCCACTGCACCTGCAGACCGTCCATCAGGGCGGTGAGCTCGATAGCGGTGTCGTCGATGTCCGTGTCGTCGTCGAGGTAGCCGGCGTCCTGGGCGCGACGAAGCGCACGTGCGGTGCCCTTGCGGATGCGCTCGTACCGCTCGATGAAGTACTGATGCGCAGGATGCGACGGGTCGCCTGCCTCGGCCGAGAGCACCGCGTAGAGGCCGATGATGCCGGGCACCTCGGTGTTGTGCGCCGCGAGGTCGACCATGCCGCGCAGGATGCCGAGACCGTCGGTTCCAGCCGACCCGTTGCGACGGAACCGCTCCAGGTCTTCCCGGTCGCGGGTGGCGAGCACGGCCTCGAGCAGCGATTCCTTGGTGGGGAAGTGGTGCGAGAGCCCTGCGCGGGAGATGCCGCATTCGGCCGCGATCTCGAGCATCGTGGCGCCGTTGAACCCCACGCGCCCGAAGAGCGCCGTGGCGACGGCGATGATCTTCTCGCGGCGCGCGCGACCGCTGGCATAGCCCTGCTCGGTGGATGTCATCCCCACCATTGTGCCGTCGCGCGACCGCTCGACGGCAGCACACACTCAAGAAACCGGCACTTTTGCAGATTTTTCCGAGAAAACCGGCAAGAGTGCCGGTTTGTCGTGTTAGCGTGTCCTCGGCCGCGCACGGATGCCGGTCGCCGGGACCCGACCCACGGGCATCCCGCCCGCTTCGACCAAGGACACGCCATGACAATGTCGTCAGACCCCATGTCGCCCTCAGGACCGACGATGACGGAGACCACCTTCATCGCCGTCGCCGATGGCAGCGACGACCCGCCGGCGCCCATCAAGGGCGTGGGGCGACTGCTCGGCTGGATCATCCCGGCCAACTTCGGCATCTTCCTCATCTGGGGTTCCGTGCCCGGCATCCTCCTGCCGCAGCAGCTCACGGTCATGAACGCCTCCGACAAGGTGGCGAACTTCACGATCGTGGCCACGATCGGAGCCTTCGCGGCGATGATCGCGCAGCCCGCCGCGGGTCAGATCTCGGACCGCACGCGTTCCCGGTTCGGTCGTCGCGCGCCGTGGATCGTGCTCGGCGCCCTGGCCGGCGGACTCTCGCTGGTGGGACTGGCGTTCGCGAACACCCTGGTCGGCGTCGCGATCGCGTGGACGCTCGTGCAGATCACCTACAACTTCGCGCAGGGCCCGCTGAGCGCCGTGCTTCCCGATCGGGTGCCGCTCGCGCGCCGGGGAACGTTCGCCGCACTCTCCGGCATCGGCCTCATGGTCGGCGCACTCGGCGGCCAGATCATCGGCTCGCTCTTCTTCAACAGCATCGCGGCCGGTTACGTCGTGTTCGCCGTCTTCGCGCTCGCGATGCTCGTTCTGTTCGTCGTGTTCAACCCGGATTACTCGAGCACCAACATGCGCAACGAGTCGTTCAGCTTCGGCGACTTCCTTCGCACCTTCTGGGTGAACCCGGTCAAGCATCCTGACTTCTTCTGGGCGTTCTCCGGTCGCCTCCTGCTCTACACGGGGTACTTCGGCGTCACGGGATTTCAGCTGTTCATCCTCACCGATTACCTGCACGTCGCGAAGCCGCAGGACGTCATCCCGCTGCTCGGCATCATCAGCATCGTGGGCACCATCGTCGCGACCGTCGTCTCCGGACCGCTCTCCGACAAGATCGGGCGCCGCAAGCCGTTCGTGTTCGGCTCGTCCATCGTCATGGCTGCAGCCCTGGTTCTGCCCTGGGTGTGGCCGACCTTCACCTCGTGGATGATCATGACTCTCGTGATGGGACTCGGATTCGGGATGTTCCAGGCCGTCGACACCGCGCTGATGAGCCAGGTGTTGCCCTCGGCGAAGTCGTTCGCGAAGGACCTCGGCGTCGTGAACATCGCCGCCACGCTGCCGCAGACCCTGGCACCCGGCATCGCCGGCGCGATCGTGCTCGGGTTCGGTTACGGCGCGCTCTTCCCCATCGGCATCGCGCTGAGCATCCTCGGCGCGTTCTGCGTCTGGTTCATCAAGGCCAGCAAGTGAGGCCGAATACTCGCCCGAATCGACCCGAAGAGGAGTGACATGACGAACGAAACCCTGCGCGACGTGCGCTTTCCGTATCAGGACGCGTCGCTGTCGATCGAGCAGCGGGTGGAGGATCTGCTCGCCCGCATGGACGTAGCCGACAAGGCCGGAATGCTGTTCCACACCATGGTGTCGTTCGGCGACCCCGCCGTCGGCAACCCGGTCTTCGGACTGCCGTCGGCGGTGGCGATGGTGCGCAACCGCCGCATGAACCACTTCAACCTGCTGGGCGCTGCGCCCGACGGGCGGGAGTTCGCGGCCTGGCACAACGCGGTGCAGCGGATTGCGCTCGAGTCGCCTTTGGGCATTCCGATCACGTTCTCGACCGACCCGCGCCACACCTTCAGCGACAATCCGTTCACGTCCATCCTGTCCGGCCCGTTCTCGCAGTGGCCGGAGACGCTCGGCTTCGCGGCGATCGGTTCCCCGGAGCGCCTGGAGCGTTTCGCCGACATCGCAAGGCAGGAGTACCTGGCCGTGGGCCTGCGTGTGGCCCTGCACCCGCAGATCGATCTGGCCACCGAGCCGCGCTGGTCCCGGATCAGCGGCACCTTCGGCGAGGACGCCGATCTCACCTCGCGCCTCGTCGTCGGCTACATCCGGGGATTCCAGGGCGAGAGCCTCGGCCCGGAGTCGGTGGCCACGATGGTGAAGCACTTCCCGGGCGGTGGCCCGCAGAAGGACGGGGAAGACCCGCACTTCGAGTGGGGCCGAGAGCAGGTGTATCCGGGCGACGCGCGGGACTACCACCTGAAGCCGTTCGTCGCCGCGATCGGCGCGGGCGCCACCCAGATGATGCCGTACTACGGGATGCCTGTCGGCACGGACTGGGAGGAGGTCGGTTTCGGCTTCAACAAGTCCGTCATCACCGACCTGCTGCGCGACGAACTCGGGTTCCAGGGCATCGTCTGCACCGACTGGGGCCTGCTCACCGACGCCACCGTGATGGGCACCGCCATGCCCGCGAGGGCGTGGGGAGTCGAGCAGCTGAGCCGCCCGGAGCGCATGCTGAAGGCACTGGACGCCGGTGTCGACCAGTTCGGCGGAGAGCTGTGCACGGACGTGCTGCTCGACCTCGTTGCGGAGGGCAGCGTCACCGAGGAGCGCCTCGACGTCTCGGTGCGACGACTGCTTCGGGAGAAGTTCGCGCTCGGCCTCTTCGACGACCCGTTCGTCGACGAGGACCACGCCGAAGCCGTCGTCGGCCTCGCCGACTTCGTGGCCGAGGGACTGGATGCCCAGAGCGACTCGCTCACGCTGCTGACCAACACCGGGGCCGTGCTGCCGCTGACCCGCGGCATCAAGGTCTACGCAGAGGGCGTGCACGCGGAAGCGCTCGCCGATTACGCGACGGTCGTGGAGACACCGGAGGAGGCGGATGCCGCCATCCTGCGCATCAAGGCCCCGTACGAGGGCGGCAAGGGCGGTTTCTCCGACCTGTTCCACTCCGGTTCACTGGAGTGGCCCGCCGAGGAACTGGCGCGGATGAAGACGATCGCGGGCACCGTGCCTACGGTCATCGACATCTACCTCGACCGGCCGGCCGTGCTGGGCGGACTGGAGACAGTGGCGGCCGCTCTGCTCGCCGACTACGGCGCGTCGGATGCCGCGGTGCTGCGTGTGCTGTTCGGCGAACGGTCCCCGCAGGGATCGCTGCCGTTCGATCTGCCGCGCTCGATGGAGGCGGTGCTCGCCAGCCGTTCCGACGTGCCGTTCGACACCGCCGACCCGGTGTTCCGGTTCGGTCACGGCCTGCGCTACTGAAGGGGCATCACGAAGCCTTCGCCTTCGCATGAGCCTTCGCGGCCGCCATCGCCTCGTGGAACGGGCGGCGAGGCGTAAGCACCGCTGATGTCGACGTGAGGTCGCGGCTCGCCAGGATATTGGCGAGCCATCCCGCGACGAGACGGATCCGCCGGCTCATGCTGGGCATCGCGAGCGCGTGGTACACCTTGTCGACCGCCCACGCCGGCCATCCGCTGAGCTGAACCCCCTTGATGACCGCGGCCCCCTGGTGCCTGCCGTAGCTGGCCAGCGTGCCGAGGGATTCGTGGCGGTACGGCATCGGCGGTTCATCCAGCAGCGCACCGAGCAGGTTGTGCGCGAGCAGGTTCGCCTGCCGCAGGGCGTTCTGCGCGTTCGGCGGATAGTACGAGGGCTTCGAACCCGAACTCGGCTTCGGCACCTGAGCATTGTCGCCGACCGCCCAGGCACCCTTCACGACGGAACCGTCGTCGCGCACCACCTGCAGACACTCGTTCGCCTGCGCGTGCCCCTTCGGGCCGGTGGGCACGCCGAACCGCTCGATCATGGGGCTCGGCGTGACACCGGCGGACCACACGATTGTGTCGGAGGGATGCGTGCTGCCGTCGCTGAGCTGCACGACGCCGTCCTCGCAGCTCTTCATCTCCGTCTTCAGAAGCACGCGGATACCTCGCTGCCGCAGCGTCTTCAGGGTCCACTGCGACAGGGGCTTCCCGACCTCCGCCGCGATCCGGTCCGCTGCCTCCACGAGCAGCCAGGTCATGTCGTGCATGGCTAGAGATGGGTAGGTGGCGACCTCCTGCCTCGCGAGTTCGTGGAGCTCCGCAATCGCCTCGACGCCGGTGTACCCGCCGCCGATGAAGACGAAGGTGAGCGCCCTCTCGCGTTCGGCGTCGTCTCTCGTGGTCGCGGCGAAACGGATGCGATCCAGCACGTGATTGCGCAGGTACACCGCTTCTTCCAGCGTGCCGAAACCGACGCCTTGCTCGTCGAGCCCTGGAATGGGCAGTGCCTTCGTGATCGAGCCGAGCGCGAACACCACGTGGTCGTACGAGAGGGGGCGCTCGACGCCGTCCTCGGTGTGTACGACCGCGGTGCAGGCATCCAGGTCGACCGCCATCGCCTCGCCCGCGATCACGGTGGCGTGCTTCAGCGCGCCCTGCAGCGTCACCGTGGCGTCGCGCGGCTGCGTTTCGCCGCCTGCGACCTCGGGGAGCAGCGGCTTGTAGGTGAGATACGGCTGCGGCTCCACCACCGTGACGCGCACGCGCCCCGCCTTCACCGCGTGACGCAGCCCTCTGGCGACGTGGAAGCCGGCGTAGCCCCCGCCAAGGATGAGGATGTGTGCCTGGTCTGTCATCGGTTCCGACCTCCGTTCGACGGAATGGACATGGGGCGGTCACTGGTGGGCGATTCGTCGGCGAGAAGATGGAAGCCGCTGCGCACGAGCGCGAAGTGGCTGAAGGCCTGCGGTGTGTTGCCCAGCTGGCGGTTGTTCTTCGTGTCCCATTCCTCGCTGAGCAGGCCGACGTCGTTGCGCAGCGTGAGGAGACGCTCGAAGAGTTCGGTCGCCTCGTCTTTGCGGCCGGCTCCGATCAGCGCGTCGACGAGCCAGAATGAGCACGCCAGAAAGACGCCCTCACCGCCCGGCAGTCCGTCGTCGGATGCCTGCGGCCGGTAACGCAGTACGAAGCCGTCCTCGGTCAGCTCGCGCTGGATCGCCTCGATCGTGCCGATCACACGGGGGTCGTCGCCAGGCAGGAAGCCGACGCGCGGGATCTGCAGCAGCGAGGCATCCAGATCGGTGCTCCCGTAGGACTGCACGAAGGTGTTCTTCTCGGCGTCGTATCCGTTTGTGAGGATGTCTTTGCGCACCTCGGCACGAAACCGCTTCCACTTGTCGACCGGACCCTTGAGGTTGAACTTCTCGCTCGCCCGCACCATGCGGTCCGCGCCGACCCACACCATGAGCTTCGACTGCGTGAAGTGCCTGCGCGGGCCGCGCATCTCCCAGAGGCCGTTGTCGGGCTCCTGCCAGATCTTCTGCACGTGCTCGATCAGGGCGCACTGAAGGTTCCAGGAGGCGTCGTCGCCGGTCCGCAGGGTGGCGCGGGTGAGCGCGAGTCCGTCGAGCACCTCACCCCAGACATCCAGCTGCAGCTGATCGGCGGCCGCATTCCCGACGCGAACCGGCCTCGAGTGGGCGTAGCCGCTGAGCCAGTCCAAGGTCTCCTCGGGCAGCCTGCGCCGACCGTTCAGCCCGTACATGATCTGAAGCTTCGAGGGGTCGCCTGCGACCGCACGCAACAGCCAGTCGCGCCATGCCTTGGCCTCGCTCGTATACCCGGCGGTGAGCAGGGACTGCAGCGCCAGCGTCGCGTCGCGCAACCAGCAGTAGCGGTAGTCCCAGTTGCGCGGGCCGCCGAGTTGCTCGGGCAGTGACGTCGTGGCGGCTGCGACGATGCCGCCGGTCGGAACGTAGGTGAGCGCCTTGAGCGTGATGAGCGAGCGTTGCAGCGCTTCGGCGTAGGGGCCGTGCACCTTGCTGGCGCGCGACCAGGTGTCCCAGTAGCCGTCGGTCGACTCCAGGGCGTTGAGGGCATCCACCGGCACGGGCGGGCGCAGGTGGCTCGGGTTCCAGGTCATGACGAACGGGATGCGCTCGCCCTCGTCGACCGTGAACTCGCTCACGGTCCGCATGTCTCGCCCCTTCAGCGGAGCGGGGGTGCTGATCGTCACCGCGTCGGGCCCGGCGACCGCCCGGATGCCCCGCTCGTTGCGCGTCACCCATGGCACGACGTGCCCGTAGTCGAAGCGGAGCGCCAGCTCCGACCGCATGCGAACCGACCCGCTGAGACCCTCGACGACGCGCACGAGATCGGCGACGTCGTCGCGGATCGGCATGAAGTCCGTCACGCGAACCCTGCCGTCCTCGGTGTCCCACTCGGTCTCGAGGATGAGCGTGTCCGGCCGGTACCTGCGACGGGTGGAGCGACCGGCGCCCTCGGGAGCGATGCGCCAGAAGCCGTTGTCGGAGGTGCCGACCAGCTTTCCGAAGCACGAGGGGGAGTCGAAGCGGGGGAGGCACAGCCAGTCGATCGATCCGTCGACACACACCAGGGCTGCGGTGTGCAGATCGCCGATGATCGCGTAGTCCTCGATCCGGGCGGACTCCTCCTTCGGCGCGGTGGTCTTCTTCGCTGTGTCCTCCTTGGCGGCGGCCATCGTCACAGGCCGACGCTCGACTGCATGATGCCGCCGTCGACGAACACCGTCGTCGCGGTGAGGTACCGGCCGGCGTCCGAGGCGACGAAGAGCACGGCGTCGCCGATCTCCGAGGGATCGGCCACCTTGCCGAGAGGGATGGCGTCTTCCAGCTTTTTGCGCTGCTCCGGATCGTTCAGCGTCTGAGTGTTGATCGGCGTCGCCACGGCACCCGGCGCCACGTTCACCACGCGCACGCCCTGGGGGCCGAGCTCGACGCCGGCCGTTCGGGTGAGCATCCGCATGCCGCCCTTGGCCACGCAGTACGCGATGTTGCCAGGCATCGGCCAGTCCTCGTGCACGGACGAGATGTTCACGACCACCCCGCCACCGCCCTGGGCGATGAACTGCTTCGCGGCGAGCTGAGTGCCGAAGAACGCGCTCTTCATGTCGACGGCCATGACGGTGTCGAACGCGTCCTCGTCGGACTCGATCAGGCTGTGCCGCTTCTCGATGCCCGCGTTGTTGACCATGATGTCGAGCCGCCCGAACTCCCGAACGGCGGCATCGATGAGCGACTGGATGTCGGACGGCTTCGAGACATCCGCCTCGACGCCGATCGCCTTGCCACCGGCCGAGGTGATGTCTTTGACGAGGTCGGCGGTGTCGTCCGGCCGGGCCACGTAGTCGATCACGACGCTCGCGCCCTCCCGTGCGAGCACCTTGACGATGGCCTCGCCGATTCCGCTGTTGCCGCCCGTGACAATGGCGGTCTTGTCTTTCAGTTGCATCTGATCGCTTCCGTCCAATCCGTCTCTTCGGCGTTCGCGAGGAACGCGATGTTCGCGATGGAACCCTTCGACTCGACCACTTCACGGCCGTCGCCGCAATCCTGTGCGCAGCCGATCGATGAGTGATATGGGGAGCGGATCCGCTGGACGCAGGGCACGGACGGCGATGCCGCCGCTCCCTGAGGCTTCAGACAGACGCGGGTCTCCGATCCGCTCTGACCGTGTTCGGGATACGCCAAGGGTGTGATGATCACGATGACGGGAGGACTCATGGGGATGAACGTCGCGGTCCGATCGCGCGAGCGCGTCCTGGTGGTCATCACGATCGCGCTGGTCGTCGTCTACGTGCTGATCGACGTCGCTCTCGGCATCCTGCGGCCTGACTACAGCATCGTGAGCGACTTCGAAAGCGACTACGGTCGCGGCCGGTTCGCGTGGCTCATGGACGTGAACTTCGTCATTCGCGGCGTGCTGTCGGCGCTCGCGCTGATCGTGCTCGTCAGACGTGGAGTCGCTCGAACCTGGATCACCGCGCTGTTCGGCATCTGGGCCGTGGCGTCGGCACTGCTCGCGTTCTTTCCGACGGATGTCGCCGGGCTGCCGCGAGTGCCGAGCGGACCCGTTCACCTCGCGCTGGCGTTCATCGGATTCGTCGCGGTGGCGATAGCGACGCTCGCCATGTCGTTCGCGGTCATCCGGCGGCAGGCCGCCTCTCAAGGCTCGGCGGTCGGTCTGCTGGTCGTCGCCTCACTCGGCATCGTGTTCTTGCTCGCACTCGGTGGCGCCGTGGCTTGGCAGGCATCCGGCATGGTGGAGCGCCTGTTCCTGCTCAGCCAGCTGGTGTGGACAGCGTGGGCCGTTGCGGCCACGCACCCGCTCGAGCGCTGAGCTCAGATCTCGTACGTGTCGCCGGGCTGCAGGCCGAGGTAGCGGCCGCCGCCCTGCTCCGTCGCCCATTGGATGCGGGCATCCGCCATCTGCTTGCCGATGACCGAGTTCACCATCTCGTGCGTGGAGAACGAGTGCTTGGGCTTGAGTCCCAGCACGTAGTCGATGAACTCGGAGGCCTTCAGCCACGGCGCCGAGGACGGCACGGCGAGCACGTCGATCTCGGAGAGGTCCGGCGCGGCGAACGAGTCGCCCGGGTACACCAGCTTGTCGTTCACGATCACACCGACGTTGTCCACCACCGGGATGGAGGAGTGGATGACCGCGTGCTTTCCGCCGAAGAACCGCAGCGTGAACGGCTCGACCTCGACCGTGTCGCCCGCGTGCACCACGCGCACGGAGAAGTCCGAGGCGGCCTTCGCAACACCCTCCGGCGCGAGGATGACGGCGTCCGGACTCTGATCGAGGATGCGCCTCAGCTGCTCCGGCGTCCAGTGGTCGGCGTGCTCGTGCGTGATGACCACGGCCACCGTGCCGATGGCGTCGGTGATCGGCGTCGTGAACGATCCGGGATCCACGAACAGCCTGGCGCCGTCGTCTTCGAGGATGAGCGCCGCGTGCTCGAGCTTCGTGAGTTTCATGCACCCCATTCTGGTCCCCGTACTCTCGGCCCGCGGGGACGGATCCGGGGCTGGAGTCCGACATAATCGGGGGCTATGAGCGCGCAGCCGGGCAGCGTTGCACTGCCTGCAGTGCAACGCATCGCTGTTGCGATCAACCCGCAGGCGTCGTTTGGCCGAAGGCGCGGAGCCGGACCGGCCGTCGTCGCAGCGCTGCAGGCATCCGGTCACGAGGTCGTCGTGCTCGCCCAGCCGAACTACGAGTTGCTCCGACGGGAGACGTCGCGGGTCATCGAGGAGGGTGGTGCGGACGTGCTCGTCGTCGTCGGCGGCGACGGCATGGTGAGCCTGGGCGTGAACATCGTGGCGGAGACCGACGTCGGGCTCGGGATCGTGGCCAGCGGAACGGGCAACGACATGGCCAGAACGCTCGGCCTGCCCGTCGACGACACGGATGCCTCGATCGCCGCCCTGCAGAAGGCGCTTGCCGATGGGCCTCGCCGCATCGACCTCGGCCGCGTGCGTCACGGAGCGTTGACGACCTGGTTCGCGTGTGTGCTCTCCGCCGGTTTCGACGCCGTCGTCAACGAGCGTGCCAATCGCATGGCGAGACCGCGAGGCGCCCATCGCTACACGATCGCGATGGTGCGGGAGCTGCTGTCGTTCCGGCCGGCGAGGTACCGCATCGTTGTGGACGGCCTTGCGACGACGACGGAGGCGATGCTCGTCTCGGTGGCCAACGGGCGCTCGATCGGAGGCGGCATGAAGATCGTTCCGGATGCCGAGGTCGACGACGGACTGTTGGACCTGTTCGTGGTCGACCGGATGCCCAGACACCGCTTCCTGCGCGTGTTCCCTCGCGTGTTCCGCGGCGAGCACACAGCATTGCCCGAGGTGCACATCACGCGCGCCCGCACCGTCTCCGTCGACGCGGAGGGCATCGTCGCCTACGCCGACGGAGAGCGAATTGGACCGCTGCCTGTGGAGGTATCGGTCGCGCCGGGCGCGCTCCTCCTGTATGCGTAGAACGGCCGGGCCGGGTCGGTACGAGCGCGAGCGGGACGATTTGAGCGCGCATCGAGCCGTATGGCATACTCGATGAGTTGCCTTTCCGGCACGAACGGCCCCATCGTTTAGCGGCCTAGGACGTCGCCCTCTCACGGCGGTAACGCGGGTTCAAATCCCGCTGGGGTCACACATCACGAAACCCGGTTCCCTTCACTCGAGGGGAACCGGGTTTCGTGTCTGTGCGGTAGCATCGCCCGCCTGCGGTCACGGGTCGCGGCGCAGCAGAGGGGGAGTGGCGGATGCATGAGGTCGAGGGGCATGGCGGGTCCGGTCGCGTGAGCGGGAGCCTTCCCCGCGGCGTTCGGCTGGCATCCGAGTGGGCGTGGCGGTTGCTCGTCATCGTCGCCCTGGCCGGGGTGGTCGTCTACCTCGTCGTCGTCTTCCAGGACATCGTGGTGCCGCTCATGGTGGCACTCCTCGTGTGCGCGCTCGTCGCACCGACGGTCGGAACGCTCCGGCAGCACCGGTGGCCGAAGTGGCTCGCGATCGTCGTGTGTCTGGTCGCCCTGGCGGCGATCCTCGGCGGGCTCGTGCTCCTCATCGTCTGGCAGGTGCGCGTTGGGCTTCCACAGCTCGAACGGGAGTCGGTGGCTGCGTACAACCGGGTGCGGGATGCCCTCAGGCAGCCGCCGTTCAGCATCAGCGACCACCAGCTCGCCGGCTACCTCTCACAGGCCGGAGCCTTCCTGCAGAAGGACTCGGCGACGATCCTCGGTGGGGCGCTCAAGGTGGGGACAGCGACCGGACACGTGCTCACCGGATCGTTGATCGCGCTGTTCGCGACCATCTTCATGCTCATCGACGGTCGAGGCATCTGGAACTGGATCGTGCGGATCTTCCCGAGGTCGGCGAAGCCCGGCCTTACCGCGGCGGGCGAGGCGGGTTGGCGCACACTGACCAGCTTCGTGCGGGTGCAGATCCTGGTCGCCATCGTGAACGCGGTCGGCATCGGCCTCGTCGCGTTCTTTCTCGGGCTGCCGCTGGCGGTGCCGATCGCGGTGATCGTGCTGCTGGCATCCTTCATCCCCGTGATCGGTGCGATCGTCTCCGGCATCGTCGCCGTTGCGATCGCTCTCGTCTTCGGCGGACCGATTCAGGCGGTCATCATGCTGGCCGGCGTGCTCGGCGTGCACCTGCTGGAGGCGCACGTGATGCAGCCGCTGCTGGTCGGCGGTGCGGTGAAGGTGCATCCGCTCGCGGTCGTCGTCGGCGTCGCCGCCGGCACCGGGCTGGCCGGAGTGCCGGGAGCGCTCTTCGCCGTGCCGTTCCTCGCGGTCGCCAACGCGATGATCACCGCCATGCTGCACTCGCACGATCGCCCAGCACCGATCGACGAGCACGGCGAGACCGAGACGGCACCGCACCACGAGAGCGAGGTCACGGAGCCGCCCGGCGGCGACTAGCCGTCACTAGTGGACGCTTGTGGTCGCTCTTGGCGGGCCTCACGCGACATGAAGCGTCCACAATTCTCCAGACTCCACGCGCTGGGGCGAGCCCGTCAGCGCCGAGGGCCGGTCAGCGTCACCGGCGGCACGAGCTCGGCCACCCGTTCGCGCACCCACCACACGTGGTCGCGGCGGAGCTCTTTCCAGCTGGAGAACCGGTAGAGGTATAGGGATGCTCGCACCATCGCCGGGCGCTCCGTGCCGAAAGGAGCCTTGCGGAGCATCCGCAACGTCGCGGGGTCTGCCTCGAGCAGCTTCTGCAACAGCGGATAGAACCAGCTCTCGCCACGCGAGCCGAGTGCGAGGAACCACATCAGCCAATCGAGCCTCAGGTGGTACGGGGCGAACTGTCGGGGCCAGTAGTGCGGATCGCCGGGCTTTCCCTTGAACTCGTACTCGCGCCAGACGGCCGTAGCGCGATCGGTGGAGTCGGTGGCCTCGACGACCACCTCGTACCGCTCCTTCGTCACCGAGCCGAACGCGCCGTACGCGTTCACCAGGTGCCACCTGTTGAAGCTGGCGTTCATCAGCTGATGCCGCGAGAACAGGTTCTTCAGCGGCCACCAGCTCAGCCAGAGAAGCAGCAGTCCGACGACGCAGATGATCACGAAGAACCAGATGGGTGTCACCAGGTGGTCGGTGTGTGCAGGCATCGCCGGGATCACGAAGTGGGCGACGGGATCGGAGATTGCGGCGAATGCCAGGATGATCGTCAGCACATTGAGCCACGCGAAGTTGCCGGATGCCACGAGCCACAGCTGGGTGAGGATCACGATCGCGGCCGCGATGCTCGCCACCGGCTGCGGGGCGAAGAGGAAGAACGGCACGATCAGCTGCGCGAAGTGGGTGCCCAGCACCTCCACCCGGTGCGCCCAGCCGGGCAGGTGGTGGAAGAACCAGCTGAACGGGCCGGGCATCGGCTGCGTCTCGTGGTGGTAGTTCAACGCAGTGAGATCGCGCCACGAGCGGTCGCCGCGGATCTTGATCATGCCGGCGCCGAACTCGAGCCGGAACACGAGCCAGCGGAAGAAGACGATCATCACCCACGGCGGCGCCTGATCGTTCGCGCCGAGGAACGCCGCGGCGAAGCCGGCCTCGAGCAGAAGGCTCTCCCATCCGAACGAGTAGAACGTCTGGCCGATGTCGACGATCGAGAGATAGCCGAGCCAGATGAGCAGGAACGCGACCATCGGCGCCCACGACGGTGCCAGCTGGGGCAGCCCGGCGACGAGGGATGCCGCGACCAGTGCGCCGATGCCCGCCACCCACCGCAGAAGCCGGTCGGAATACCGCCACCGGAACAGGGTCGGCGAAAGCCGGTCGCCCATGCGACGGATGAACGTGGGCGCCGGCTGCAGGCCATGCTCGCCCAGCAGCACTGGGAACTGGGAGAGCGTCGAAAGGAACGCGACGAGGTAGACCGCGGCGATGCCCCTCTCGAGCACCTGCCGCGCCAGCTCATACTCCGTCGCGTCGAACCAGCCCATACGTTTCCCCACGTTAGGCGCGCGCGGCGCTCTCGCCCAGGGGTCGCCAGGGGTGCAGGGTCGTCGGGTACCATGGGATGCGCGAGGGGGAGTATCCCAGCGGCCGCGTTATCGGCCGTGCGTACGTTCGTCATCACGAGCATCCTGTGTTGGAAGAACATCGACACGAGGGCTCCGGGCGTGCAGCGTTTCAGGCGCGGGAGAGACTCTCGTCGCGATCGCGTACCCGCGTCGTGACGAGACCTCCGAAAGCTTGGCTCAGACCCGCATGACCGCGCTCCCGCTCTGGTTCGAGATCACGTCGATCGTCGTGCTCTGCCTCATTCTCGCCGCCGACCTGCTGCTGGCGCTCAAGCGCCCGCACGTTCCGAAGCCCGCCGAGGCGGCCATCTGGATCGGCTTCTACTCCGCGTTGGCGGTGATCTTCGCCCTGCTGCTGTTCTGGATGGGCGACTCGGAACACGCCGGGCAGTTCCTGGCCGGCTGGCTCACCGAGTACAGCCTGAGCATCGACAACCTGTTCGTGTTCATCGTGATCATGGCCAGGTTCGCCGTTCCGGTGCGCTACCAGCAGGAAGCACTGATGGTCGGCATCCTCATCGCCCTCGTGCTGCGAGCGGTGTTCATCGTGGTCGGTGCGGGACTCATCGACAACTTCAGCTGGATCTTCTACCTCTTCGGGGCCTTCCTGCTCTACACGGCATACACGCAGGCGTTCGGCCATCCGGAGCACGAGGGCGACGAGGATTCCGGCTTCGTGCGTTTCGCCCGCAAGCACCTGCGGGTACACGACGAGTTCAACGGCGCGAAGCTGCGGATCACGGTCGACGGCAAGCGGCTCTTCACGCCGATGATCCTCGTGATCCTGGCGCTGGGCACCACCGACCTGCTGTTCGCGCTCGACTCCATTCCGGCGATCTTCGGCATCACCACCAGCCCGTTCCTGGTGTTCGCGGCGAACGTCTTCGCCCTGATGGGCCTCAGGCAGCTCTACTTCCTGCTCGGACACCTCGTGCAGCGCCTCGTGTACCTCAAGTACGGCATCGCCGCGATCCTCGTCTTCATCGGCGTCAAGCTCGTCTTCCACGCGCTGCACCAGAACGAGGTGCCCTTCATCAACGGCGGGCATCCGGTCGAGTGGGCGCCGGAGATCGGCACCTGGGCGTCGCTCGGATTCATCGCCCTCGCCATGCTTGTGGCTACCATGGCAAGTCTGACCAAGATGTGGGTAGATCGCCGGTCTGCGAGCGCTCGGGAGGCGAGCGGTCCGGAGGTCGGATCGGCGCGTCGTGTGGGAGAGCACGAGAGTACAAGGCAGGAGAACGCGTTCGGTGAAGCTGACGCTGGCGGTGAGCGCTCGCACTGACGCGGGTGCGGTGCGCGCGGTCAACGAAGACGCCGTGCTGGCACGCGATCCGCTGTTCATCGTGGCCGACGGCATGGGCGGACACGCGCGGGGGGACCTCGCGAGCAGCACCGCCGTGCGCGTCATGGGCGAGCGGATCCCTGAGGGCGCGTCCGTGACGCCCAACGACGTGCTCGACGCGATCGCCGCGGCCAACGAATCGGTTCGCTCCCTCTCGACCGTCGACGCATCGGGCATCGCGGTGGCCGGTACGACCCTGGCCGGAATCGTGGCGGTGGACGGCAGCGACAACGGTGCCCGCTACTGGATGATCGTCAACATCGGCGACTCCCGCGTGTACAGCTGGGACGGCGCGCGCCTCACACAGTTGAGCGTCGACCACTCCGCGGTGCAGGAACTGCTCGACGCGGGCGTGATCAGCCCCGCCGAGGCTGGCGGGCATCCCGAACGCAACGTCATCACCAGGGCGCTCGGCGCATCCGACGACGTCGACGTGGACGTGTGGATGCTGCCCGCCGGGGGAGAGCAGACGTTCCTGATCTGCTCCGACGGCCTCAGCAAGGAGCTGGCGGACGAGGAGATCGCCGCGATCCTGCGTGAGAACCCGCATGATCAACGCCTCGCCGACGTGCTCACGGACGCCGCGATCGCTGCAGGCGGACGCGACAACGTGACGGCGGTGATCGTCTCGTCGTGGCCGACCCCGGCGGAAGCCGACCAGGACACCGACTCTCGACCCGAGCAACGCCAGTACCTCGAGGACACCCGCCCGCGCGTCTGAACGACGACTCCGAAGCGACCGACCCGAGCGACATGAACTCTCACGACGAA
Source organism: Humibacter sp. (assembly GCF_051954055.1). NCBI lineage: Bacteria > Bacillati > Actinomycetota > Actinomycetes > Micrococcales > Microbacteriaceae > Humibacter > Humibacter sp. The sequence continues at coordinate 67,073 of NZ_JBQCIE010000092.1, read as the reverse complement.
GATCGAAGGATGACCAACGTGATCACAGCCGAACCCACAGCCCCCGGCGGCTGGCTCGCCGCCGTGATACCCGGACGCCTCGCCGTGGTGCACCATCCCGAGCCCGATGCCGCGTTCGCCGCGCGACTGTGGGCCGCGCTCAGCGACCCAGACGGCATCCGTCGCGTGCTCGACGACCTCGCCCGCAACGGTCTCACCTCGGTGCCGGACTTCGTGCTCGCCGAGTGGGAGGAGTCGGGCGATGCGTTCCACGGGCGCTTCATCGTGCGGGGCGGCGCCGGAGTCGTCGTGGAGACCGCGAACGCCAGCGAGGACATCACGGCGAACGGCGTCTCGACCTGGGTGGAGCGGCTGGTGAGCGGTGTACGCGGGTTCCGCGTGGAGTGCGTTCCGGCGCACCCGGCCGCAGGTCCGGCCTTGCCGCTCGTGGAGGGTGCCGCATGGGTGAGCGCGGTGTCGTTCGGCAGCGCCGCGGGCTCCTCCGGAGATGTGTCACGGAGTTCGGCGAAGCGGGGGCAGGCAGCGCCGATGGAGGACCTCGACCGCACGATCGCCGACCTCGAGGTCACGGTCGCCGGCGAGGATGCCGCTGAGCCGGCTGCCCAGCCCACTCCGGCCGCCGAGCCCGCCCCCACCGCGGAGGTGCCCGCGCCGCAGGAGGCCGCTTCGCCGCAGGAGGCCGCGGGGCCGCAGGCATCCACTGCCCAGGTGCCGAATGAGACCACCGCGTACGACCACCTCTTCGGCGCGACCATGATGCGCAGCGTGGAGGATGCGGCCGCCCGGCCGGAGGCCGAGGATGCAGAGGTCGCTGCAGAGCCCGCGCCGACCGTGATCCCTCCGCTTCCGCCGGCTACCACGGCGGCATCCGCTCCCGAACCGCCCATGCTCGGCGACCACGACGGCCTCACCGTGCTGAGCGGCGACCTCAAGGCGATGCGCGACGCTGTGGCATCCGCTCCGGCCCGCGCAGAAGCGCAGCCCGAGCCGGAGCCCGCCGGTTCCGCCGATGACGGCGGCTTCACGCTTCGGCTGCCCGACGGACGCACGGAGCCGATCGACGGCATGGTCGTCGTCGGCCGTGCTCCGAGCGTGAGCAAGATGGGCGGCGGCAGAGTGCCGCGCCTCGTGACCGTCGACAGTGCCGAGCACGACATCTCGCGCAACCACGTGCAGCTCACGGTCGAAGGCGGAACCGTGGTGGTGACCGACCTGCACTCCAGGAACGGAACCATGATCGCGCTGCCCGGCAAAACGCCGCAGAAGCTGCGGGCGGGCGAACCCACGTCGGTGATCGCGGGCACGGTGATCGACCTCGGCAGCGGAGTCACGCTGGGCGTCGTGCCGGCATGAGCAGGCGCGTCGCATCCGAGGCGCCCGAGCTGCCCGGCTATAGCTACGAGCGGTTGCTCGGTTCGGGCGGCTTCTCCGACGTGTTCCTCTACGAGCAGAAGCTGCCGCGGCGCAAGGTCGCCGTGAAGGTGCTGCTCACCGATCAGCTCGACCAGCAGTCTCGCGCCCACTTCGTCGCCGAGGCGAATGTGATGGCTCAGCTTTCGGCGCATCCGTACATCGTCACGATCTACCACGCCGACGTCTCTCAGGACGACCGCCCGTACTTCGTCATGGAGTACTGCTCGGGGCCGTCGCTCGGTGAGCGGTACAAGCGTGAGCGGTTCGGCGTCGAAGACGCACTGCGCATCGGTGTGCGAGTGGCCGGGGCGGTCGCAACGGCGCATGCGGCGGGCATCCTGCACCGCGACATCAAGCCCGCGAACGTGCTGACGAACGACTTCGGCTGGCCGGCGCTGACCGACTTCGGCATCTCATCGACGCTCGAGGACGAGCTGCCCATCCACACCACCACGACGCTCTCGCGGCTGCCGAGCACGGGTGCCAGCGACACCACGTCGCGGCAGTCCGTCGGGCTGTCCGTGCCGTGGTCGCCGCCGGAGATGTTCGAGGACGACCCGAAGCCCGACGTGCGCAGCGACGTGTTCTCGCTCGCCGCGACCATCTACACGTTGCTGGCCGGGCACACTCCGTTCGAGGTCCCCGGGCGGTCCAACGGCACGCTCGACCTGATCGGCCGCATCGAGCGCGGCGCGATCACTCCCTTGAACCGGCCGGATGCCCCGCGCACGCTGGTCGCGGTGCTCGCCAAGGGCATGGCGTCGCGCCGGGAGGATCGCTTCGCGTCCCCCGTCGACTTCGCCAGGGCGCTGCAGCGTGTCGAGCTCGAACTCGGATACTCGCCGACCGGCATCGAAGTGCCGAACCTCGCCGTGGCATCCTCACGGCCGGATACGGACGGCGCCGACCCGGCCGATGAGACGAGAGTTCGCCAGGTGGCCACGGTCGTCGCCCAGCCTCCCGCGCCGCGCCCGAGCTCGCCGGCCCGTGGCCCCCAGCCCGCACCGCCGGTGCCGGTTCGCGTCTCGTCGCCGCCGAGCGCGGACTCCACACGACTGCGCGACGTGCAGCCCGTGCAGGCGCAAGCGCCGGTCGCGAATGACGCGACCATCATCCGGCCCGGCGAACACACGGTCATCCGGCGAGCACCCGCGGTCGCACCCCAGGCTGAGCAGAACTCGGAACCCGCCACGACCGAGACGCCCGTCACGACCGACGAGCAACAGACGGATACGCGGGCCGTGCCCCGGCGCACCGCCATGATCGCGGGCATCGCCGCAGCCTGTGTGCTGGTGGTCGCCGGCGGCATCACGGCCGCAGCACTGCTCATTCCGCACGGCTCGCCCGGCACCACGCACACGGATGCCCCCGGCAGCGACGACGGGCAGATCAACGTCTCGTCCGTGCCCGACCCCACGCTTGGCACTGTCGCGCGCAGCGCCGACGGCACGAGCGTCACCTTCACATGGAAGAACCCCAAGCCGAAGCAGGGCGACCAGTACCAGTGGCAGGAGGAGGGAACGACGCACGGTCCGACCAGCACCGACAAGCCGCAGGCGACCGTCACCGGCCTCGCACCAGGCTCGGGCGTGTGCATCGACGTGGTCATCGTGCGCGACGGGCGCACGTCGCCGAACCCGCTGAAGGCGTGCTCGTCATGAAGTCCGTGACGATCGAGTTCTGCGGCGAGGAGTACCGGGTCGACAGCCCAGGCGACTTCACGATCGGCCGCGAATCCGACCTGACGCTCGACGACAACCCGTACCTGCACCGGCGCTTCCTGCGCGTGTTCGACGAGCACGGCATGTGGTGGCTGGCGAACGTGGGAACCCTGCTCACCGCGACCGTCACCGACGGCACAGGGGGAGTGCAGGCATGGCTGGCACCGGGCGCTCGCCTCCCCATCGTGTTCGAGACCATGCACGTGATGTTCAGTGCAGGACCGACCACGTACGACTTCACGATCCAGAACGCCGACGACCTCTACACGACCTCGCGCATCCTGCAGGAGAGCGGCGGATCGACCACGATCCTGCCGGTCGCCCTCACCACGAGCCAGCGCCAGCTGATCGTCGCGCTCGCTGAGGGTGTGCTCAGGCAACAGGTGCCCGGCAGAGCAGAGGTGCCGACGTCCGCCGATGCCGCGGCACGGCTCGGCTGGTCGCTCACCACGTTCAACCGCAAGCTCGACAACGTGTGCGACAAGCTGGACAAGCTCGGCGTTGCCGGGCTGCGCGGCGGCGCGGGCAAGCTGGCGACCAGCAGACGAACCCGACTGGTGGAGTACGCGGTCGCCACCCACCTGGTTTCAGCCGAGGATCTTCCGCTGCTCGACCGCGACGAGGCATCCGGATAGCGATTCTTCGTCCCGCAAACAGGGGTGTGTTACCTTTTACGCGCTCCGGGGGCGACGACCTGGGCGAACGCTGGCAGGGAAGCGGGGGATGCGGTGACGGTCCTGGCGCCCCTTGCGGCATGGATTCGTTCGCATAAGGTCGTCGCGTCCACGCTCGCGATCGCGCTGGTCGCCTCCGTTCCCGTCACGTTCGCCGTTCTGCACAAGGGTTTCCCGACCGACGACGTCAACCTCGATGCGCGTGACGTATGGGTCACGAATGGCCAGAAGCTGATGGGCGGTCGTCTCAACCACCAGATCGACCAGCTGGATGCCGCGGTGACCGGCGCATCCAGCGACCTGAACGTGCTGCAGGACGGCACCGCATACTTCCTCACCGACACCAAGAACGGCACCCTGGAGCGCATCGACCCGGCGTTCGTGTCTCTCGTCGACCGGGTGAGCATCCCGCCGGGATCGCAGGTGTCGTACGGGGCGAGCACGGTGGCGATCACCTCGCCAGACGGCAAGGTGTGGGTTCTGGATGCCTCGTCGCGGCTCGCGTTCGACCCGTCGAAGACGACCCCGACCGCGAAGCTCGGCTCGGGCACGCAGACGGTCGTGACGAAGGGCGGCGTGGCCTACAGTGCGTCGCCCGGCAAGCACGAGCTCGTGCGCTTCGACCACCCGGGAGCGCAGGGCACCTCGTCGAACCTCGCCGTGCCGAGCTCGTTCCAGCTGTCGGCGGTCGGCGACCAGCCCGTGCTGCTGGACACGGTGCATAACCGCGTTCTGATCGGCACGAGCGCGACCGTGAACCTGCCGTCGATGGGGCTGCAGCTGCAGCAGCCGGGTGAGGCGAACTCGTACGCGCTCGTCGCCTCCGGCACTGCGCTCATGAAGGTGCCGCTCGACGGCGGCCACGTCGACATCGTGGGTGCGGGCATCCAGCATGCGGTGCCCCGCGCCGACCAGGTCTCTGCACCCGTCTGGCTGAACGGATGTTCGTACGGAGCGTGGGCGGGCGCGGCCCGCTACCTCTATGCGTGCGACGGCAAGGCATCCGTCGGCGTCGACATCGCGCAGCAGGTCAGCGGGGACGACCTCGAGTTCCGCGTCAACCACGACGTGATCGCGCTGAACAACCTGCGCAACGGCGACGCCTGGGTGGTCTCGAGCCACATGGTTCTGGTGCAGAACTGGGCGACGTTGAAGCCGAACGATTCGCAGGTGAACGGGAACACCGGGCAGGAGAAGCCCGTGCTGCAGTCGTTCCAGGACACGCTGGCGCACCGCACGAAGATCAACCACCCGCCGGTCGCTGTCGACGACAACTTCGGTGTGCGGGCCGGACGGTCGACCGTGCTGCCCGTGCTCGACAACGACACCGACCAGGACGGTGACGTGCTCACCATCACGCAGGTCACTCCGGTGCCGGCAGCGGAGGGGCACCTCGACATCATCGAGGGCGGGCGAGCTGTGCAGCTCACCGTGCCGGCGAACGTGACCGGGAGCGTCTCGTTCCGGTACACGATTGACGACGGGCGCGGCGGAACGGCCAGCGCGCAGGTGAACGCGACCGTGCATCCGCCGAACGTGAACGCGGCCCCAGTGTCGAAGCGGGAGAGCGACGCGCAGGTCGAGGTGGGCCAGTCGATCTCGTACGACGTGCTCAACGACTGGATCGACCCTGACGGCGATGAGATCTCGCTGTCGGGTGCGCAGTCGACGACGGATGACCAGGTGCAGTTCCAGCCGGACGGCAAGATCACCTTCCTCAGCAAGAACGGCCAGACGGGCGTCAAGGAGGTGCGCTACACCGTCACCGACGGACGGGCCAGCGCGACCGGCTCGCTGTTCGTCACTGTGAAGGCGCAGGGCTCGCTCGATCCGATCGCCACGCCGGACTTCGGCTCCGGGTTCGCCGGCCAGCCGATCGTGGTGAACCCGCTTGACAACGACCTGTCGCCATCCGGAGACGAGCTGAACCTGGTGGGCGCGAACTTCAGCAGCGGCCCCGCAGAGCCCTCGATCGTGACCGACCCCCAGAAGCAGACCGTGACCGTCACGGCCAGCACGCCGGGGGAGTACTACCTGGAATACACGCTCGGTGCGGGTGCGAAGACGACCACCGGCCTGATCCGCGTCAACGTGCTCGACAACGGCAACGACGCCGGCCCGATACCCGTCGCGGACGTCGCCTACGTGCGACCGGGGGAGACCACGACGGTGGATCCGCTGGCGAACGACTCGTCGCCGTCCGGCAGGGTGCTCGCTCTGCGCACGGTGACGAAGACGGATGCCGCGGCCGACCTCAACGTGCAGGTTCTCGACAACCAGATCGTGAAGATCACGTCGCCGTCCGTTCTGCCGAGCCAGGTGCAGCTGAATTACGTGGTCTCGGACGGGGTCAAGGAGGCGGCGTCGACCATCACGGTGGTGCCCATCCCGCCGATCGTCGTGCATCAGCCGCCGGTCGCGGTAGATGACACGGCGACGGTGCGCGCCGGCGACATCGCCACGGTGAGCGTGCTGGACAACGACTATTCGCCGGACAACGAGCCGTTCAACCTGGATCCCAAGCTGAAGGACACCTCGAACGAAGGACAGGGCGCCACGGCGTTCGTCAGCGGCAAGACGGTGCGGTATCAGGCCCCGAACACGCCCGGTCAATACTCGGTGTCGTATTCGATCAGCGACAAATGGCAGCAATCCGCAGTGGCGACGGTGACGTTCATCGTCACGGGCAAGAACGGCAAGGATCAGGCGCCGAACCCATCGACCCTGACGGTGCGCGCGTTCGCCGGCTCGAGCATCCCTGTCACCGTTCCGCTGGACGGCATCGACCCGGACGGCGATTCGGTCACTCTCGACGGCATCGTCAGCCAGCCGAGTCTCGGGCGCATTGTGAGCTCGACGTCGAACTCGTTCATCTACGAGGCGTATCCGGGCTCCGGCGGCACGGACACGTTCACGTACAAGGTCACGGACACGTACGGCAAGAGCGCGACAGGCACGGTGCGGGTCGGTGTGATCCCGCGGCCGTCCAGTCTGCAGCCCCCGGTCGCCGTCAACGACACTGTGCAGGTCAAGCCGGGGCGCACTGCCGCGGTGCCCGTTCTCGCCAACGACTCGGACCCGAACGGGTACACGATCTCGGTGGAGAAGAAGCTGACCGACGTGGACCCGGCGCTGAAGGCATCCGTGCACGGACAGATCGTGCTCGTGCAGGCGCCGGAGAAGGAGGGCGTCTACGTCGCCCGCTACACGATCACCAACGGTCAGGGCGGTCAGGACAGCGCCTACGTACAGGTCATCGTCACCAAGGACGCCAAGCCGGTCTATCCGACCGCGATCGATCAGGACGTGCAGCCAGATCAGGTGGCGGGCAAGAGCTCGGTCAAGGTGGATGTCTACGAGGGTGCCGTCAACCCGTCAGACCTCGTGGACAAGCTGAAGGTCGCCGTCACAGGGCCCAACGCGAAGTACGCGACGGTGGGGTCGAGCGGCGAGGTGGAGGTCAAACCCCAGCACTCGCGGATGGCGATCGCGTACACGCTGACGGATCCGGCGACCGGGCTCGCCGGCGAGGCGTTCATCGTGGTGCCGCCGTCGTCGGACGGCACGGCGCCGCCGAAGGTGAAGGTTCCGCAGCAGATCGTGTCGATGAACGGCACGAAGACGTGGAAGCTGTCCGACATCATCGATGTGCCTTCGGGGCGCCCCGCGAAGATCACCGGTCGCAGTGGCGTCAGCGCAACGCATTCGACCGTCTCCGGTTACGTCGATGACCAGACCATCACGTTCACGGCGCAGAAGGATTACCGCGGTCCTGCCGCAGTGACGTTCAAGGTGGACGACGGGCGAGAACCCGGCGCGTCCCAGGACCGCGTCACCTCGCTGGTGCTCCCGATCACGGTCGGGAATCCCGATCAGTCGGATGTTCCGCCGACGTTCACGCCGCCGAACGTCACCATCCAGGCGGGCGAGAGCCCGACGGTCGTCGACCTGCGGGCATCCACGTACCACCCGAACCCGCAGATCCTGAACAAGATCACGTACACCGACTTCTCCGGCGCGTCAGGCGGGATCGTGGCCAATCCGAGCGGGTCGACGCTGTCACTGTCGGCACCGTTCGGAGTGCAGCCGGGCACGACGTCGACGATCCACTTCAAGGTGAACTCGCCGACCGTCTCCATAGACGGATCCGTCAACGTGCGCGTGGTGAGCTCGACGCGGCCGCTTGCGCAGCAGAAGAACCCGCCGCAGACCATGGACATGAAGCGAGGGGAGAGCAAGACCCTCTCCGGTGCGACCGGCGACACGTACTGGGTGAATCCGTTTCCAGGACAGCCGCTGACGATCACGAGCGCGAAGCAGGTGAGCGGGCCCAGCGGTGCGACCGTGACGTACACGTCGAGTTCGATCACGGTCAGCGCCGGCAGCGGAGCCGGTATCGGCACGGTGAACGTGCAGTACACCGTGCAGGATGCGACGAAGGATCCAGCGCGGACCGCCGGCACGATCGGCCAGCTGAACGCGACCATCCACGACGTGCCGGCGCAGCCTTCGGCGCCGAGTGCCGCCCCCGATGGCGACAGCAGCATCAAGGTCACCCTGAGCCGCGCACCAACCGACAACGGGAGGCCGATCACAAGCTACGACATCTTCGCGAACGGTTCGAAGGTCAAGACGGTGACGTCCCTCGGCACCTACGCGATCTCCGTCACGAACGGAAAGGCGTACACCTTCACCGTCGACGCCGTGAACTCGGACGGCCCGAGCACGACCTCACCGCCCAGCAATTCCGTGACCACTTGGGGCACCCCGGGCACACCCGGGGCGCCGTCCGCGCGCGAGAGCGGCAACTCCCCGAACGGCACCATTACGTTCAGCTGGGGATCCGTGGACGCGCGAGGCCCGCTGCAGACCTATGAGTGGAGACTGAGCAACGGGCGAACCGGACAGACCACCAGCACCAGCGCGTCGACCGGCGGCCTCGGCCAGGGCGATTACTACGTCCAGGTGCGTGCGCAGAACCAGGGTGGTGTCTGGGGTGACTGGTCCCCGCAGAGCAACACGGTGAACGTGCCCAACCCGCCACCACCGCAGCCGTCGGTGTCGCTCTCGAAGGGTGCGCAGACAGGGGTGCGAAGCGGTTGTGACTCGGGCCGCTGCTACTACTACGTCGTCGCGGCGAAGAACTTCCCAGCCAACACTCCCGAGCAGGTCACCCTCTATTGCAACAACGGTGCGCTGCGAACCGACACGTACACGACAGACGGAAATGGATCCATCTCGTTCAACACGCAGAACATGCTCCACGACACCTTCTGCGGCTACCCGGGCGTATGGGTGACCGTGGGGAAGTACTCGAGCCCTACCGAGAACTGGGGCTGACGGTAATGCCGACCCGGGAGTCGTTCCAAGGGGCAGACATCCCGTTTCTCCCCGTGACCGGGGGTGTGCTAGCTTGTACGGGCTTGGGGGAGCAGATTCGGGCCGAGAGGCGAGCTTCGCTTCGTCGTGAACGCAAGGATGGATTCAGGGAGAACGCAGCACAGTGCTCGGGCCTTTCGCCGCGTGGATTCGCTCCCATAAGGCCATCGCATCGACTGTCGCGATCGCGCTCGTCGCATCCGTTCCCGTCACGTTCGCCGTTCTGCACAAGGGCTTTCCCACCGACGACGTCAATCTCAACTCCCGTGACGTATGGGTCACGAACGGCGACAAGCTGATGGGTGGTCGTCTCAACCACCAGATCGACCAGCTGGATGCCGCGGTGACCGGCGCATCCAGCAGCCTGGACGTGTTGCAGGACGGCACCGCATACTTCCTCACCGATACCAAGAACGGCACGCTGGAGCGCATCGATCCGGCATTCGTGTCCTTGGTCGACCGGGTGAGCATCCCCGCCGGATCGCAGGTGTCGTACGGCGCGAGCACCGTGGCGATCACCTCGCCGGATGGCAAGGTGTGGGTTCTGGATGCCTCGTCCAGGCTGGCCTTCGACCCGTCGAAGACGAAGCCCGCCGCGAGGCTCGGCTCGGGGACCCAGACGGTGGTGACGAAGGGCGGCATCGCTTACAGCGTCTCGCCGAGCAGGCACACGCTGGCGCGGTTCGACCATCCGGGAGTGCAGGGGCAGTCCTCGAACCTCGCGGTCTCCGGATCGTTCCAGCTGTCCGCGGTCGGCGACCAGGCGGTCGTGCTCGACACGAAGGCGAACCGCCTACTCGTCGGAACCGACAAGACCATCGACCTCCCTTCGAAGGGCATGCAACTGCAGCAGCCCGGCGAGACGAACTCGTACGCGCTCGTCGCCTCCGGCAGCGCGCTCATGCAGGTGCCGCTCGACGGCGGCCACGTCGCGATCGTCGGCGCCGGCATCCAGCACGCCGTCACGAAGGCAGACCAGGTCACCGCCCCGGTCTGGCTGAACGGATGCTCGTACGGAGCGTGGGCGGGCGCGGCGCGCTATCTGTACGCGTGCGACGGCAAGGCATCCGTCGGTGTCGACATCGCCCAGCAGGTCAGCGGAGACGACCTGCGTTTTCGGGTGAACCACAATGTGATCGCCTTGAACAACCTGCGCAACGGTGACGCCTGGGTCGTGTCCAGTCACATGGTGCTGGTGCAGAACTGGGCGACTCTCAAACCGAACGACTCGCAGGTGAACGGGAACACCGGGCAGGAGAAGCCGGTTCTGCAGTCGTTCCAGGACACGCTGGCGCATCGCACCGCGGTGAACCATCCGCCCGTGGCCGTAGACGACAACTTCGGCGTCCGCGCCGGCCGGTCCACCGTGCTGCCCGTGCTCGACAACGACACAGACCAGGACGGCGACGTGCTCACCGTCACCCAGGTGACGCCGGTGCCGTCGGCCGAGGGGCACGTGGACATCATCCAGGGCGGCCGTGCGGTGCAGTTGACAGTTCCGGACGGCGTCACCGGAAGCGTGTCATTCCGGTACACGATCGATGACGGCAGGGGCGGGACCGCGACGGCGCAGGTGAACGCGACAGTGCATCCGCCGAACGTGAACGCAGCGCCGGCGTCGAAGCGGGAGAGCGACGCTCAGGTCGAGGTGGGGCAGTCCGTCACCTACGACGTGCTGAACGACTGGATCGACCCGGACGGCGACGGCATGTCGCTGTCGTCGGCACAGTCGACGACGGATGACCAGGTGCAGTTCCAGCCGGATGGCAAGATCACCTTCCTCAGCAAGAACGGCCAGACCGGTGTGAAGGAGGTGCGCTACACCGTCACCGACGGGCACGCGAGCGCATCAGGATCGCTGATGGTCACGGTGAAGCCGCAGGGCTCGCTCGACCCGGTTGCAACACCCGACTTCGCGTCGGGGGTGGCGGGTCAGGCGATCAAGGTGGACCCGCTGCAGAACGACCTGTCACCGTCGGGAGACGAGCTGACGCTCGTCGGCGCGAACGACGACAGCGGGCCGTCCCAGCCGACGGTGGCGACCGATCCTCAGAAGGGGGCCGTCACGGTCACGGCGAGCACCGCAGGCGAGTTCTACCTGAAGTACACGCTCGGCGCCGGCGCGAAGACCACGACCGGACTCATCAGAGTGGATGTCGCGGACGGCGGCGGCGACGCCGGACCGATCGCTGTCGCCGACGACGCGTACGTGCGGCCGGGGGAGACCACGACGGTGGATCCGCTCGCCAACGACTCGTCGCCGTCCGGCAGAGTTCTGGCGGTGCGCACCGTGCAGAAGACGGATGCCGCGGCCGACCTCAACGTCGAGCTGCTCGACAACCAGGTCGTCAAGATCACCTCGCCTGCGGTGCTGCCGCAGCAGGTGCAGCTGAACTACGTCGTCTCCGACGGCGTGAAGGAAGCCACGTCCACGATCACGGTGGTGCCGATTCCGCCGCTGGTCGTGCATCAGCCGCCAGTCGCCGTCGATGACACCATCACCGTTCGCGTCGGCGATGTCGCAACGGTGAACGTGCTCGACAACGACTACTCGCCCGACAACGAGCCGTTCAACCTGGACCCGAAGCTGAAGGACACCACGAACCAGGGCGCCGGCGCCACCGCATTCGTGAGCGGCAAGACGGTGCGCTATCAGGCGCCGACGACGCCAGGGCAATACTCGGTCTCCTACTCGATCAGTGACAAGTGGCAGCAGACGGCCGTCGCGACAGTGACGTTCGTCGTGACCGGAAAGGACGGCAAGGACCAGGCACCGGTCCCGCCCACGCTCACTGTGCGCGCGTTCGCCGGCTCGAGCATCCCGGTGACGGTCCCGCTGAACGGCATCGACCCGGACGGCGACTCGGTGACGTTGGACGGCATCGTGAGCCAGCCGAGCCTCGGGCGCATCGCGAGCTCGACGTCGAACACGTTCACGTACGAGGCGTATCCCGGCTCCGGCGGAACGGACACGTTCACGTACAAGGTGACGGACACGTACGGCAAGAACGCCACCGGAACGGTGCGCGTCGGTGTTGTTCCTCGGCCCACTAGCCTGCAACCTCCCGTCGCGGTGAACGACACGGTCGAGGTCAAGCCGGGCAGGACGGCATCGGTGCCGGTTCTCGCCAACGACTCCGACCCCAATGGCTACACGATCTCGGTGCAGAAGACGCTCACCGACGTGGATGCCGCGCTCAAGGCATCCGTTCACGGGCAGATCGTGCTGGTGCAGGCGCCTGAGAAGGAGGGCGTGTACGTCGCGAAGTACACGATCACGAACGGCCAGGGCGGTCAGGACAGCGCGTACGTTCAGGTAATCGTGACCGCGAACGCGAAGCCGGTGTACCCGACCGCGATCGACCAGGTCGTGCAGGCAGACCAGGCCGCGGGCAAGAGCTCGGTGAAGGTGAACGTGTACGAGGGCGCGGTGAACCCCTCCAACCTCGTGAGCGAACTCAAGGTGGGCCTGGCGGGCCCGAACGCGAAGTACGCCACGGTCGGCAGCAACGGCTCGGTCGTCGTCAAGCCGCAGCACTCGCGCATGGCGGTCGCCTACACGCTGACCGATCCGGCAACCGGGCTGACCGGGGAGGCGTTCATCGTGGTGCCGCCCGCGTCGGATGGCACCGCGCCGCCGAAGGTGAAGGTTCCGCAGCAGATCGTGTCGATGAACGGTACGAAGACGTGGAAGCTCTCCGACATCGTCGACGTGCCCTCTGGGCGCCCAGCGAAGGTCACCGGTCGCGGCGGTGTCACGGTGACCCACTCGAACGGTTCCGGCTACGTGGACGACCAGACGCTCACGTTCGCGGCGCAGAAGGACTATCGCGGACCGGCCGCTGTCACGTTCGAGGTGAGCGACGGCCGGGAGCCGGGCGCATCGCGCGACCGCATCACCTCGCTGGTGCTGCCGATCACGGTCGGCAACCCGGACCAGTCGGATGTTCCGCCCACGTTCACGCCACCGAACGTGACCATCCAGGCGGGCGAGAATGCCACGACCGTCGACCTGCGTGCGTCGAGCTTCCATCCGAACCCGGACATCCTGAACAAGCTGACGTACACGGACTTCTCCGGGGCGTCCGGCGGGATCGTGGCGAGCCCGAGCGGGTCGACGCTGTCGCTGTCGGCGCCGTTCGGCGTGCAGCCGGGCACGACCTCGACGATCCACTTCAAGGTGAATTCACCGACGGTCTCGATCGACGGGTCCGTGAACGTGCGCGTGGTGAGCTCGACGCGGCCGCTTGCGCAGCAGAAGAACGCACCGCACACCGAAGAGGTGCAGCGCGGCCACACGGCCACGTGGAGCAACGCGACGAGCGACCAGTACTGGGTGAACCCGTTCCCTGGGCAGCCGCTGACCATCACGAACGCCAAGGCGGTGAGCTCGCCGTCGGGGATCACCGTCACGTTCACGGGCAATTCGATCAGCGTCGACGTGGGTAGCGGTGCCGCGATCGGCACCGTCAACGTGCAGTTCAACGTGCAGGATGCGACGAAGGATCCGGCCCGCACGGCCGCCACGATCGGACAGTACAACGTCGTCGTGCACGACGTCCCCGCGCAGCCCTCGCCACCTTCTAACGTCAAGGCGAGCAGCGGCCAGGCGACCATGTCGATTCAGGCGCCCACCGACAACGGCAAACCCATCGACCAGTACCAGATCACTGACAACCACGGTGGCAGCTATTCGGCCAAGGTCGGGTCGAACACGATCACGGGCCTGACCAATGGCACCACCTACACGTTCCGGGTCAAGGCGCACAACGCCGACGGTTGGGGCGCCGTGTCAGCCTGGTCGCCCGCGGTCACGCCCTATGGGCAGCCGAGCGCGGTGCAGAACGTGAACATGCTCGCCAAAGGCACGGCTCCGAACTCGTTCGATGTCAAATGGAGCCCCGTCTCGAACACCGGTGGTGGCTCCGTGACGTATTACTGGTCGTTCAGCGGCGGCGGTTCGGGCAAAACGAAGGGAACCAGCGTCACGACGCGTTCTGTCGGCGCGGGCAACTACTCCTTCAGCGTGTACGCGGTCAACGACGGAGGCGGCGGCACCGGCGGCACGGGAACCGGCTATGGATCCATCGCGAACCCGCAGCCCGCGGCTCAGACGGGTCCGGACAGCGCGCATCCCGTGGCCTGCCAAGTGGGCGGCGGAACCTGTCACTACTTCCTGATCAAGGGCCAGCACTTCAGCCCTGGCCAGCAGTACACCGTGCAGGCATACTGCGGCGGCTCCAGGCTCACGAGTCCGACCGTCACCGCCGACGGGAATGGCAACATCGACACGAGCTCCTATTACACCGACCACAAACCGAACTGCGGCACGTACGAGACGGGCTACATCGTCATCGGGGGCGTGCAAAGCCCGACGGTGCACTTCTGACCGCCAGCAGAGCGAATCGACGAGAAGACGAGGACAACACCATGGCAGTGACACAGGAACAGGCGACCTGGTTCGCCGGCGCATTCGGGCAGCTGGTCGCGAACGTCGACAAGGCGATCCTCGGCAAGGAGCACGCCATCAAGCTCGTCGTGACGGCGATGCTCTCCGGCGGGCACGTGCTGCTGGAAGACGTGCCGGGCACGGGTAAGACGGTGCTGGCGAAGGCGCTCGCGAACACGATTCAGGGCACGCAGTCGCGCATCCAGTTCACGCCGGACCTGCTGCCCTCCGACGTCACCGGCGTCACGATCTACGACCAGTCCACCGGCCGGTTCGAGTTCCACCAGGGACCGATCTTCGCCTCCATCGTGCTCGCCGACGAGATCAACCGCGCATCGCCGAAGACGCAGTCCGCTCTGCTGGAGGTGATGGAGGAGGGCATCGTCACGGTCGACGGAGTCAGCCATCCCGTGGGCAGCCCGTTCATGGTCATCGCCACCCAGAACCCCATCGAGCAGGCCGGAACCTACACGCTGCCCGAGGCGCAGCTCGACCGCTTCCTGATCAAGACATCCCTCGGCTACCCCGACCACGACACCACGGTGCGGCTGCTGCTGGAGTCCTCGAACCGGGCGCGCGCGGCATCCGTCTCGGCGATCATCGCCTCCGACTCGGTGACGACCATGGCGCAACTGGCGGCGGACGTGCACACCGACGGAGCCGTGATGGGGTACCTGAGCGAGCTCGTCACCGCGACGCGCAGCGACAAGGATGCCGCCCTGGGCGTCAGCATCCGCGGCGCACTCGCACTGGCGAGGGCCGCGAAGACCTGGGCCATCGCCGCCGGGCGCACGTACGTCACGCCCGACGACGTGCGGGAGCTCGCCGTCCCGGTTCTCGCGCACCGCGTGATCGTGGACCCGGAGGCGGAGTTCGCGGGCGTGAAGGCCGAAGACATCGTGGACCGTGCGGTCGCGACCGTGAACCCGCCGGTGTACCGGGCAGCGTGACGAACGGCATGACGACAGCGGACGAGCGAACGCGCTCGCAGGCATCCTTCGCCCTGCGAGAGCTTCTGCGCGCCCTGCGGGGCGGCTTGCTCGACCTGTGGCGTGCGCTGCTGCGCGCCATCGACAAGCCTCTCGCCGTGTCGGCACGGGCTGCCAGGACCGTCACGCCGCTCGGCTGGATCGTCGTCTGCGCCGCCGTCGTCTCGTTCCTGCTCGCCTTCGTGCTCGGCTGGGCCGAGTTCGCCTTCATCGGCTTCGCGCTCGCCGGCGGGATGCTCGCAGCCTGCGCCTACCTGTTCGGTCGCGCCACCTACAAGGTCGCCATCGAGCTCAACCCACGCCGCGTCACGGCGGGAGACCGCGCCATGGGGCGCATGGAGGTCGTCAACACCGGACCACGTCCCGTGCTGCCGACCCGCATGGAACTGCCCGTCGGGGAGGGGCTCGCCGAGTTCGTGGTGCCCCGCCTCGCGCCGAACGCGGACGACGAGAGCCTGTTCGCGATCCCGACCGAGCGCCGTGCCCTGATCGTGGCCGGCCCTGCGATCAGCGTGCGCGGCGACCAACTCGGCCTCCTGCGCCGCACGACGCGCTGGACCAACCAGGTCGAGTTGTTCGTGCACCCGAAGCTGACCCGCATCGCCGCCACCGCCCGCGGCCTGGTGAAAGACCTCGAGGGGCAGACCACGAAGGCGATTACGGACAGCGACCTCGCGTTTCACGCGCTGCGGTCGTACGAGCCGGGCGACGACATCCGCAACGTGCACTGGCGCAGCTCGGCGCGCACCGGACAACTCATGGTGCGGCAGTATCAGGAGACCCGGCGCTCGCAGCTGCTGCTGTTGATGAGCGCCGACCGGCGGTTCTACGCCTCGGACGACGAGTTCGAGCTCGCCGTCTCCGCTCTCGCGTCCATCGCAGTCGAGGTCATCGCCGAGGAGTCCGAGCTCGATGTGGTGTGGGAGAACGCCAGACTGCGCGAGCGGACGCCGATGACGCTGCTGGATGACACCTGCCGCATCCAGCAGGTCGACAGCCGGTACGAGACGCTGCGCGAGTTCGCCCGCACGGTCGGTGCCAGGCTGGCCGAGCCGAGCCTCGTCATCGCCGTCGTCGGCAGCAACGTCACGCACCGCGAGCTGCACGGCCTCTCCACGCTCTACCCGTCGGACACGCCGGTGATCTTCGTGCGGGCTGCGGCCGAGGGCGCCGGTCTGCGCAAGGTGGGCGACGCCTTCGTTGCGACGATCACGAAGCTGCCCGAGCTCGCGGGCCTGCTGCAGAGGGCTGGACGATGACCGCCGCCGCGCCTTCGACGCCGACGCGAGTCGCCACCCGGACGCCCCGCGCGGGTCGACTGACCGAGGTACGCGCATCCGTCTGGGCCGACATCGCGGTCTTCGCAGTGCTCGCGTTCATCGCCCTGCTCGGCTTCGGCCCTGCATTCGGGCAGCTCGGCTACCTCGTCGCGGCGATCGGCGGACTCGTGGTCGGCAGCGCCGTCGCGACAGCCGGCGTGCTCCTGCGGTGGCCGATGGTCGTGACGGTGCTCGTCGGCATCGGCGCCTACTTCGTGTTCGGAACCGCGTTCGCCTTGCCGGGGGAGGGCATCCTCGGCGTCGTGCCGACGCTCACGTCGCTCGGCGACCTGGCCACGGGAGCGGTGTTCGGCTGGTCGGATGCCGTCACCCTGCGCGCGCCGCTCGAGGCGCCGCCGTACCTCGCCGTCGTACCCTTCGCGGCGACGCTGGTGGTGTCTCTCGCGTGTGTTTCGCTCGCGATGCGGATGCCCTCCGACGGTCGCCACGCCACGTTGCGTGCCGCTCTGCTCGTCTCCGGACCCACCCTGCTGTTTCTTGCGGCCATCCTGCTCGGAACGAGGGATGCCTACCTCGCCGGCATCCGCGGCGTCGCGCTCGCCGCCATCGCGCTCGGCTGGCTGGGGTGGCGCATCCGCTCCTCGAAGCGTTCCATCGCTCCCGATCCGGGCCTGACCAGGCGGGCGATCGCGGGCTCCGCCGTCGTGGTGCTGGTCGCGGTCGTGGCGGGCGGCGCGCTCGGCACGTTCGCCTCCCCGTCGGCGTCATCGCGTCTTGTGGTGCGCGATGCCGTGCAGCCGCCGTTCAACCCGCTCGACTATCCGGCACCGTTGGCCGGGTTCCGCAAGTACACGAACCAGCTGCAGAAGACCAAACTCTTCACCGCGACGAACCTGCCGAGCGGCAGCCTCATCAGGCTCGCGACGATGGACAGCTACAACGGCATCGTCTGGAGCGTGACGGGCCCCGGCGAGCAGACGGACGGCTCGGGAAGCTTCGAACTGCTCGGCAGCACGATCCCGACGCCCCCGCTGTTCACTCCCGGCGCCAAGACGACGTCGAAGTTCTCCGTGCTCGGCTACGACAACGTGTGGCTGCCTGAGCTCGGGTACACCGACGAGCTGCAGTTCGATTCGCATCCGGGCGACGCCGATCCTCGTGACACGGTGCGCGTGAACGCGGCGACCGGGACCACCGCCGTGACCAGCGGCGTCACGCGCGGCCTCACGTACACGGTGCAGGCGACGGCGCAGAAGATCCCCAACGATAAGGCGCTGAAGAACGTGCCGGTCGCGAAGGTGGGCATGCCGAGCATCACCAACGTGCCCGACGTGATCGCCACGAAGGCCGAGCAGTACGCGGGCGGGTCGGCCAGCGCCATCCAGAAGCTGCGGAACATCGAGAGGTCGCTGAAGAAGCTCGGGTACCTGAGCCACGGCCGCGCCTCCGACCCCGTGCCGTCGCGTGCGGGCGAGGGCGCCGACCGCATGAACGACCTGCTGCAGAAGACGCCGATGGTCGGCGATCAGGAGCAGTACACGTCGGCGTTCGCGCTGATGGCGCGCCACCTCGGCTACCCGGTCCGTATCGTCATGGGGTTCAAGTCGCACAGCGACGGCAAGGGCACCGTGACGTTCACCGGCAACGACGTGACGGCATGGGACGAGGTGGCGTTCCAGGGCGTCGGCTGGGTGCCGTTCTTTCCCACACCTACGAAGACGGATGCCCCGAAGGACCAGACCGTCAAGCCCAAGCTGCAGCCGCAGCCGCAGGTGCGTCAGCCGCCGAACACTCCGCCGAAGGCCGACGATCTGCTCACCCCGGTGAAGACCAAAGACAACAAGCCTCCGCAGGACAAGCACGCGTTCGTGCTTCCGGCGTGGGCGTATTACGTCATCGGCACGGTGCTGCTCATCGCTCTCGCCATCTTTGTGCCGATGGCCGTCATCGCGCTCCTGAAGAAGCGCAGGAGGCTGCGACGAGCCCGTGGCCCTGGAGACCGGCGTGCGGCGGGCGCCTGGGACGAGCTCGTCGACGGCTTCGGCGAACTGGGCTACGCCGTTCCCAAGGTGGCGACGAGGCGGCAGACCGCAGCGTCGTTGGAGATGCAGTCGGCCGAGCAGGGCATCCCGCTGGAGGCAGGCGCATTGTCCGGACTGGCAGCGGATGCCGACGCCGCCGTGTTCGACGGATCCGATGTCTCCGAGGAGCGCAGCACGCAACTGTGGCACGGCGTCGAGCAGACGCTCGCATCGGTGTACGCCTCGGCGGGGTGGCTGCGCAGACGGCTAGCGTCCTACCGGTTCTTCCGCCGCCGCACGTCGTCTTCGCGGTCCGGTGGCGCTGGGGCGCGACTGCCGGGGTCCCGGGCGGCAGCCCAGGATGCGTCCCCGTCCGGTTCGACCGCCTGAAGTATAGTGTCGCGGGTGGACTCGTCGGGTTTCATCACGCCGCCTCCCGGCCTGATCCCGCCGCGCCACGACACCGACACCCGCACCGAGCGGATGCCTGCGCGCACGCCGTCACTCCCGGCGTTCAATCCGCCGGCGGCCGCTCGGCAGGATGCGCAGCAGGACGCCTCGCCCGCGTGGCTCGTGATGCTGCCCACCGGCGCCCGGGTCCGCGTGAAGGGCGCGCTCCTCGTCGGACGCAACCCGGTGCGCTTCGAGCCGTGGATGAGCGCCGAGCTTCTTCCGGTCGACGACCCGGCGCGCAGTGTCTCCAAGACGCACGCAGTGCTCGAGGAGTCGGCCGAAGGCATCCGGATCACCGATCTGCACTCCACGAACGGCGTCAGCGTTCTGGATGCCGCGGGCACGGCGACCGCGCTCGTCGCGGGCGTCGCGACCCCACTCGACGCGGGAACGACGGTGCTGCTCGGCAGCTACCGCCTGCAGCTCGTCACGGGCTGAATGCCAGGTGCTGGGTGTTACCCTGAACGGGTGCTGGTCGTCTCGCTCCTCCTTAGCCGCCGCGACGAGTCCTAATCATTCGGGCCTCTCTCGTCGCGGAGTTCTTTCGTGGCTTCACTCCCGGGTCATATGACCGGATCCCACACGCAAGGAGAAAACGTTCAGCATGAGCACAGCATCCGATGCCGTGCGCACGGACGGCGCGGCTGACGCGCATCCGTCCGGCGCAGCGTCGCCCCTGGCGGCAGGCTCGCCCGAGGCGTCGCGGCCCCGCACCCTGGCCGAGAAGGTCTGGGCGGACCATCTGGTCGTCAAGGGCGAGGACGGCACGCCCGACCTCATCTACATCGACCTGCACCTCGTGCACGAGGTCACCAGCCCGCAGGCGTTCGACGGACTGCGGATGGCCGGCCGGCAGGTGCGCCGACCAGACCTCACCATCGCGACCGAGGACCACAACACGCCGACGATCGGCATCGACAAGCCGATCGCCGACCTCACCAGCCGCACCCAGATCGAGACGCTGCGCAAGAACTGCGCCGAGTTCGGCATCCGCCTGCACTCCCTCGGCGACGTCGAGCAGGGCATCGTGCACGTCGTCGGGCCGCAGCTCGGACTCACCATGCCGGGCATCACCGTCGTGTGCGGCGACTCGCACACGTCGACGCACGGCGCGTTCGGGGCCATGGCGTTCGGCATCGGCACGAGCGAGGTCGAGCACGTGCTGGCCACGCAGACGCTGCCGCTGAAGCCGTTCAAGACGATGGCGATCACGGTCGAGGGCACGCTGCGTCCCGGTGTCACGGCGAAGGACATCATCCTCGCGGTCATCGCCAAGATCGGTACAGGCGGTGGACAGGGCTACGTGCTCGAGTACCGCGGCAGCGCGATCCGCTCGCTCTCCATGGAGGGCCGCATGACGATCTGCAACATGTCGATCGAGGCCGGCGCCCGCGCGGGCATGGTCGCGCCCGACGAGACCACGTTCGCCTACCTGAAGGGGCGTCCGCACGCCCCGCAGGGCGAGGACTGGGATGCCGCCGTCGAGTACTGGAAGACGCTCGCCACGGACGACGACGCGGTGTTCGACGCCGAGGTGTTCATCGACGCCGACGCCCTCGAGCCGTTCGTCACCTGGGGCACGAACCCCGGTCAGGGCGTCTCGCTCAGCGACGTCGTGCCCGAGCCGAACAGCTTCGACGACCCGAACACCCGTGCGGCGGCCGAACGCGCGTTGGAGTACATGGACCTGAAGGCGGGCACGCCGCTCAAGGACATCCACGTGGATGCCGTGTTCATGGGCTCCTGCACCAACTCGCGCATCGAAGACCTCCGCGCCTTCGCCTCGATCATCAAGGGCAAGAAGAAGGCCGAGGGCGTCCGCGTCATGGTCGTCCCCGGCTCCGCACGCGTGCGGCTGGAGGCCGAGGCCGAGGGCATCGACAAGATCGTCGAAGAGTTCGGAGCGGAATGGCGCTTCGCCGGATGCTCGATGTGTCTCGGCATGAACCCCGACCAGCTGGCGCCCGGTGAGCGGTGCGCATCCACCAGCAACCGCAACTTCGAGGGACGACAGGGCAAGGGCGGTCGCACGCACCTGGTGTCGCCGGTGGTGGCCGCCGCCACAGCCATCCGCGGGACGCTCTCCAGCCCGTGGGATCTCGAGAACGTCGACTCGAAGGCAGGTGCCTGACATGGACAAGATCTCGACGCTGACCGGTGTCGCCGTACCGCTGAAGCGGTCGAACGTGGACACCGACCAGATCATCCCCGCCGTGTTTCTGAAGCGGGTCACGAAGACCGGGTTCGACGACGCGCTGTTCTACGCGTGGCGGCAGGACCCCGACTTCGTGCTCAACCAGGAGCCGTACACGAAGGGTGGCATCCTCATCGCCGGCCCGGACTTCGGCACCGGGTCATCCCGCGAACACGCGGTCTGGGCGCTGCGCGACTTCGGCTTCACGGCGGTGCTGAGCCCGCGGTTCGGCGACATCTTCCGCGGCAACTCCGGCAAGCAGGGCCTGCTCACCGGCACGATCTCCGAGGACGACCTCGAGAAGCTGTGGGCGGCCATCGACGCGAACCCCGGAATAGAAGTGACCGTCGATCTGGTTGCACGTGAGGCGCGACTCGCCGACCTGACCGTCGACTTCGATATCGACGATTACACTAGGTGGCGGTTGCTCGAGGGGCTGGATGACATCGGCCTCACCATGCGTGATGAGGCGCAGATCACAGAATTCGAAGCCCGCCGAGAGTCATGGCGGCCTAAGACATTGCCGGTGAAAATCTAGTGAACTCACTTCTTCAGGATGCGCAGGCCGCGGGAGCCCGAGTGGGGCTGACAGCAGAGAAGATCACCATCAACGGTGGACGACCGCTTCGCGGACGCATCCGGTTGAAGGGGGCGAAGAACCTCGTCACGAAGGCGATGGTCGCCGCAATCCTCGCCGACGGGCCGAGCGAGCTGCGCGACGTGCCCGACATCAGCGACGTGCGCGTCGTGCGCGGGCTGCTGGAGATCCACGGCGTCAAGGTGACCGACGGTCCCGACGAGGGCGTGCTGCTGCTCGACCCGACCGGGGTGGAGAGCGCCCACATGGCCGACATCGACGCGCACGCCGGCTCCAGCCGCATCCCGATCCTCTTTTGCGGGCCGCTGCTGCACGCGCTCGGTGAGGCGTTCATCCCCGACCTGGGCGGATGCCGCATCGGCGACCGTCCGATCGACTACCACCTCGAGGTGCTGCGCCGGTTCGGTGCGGTCGTGGAGAAGCTGCCCAGCGGCATCCGCATGACCGCGCCGAACGGTCTGCATGGCGCCAAGGTGGAGCTGCCGTACCCGAGTGTCGGAGCCACAGAGCAGGTGCTGCTCACCGCCACCAAGGCGGACGGCATCACCGAACTGCGTGGGGCGGCGATCGAGCCCGAGATCATGGATCTCATCAACATCCTGCAGAAGATGGGCTCCATCATCACGGTCGACACGGACCGGGTGATCCGCATCGAGGGTGTCGACCGGCTCACCGGCTACAGCCACACCGCGCTCTTCGACCGCAACGAGGCCGCCAGCTGGGCGGCCGCGGCTCTGGCGACGGAGGGCGACATCTTCGTCGGCGGAGCGCGTCAGGCCGAGATGCTCACGTTCCTCAACGTGTTCCGCAAGGTCGGCGGCGCGTTCGACATCGACGACGACGGCATCCGCTTCTATCACCCGGGCGGAGAGCTCAAGCCGGTCATTATCGAGACGGATGTTCACCCCGGCTTCATGACGGACTGGCAGCAGCCGCTCGTCGTCGCCCTCACCAAGGCGAAGGGCGTCTCGATCGTGCATGAGACGGTGTACGAGCAGCGGTTCGGCTTCGTGGATGCCCTGGTCGAGATGGGTGCGACGATCGAGATCCACAAGGAGTGCCTCGGCGGGCATCCGTGCCGGTTCGGTCAGCGTAACTTCGACCACTCGGCGGTGATCTCGGGACCGACCGAGCTGCACGGCGCCGACATCGAGGTGCCCGACCTTCGCGGAGGGTTCAGCCACCTGATCGCCGCATTGACCGCGAACGGCACGTCGACCGTCAGCAACGTCGGCATCATCAGCCGCGGCTACGAGAACTTCATCGGCAAGCTCGAGCAGCTCGGCGCCGACTTCGTCTTCGAGCCCTGAACCGCCGACGCCCCGGTGGACGGGTGGCTCAGTCGGGAATCCGGGATAGCGGATAATGGGCGGGTGCCGAAAACACCCGAAGAACCGGATGCCGCACCCCACGACGACGTGGAACCGCATAGGCCACGTAGGGGCCTGAAGGAGACGATGCGGCCCAGCGTGTTCTGGGCCATGGCCGGTGTGGTCGTCCCGATCGTCGGATCGATCGCTCGCTTCAAGGTGCACGGCCGCGAGAACCTGCCGCTGACCGGCGCATACATCATCGCGCCCAACCACTACAGCGAGATCGACCCGCTCGTCGTCGGCGCGATGATTTGGCGAAGGGGTCGCGCGCCGCGGTTCCTCGCCAAGGAGAGCCTGTTCTCGGTTCCCGTCGTCGGCTGGTTCTTGAAGCGCTCGGGGCAGGTGCCGGTCAGCCGCAGTCATGGCGGCCGCGGCGCCCCGATCGCGCAGGCGCAGCACATCGTCGACGACGGCAGCGTCGTGATCGTCTATCCAGAGGGCACCCTGACGCGAGATCCGGACCTGTGGCCGATGCGCGGCAAGACCGGAGCAGCCAGGCTCGCGCTCGACTACGGCATCCCCGTCATCCCCGTTGCGCATTGGGGCACGCAGCAGGTCATGGCGCGCTACTCGAAGAAGATCAGCGTCTTTCCCCGCAAGACGATCACGTTCTCGATCGGCAAGCCCGTCGACCTCTCGGCGTATCGCGACGGGCCGCGCACGGCGACCGTGCTGGCGGGTGCGACGGATGCGATCATGCAGGCGATCACGCGCGAGCTGGAGAAGCTGCGCGGCGAGAAGGCACCGGCCAAGCGCTGGGACCCGGCAGAGCACGCGCAGAGTGAGACGGGGCGCTTTGAGGGCTAAGCCGGCGCCGGCGAGGCGCGTCACGGTGCTCGGTGCCGGCAGCTGGGGAACGACGTTCGCGAAGGTGCTGGCCGACGGCGGCTCGCACGTGACCCTGTGGGCGAGGCGCCCGGAGGCGGCGCGGGAGATCCGCGAGGCCCGGCGTAACAGCCAATACCTCCCGGGCATCAACCTGCCGCGCAATCTCACTGCCACCTCCGATCTTGAGGAGGCCCTGACCCGGGCCGATCAGCTGTTCGTCTCCGTGCCCAGCCAGACTCTCCGGGAGAACCTGGTGACGCTCGGACCGATGCTGCCGGCGGACATCCCGGTCATCAGCCTGATGAAGGGCGTCGAGAAGAGCACGGGACTGCGGATGAGCGAGGTGATCGCCGAGGTGCTGGCGATCGATCCCGAGCGGATCGCCGTGGCGTCAGGCCCGAACCTCGCCCTTGAGATCGCGAAGAAGCAGCCCACGGCCGCGGTCGTCTCATCCGTCAGCATGGAGACGGCGCACGAGGTGGCTCTCGCCGCGCGCAACCCGTACTTCCGCTCGTTCGTGAACACCGACGTGATCGGCACCGAGTTCGGCGGCGTGCTGAAGAACCTGATCGCGGTGGCCATCGGCATCGTGGACGGCGTCGGCTACGGGGAGAACACGAAGGCGTCCATCATCACGCGCGGCCTTGTCGAGATGACCGACTTCGCGGTCGCGCACGGCGCCGAGCGTGAGACGCTCGCCGGGCTCGCCGGCCTCGGCGACCTCATCGCCACGTGCCAGTCGCCGCTCTCCCGCAACAACACCGCGGGACGTCTTCTCGGGCAGGGGTATGCGTTCGCGGAGGTCGTGAAGCAGATGAATCAGACCGCGGAGGGACTGGCATCCGTCGCACCGATCCTCGCCCTGGCGAAGGCGAAGGGCGTGCAGATGCCGATCGTCGAACAGGTCGGACAGGTGCTTGCCGGTACGCTTGCACCGGCGGATCTGGCCCCCCACCTGACCACCGACGACACCCCGCGGGGTGAAAGGACTTCGGATGACTCACAAGCGCGTCCTCGTGCTACTTTTCGGCGGGCGTTCGAGCGAGCATTCGATCAGCTGCGCCACGGCGGGCGGGGTACTCGGGGCGCTTGACCGCGACCGGTACGACGTCATTCCGGTCGGAATCACCCGCGACGGAGCCTTCGTGCTCGAGCGCGACGACCCCGCAGCGTTCGCCCTCGACCCCGACGCCCTCCCCGAGGTGCGCGATGACGGCAGCCGAGTGCGCTGGCCGGAGTCGACCCGTTCACGTGAGCTGACCGTCGAGCGTGACGGCGTCGTCACGTCGCTCGGCGAGGTGGATGTGGTGCTGCCGATCCTGCACGGGCTGTGGGGCGAGGATGGCACGATCCAGGGCCTCCTGGAGCTCACCGGCATCCCGTATGCCGGGTCGGGCGTGCTGGGGAGCGCTCTCGGCATGGACAAGCACTTCACGAAGGTCGTGCTGCAGGCGGCGGGCATCGCCGTCGCTCCGTGGGTGACCGTGCCGCGCGACGAATGGGAGCGCGGGCAGGATGTCGTCGCCGACCGGGTGCGCGAGCTCGGCTCGCCCCTGTTCGTGAAGCCGGCTCGCGCCGGGTCCAGCGTCGGTGTGACGAAGATCACGTCGGCGGAGGGCCTCTCGGATGCGCTCGACGTCGCGTTCGCCGAAGACGACAAGGCGCTGATCGAGTCGGCCGTGCGCGGACGCGAGGTGGAGATCGGGGTACTCGGCGGGCGCGCGGGGGAGCAGCCACGGGCATCCGTCGCCGGCGAGATCGTGGTGTCGGGTCGCGGGTTCTACGACTTCGAGGCGAAGTATCTGGATGCGCCCGGCATCGACCTCGTCTGCCCCGCGGACCTCACGGATGACCAGCTCGCCGAGATGCAGAGCCTCGCGGTGCGCGCGTTCCAGGCGATCGACTGCGCAGGACTCGCGCGCGTGGACTTCTTCCTCACCGAAGACGGGTGGGTGATCAACGAGGTGAACACGATGCCGGGGTTCACGCCGATCTCGATGTTCCCGAAGGTGTGGCAGGCGTCCGGGTTCAGCTACCCGGCGCTGATCGACGAGCTGATCGAGCTGGCCCTCGAACGCTAGCCTGACTGGGTCGTAGTGCTTGTCGGCGTCGGCGTCGGAGTGCCGGTCGGCGAGGTCACGTCGGACGTGCCGAGGCACTTCTCGTTCTTCTGCTGCGGGATCTCGCCGATCGCGTCGGCGAGGGCGGGAAGCACCGAGGCATCCGCCACTCCGCCCTTTCCGTGCTGGATCACGACCTCGGTCGCCGGCGTGCGGCCGAACGTGATGTAGCGAAGAGCCGACGCTGCCGGGTCATTCTCCAGTACCCAGTCGATGCCGTTGACCGTGATGCACGGTTTCGTCGTCGGGCCGATCGGGCTGACACCGCAGCGCAGCAGCACGACGGCCGGATCACCCCATGCGCTCGTCGCCTGCGCGTTCGTCTCGCGCTGAGCCTTGCCCGCGATCGAGTCGGGCAGGTGCACGATGACGTCGGCGCAGCGCGGGCTGTTGGCATCCGCTGCGGGCTGCATGGCGACGGTCGGAGCACATGCGGTCAGCAGAAGAACCGAGGCGGCGACGGCGAGCACAGCGGCGAGAGGGCGCCGGAAACGAGGGGGCATCGCCCCCACGATATAGGCGATTGAGGTGAGAGACCTGGGCGCTTGCGCGCAGGTCCGAACCGATTGAGCCTGTGAGCGACAAGGCTCGCGATAACGTGGCATGCATGGCGGATTCTGAGCGCGGGACGCGTGCTGACAGCGACCACTCTCAGTCCGGCGACGTGATGTCGAGGGATGCCGACACCGTCGCATCCGTGGGCGAGATCGCCACCTTGCGCCGCATCTTCCCGCGACTCCCGGAGTCGTCGGCGACGATCGTCGGGCCCGGCGATGACGCAGCGGTGCTCGCGGCGCCCGATGGCCGGTACGTCGTGACGACCGACATGATGATCGCCGGCCCGGACTTCCGTTGGGCATGGTCGTCGCCGACCGACATCGGCTGGAAGGCGGCCGCCACCAACCTCGCGGATGTCGCTGCTATGGGTGCGCGACCCACTGGGCTCGTGGTGGCGATCGCCGCGCCGACGGACACGCCGGTCGGCGTGCTCGAATCCGTGGCCGACGGCTTCCGGGATGCGTGCGAAGCTCTCGCACCGGGCTGCGGGGTGGTGGGCGGCGATCTCTCCGTGTCAGAGGCGTTCACCATCGCCGTGACCGCGTTCGGCGACCTCGAGGGGCGTCGCCCCGTGCTCCGCTCCGGCGCCCGTCCCGGAGACGTGGTCGCGGTGGCCGGAACGCTGGGTCGTGCTGCGCGTGGTCTGCGAGCGCTGTTCGCCGATGCGGTCGACACCGACGGGACACCGGATGCCCGCCTCGCCACCGACGTGGCGGCTCGCGTTCCCGAGGTGGCCGTGCAGCGTCGCCCGCAGCCGCCGATCGCCGCGGGAGTCGCCGCTGCCGAGGCGGGCGCGACCGCGATGCTCGATGTGAGCGACGGACTCGCGCTCGACGCGAGCCGCATTGCAGAGGCGTCGGCCGTACGGATCGACCTGCGCTCGGACGCGCTGGGCGACGACTCCGCGCTGGCGCTTGCCGGGGGAGAGGACCACGCGCTCCTGGCCTGCTTCCCCTCGGATGCCGCGCTGCCGGCGCCGTTCCGTGCGATCGGTGTCGTGCTGTCGAATGCGTCCGGGGAGCGGGGCGCGCTCGTGAGCGTGGACGGGCATCCATACGACGGCGCCCTCGGCTGGGACCCCTACTCCGGTTGGGACGGCGCCGCCGGCTGAGCGAACCACACCGCGGTCTCGCCGTACGACTTCGTGCGAACAAGCTCGAGCGCATCCGGCCAGTGCGGTTCGGGAGAGCGCGCGCTGCGCTCCACGACGACGAGCGCGTCCTCGCGCAGTCGAGGAACCAGCGCGGACAGCACGCCGCTCAGCTCCTCGTCGGAGACGTCGTACGGCGGATCGAGGAACACGAGGTCGAACGATAGACCTGCCGGTTGCGCGAGGTACAAGCGCACGGAGGTCTGACGAACGTCAACGCGCGGACGGATGCCGGTGCGCGCTCGCTCGCTCGCCTTCAGAACCGCAGCGGCGTTCGCCCGGCAGACGCCGGCTGCCTGCCCGTTCTGCTCGACGAGCACCGCGGATGCCGCGCCGCGGCTCACCGCCTCCAGCGCGAGCGCACCCGAGCCGGCATACAGGTCGAGAACGTTCATGCCGTGCACGGCATCCATCGCGTCGAGAGAGGAGAAGATCGCCTCGCGCACCCGGTCGCTCGTGGGCCGAGTGCCGGACCGGGGCACGGCAAGGCTCAGCGACCCGGCGAATCCGGACACGATGCGCGTCATGTGTTCGAGGGTATCGGCCGCGTTTGTGGTCAGATATCCGCCACACAAATCGGCACACGCTACACCCGCCGACCGCGCGCTACGCCTTCCGGCATCCGCTACACGAAAAGGCTGTAGCGGATGCCGATTGGTGTAGCGCGACCAGCGTCGCGTGCGACCGTCGGCTCGTACCAGGCCCATCGCGCGACGCGATGAAGCCGCGCACGAGCGTGTCGGTCGCCTGCTCTGTTCGCGCTGCGCGCTCAACAGACTCCATCGCCTCGGCAGAACGAGCAAGCTCGCTCTGCTCCCGGCTCAGTCGTCTGTAGCCTGGGTTCATGCCGCGGTCGCCTTCGGAACTCCTAGGGGAGTCCGGCGCGTCGTCCACGAGCGGCGGCACGGCATCCCGAGGGATCGGCCTCGACACGCCGCTGCGGACACTGCTCGGCGAGCGGGAGGCGGCGCTTTTCACACGAGCCTTCGGGTATCGCACAGTCGGCGACCTGCTGACGCACTACCCACGCCGGTACGCGCACCGTGGCGAGCTGACCGCCCTGGCAGACCTGCCGACCGACGAGGACGTGACCATCGTCGCCGAGGTGAAGCACTGCTCCACCCGGCCCATGCGGCAGCGTCACGGGACCATCGTCGAGGCGGTGATCTCCGACGGCACCGGAACGCTCTCGCTGACCTTTTTCAATCAGAAGTGGCGCGAGAACGAGCTGGTCCCTGGCCGTCGCGGCATCTTCGCCGGCAAGGTGAACCGCTACAAGGGCACGCCGCAGCTGACGCACCCGGAGTACGAGCTGTTCGACGCCGACGCGAGCGACGAGGATGCCGAGAGCTGGCAGAGCCGCCCGATCCCGATCTACCCCGCCACGTCGGCACTGGCGAGCTGGAAGATCGCGAAGACCATCAGGGAGGGGATCCTTCCGAGACTCGGCCACGTCGACGACCCGGTTCCGGATGCCATCGCGCGCGAGCGCAAGCTGGAGCGCTTCGGGAAGGCGCTGCGCGGCATCCACACACCGGCCGATGACGCCGACTGGCGGCGGGCAAGGGACACCCTGCGATACCAGGAGGCGTTCGTGCTGCAGGCCGCGCTGCTCCAGGAACGCGAGCGGCTGCGTGAGACCGCCGCCACCGCACGGATGCCCGTGGCCGACGGCTACGCGGCCCGCTTCGAGAAGGCACTCACGTTCGAGCTCACCGACGACCAACGCACGGTGGGCGACCAGATCGCGCACGACCTCGCGCAGCCTGTTCCGATGAACCGGCTCGTGCAGGGCGAGGTGGGCAGCGGCAAGACGGTGGTCGCGCTGCGCGCCATGCTGCAGGTCGCCGACAACGGCGGGCAGTCCGCGTTCCTCGCACCGACCGAGGTGCTCGCATCGCAGCACCTGCGGTCGATCGTCGCCGCGCTCGGCCCGGATCTCTCCGCCGAGCTCATGCCCACCCTGATCACCGGACGACTCACGGCGGCCGAGCGCAAGAAGGCGCTGCTGCGAGCGGTGAGCGGACAGGCGCAGATCGTCGTCGGCACGCACGCGCTGCTCAGCGAGAACGTTTCGTTCTTCGATCTGGGGCTCGTGGTGGTCGACGAGCAGCATCGCTTCGGTGTCGAGCAGCGAGACGTGCTGCGCGGCAAGGCATCCACTCCGCCGCACCAGCTCGTGCTGACCGCGACGCCGATTCCGCGCACGGTCGCGATGACGGTTTTCGGCGACCTCGACGTTTCGACGATCGCGCAGCTCCCGGCCGGGCGGCAGCGCATCGAGAGCTTCGTCGTGCCGCTGGCCGAGCATCCGCGCTGGGAGCAGCGCATCTGGGAGCGTGCTTCCGAGGAGATCGCAGCAGGACACCAGGTGTTCGTCGTCTGCCCGGCGATCAGTGCAAAGGAGACCGAAGACGACGAGCTGGCCGAACCGAGCGACACGGATGCCGACCGCGCGGCCACTCCCGTCGCCTCTGTCGAGCAGACCGTCGCCGCAATCCAGGCGAACCCGCTGCTGGCGGGCGTGCGCATCGCCGCACTGCACGGACGGATGCCCGCCGACGAGAAGGACTCCGTGATGCGCTCCTTCGCGGCAGGCGCGCTCGACCTCATCGTGGCGACGACAGTGATCGAGGTGGGGGTCGACGTGCCGAACGCGTCCGCGATGATCGTGCTCGACGCCGACCGGTTCGGCGTCTCGCAGCTGCACCAGCTACGCGGACGCGTCGGTCGCGGCAGCGTACCCGGCCTCTGCCTGTTCGTCACGGCCGCGGAGGCGGGAACACTCGCCCGAGAACGCGTCGACGCGGTCGCGGCCACGCTCGACGGCTTTGCGCTCGCCGAGGCCGACCTCGATCTCCGGCGCGAAGGCGACGTGCTCGGCAGCAACCAGTCCGGCGGCAGGTCCTCACTGCGACTTCTGCGCGTGGCCCGCGACGGCTCGGTCATCGAGAAGGCCAGAGCGGATGTCTCCGCGCTGCTCGAGAGCGACCCGAAACTGTCCGACCACCCGGCACTGGCATCCGCCATCGCCGATCGGTTGACGGAGCGTTCCCGCGACTTCCTGGCTCGCGCGTGACGTCCCGCCGAGCATCCGCTGAACGATAACGATCAGGTAAACCCCGGCCGCTATTCTGAAAGCCTATGAGCACTGGAGCCCTATGAGCAGGATCGCCGTTGTCCCCGGTTCGTTCGACCCGGTCACCCTGGGTCACCTCGATGTGATCTCTCGTTCGGCACGACTGTTCGACGAGATCCATGTGCTGGTGGTGCACAACCCCGACAAGAGCGCGATGCTGCCCATCGCCCAGCGAGTCTCGCTGTTGGAGCGATCCATCGCTGACGAACGGCTGCCGGGCAACATCATCGTGGCCGCGTGGAGCGTCGGCTTGCTCGTCGACTACTGCACCGACGTCGGAGCGAATGCGCTCGTCAAGGGCATCCGCTCTCAGGTCGATGTCGCCTACGAGACGCCGATGGCGATCGTGAACCGCGACCTGGCCGGAGTCGAGACCGTTTTCATGCTGCCCAATCCCGCGAACGCTCACGTGTCGAGCTCGCTGGTGCGTCAGGTCGCCGCGCTGGGCGGCGATGTCAGCCCGTACGTACCGCGTGCGGTATACGACTATCTGCAGGAAATATGAACACGCTCCCGACGAAACAACCGACGGATGCCGCGGCCGAGGCCACCGACACCGAACCGAGCATCACACCCGACGACCTTCGCGAAGAGGCGGAGCAGATCGCCGCCAACGTCGAGGCGGTGATCGACGGCAAGCACGAGGCGGTGCGGGTCGCGCTGACCGTGCTCCTGGCCGAGGGTCATCTGCTCATCGAGGACGTTCCAGGGGTGGGCAAGACCATGCTGGCGAAGGCGCTGGCGAAGTCGGTCGACTGCAGCGTGAGCCGCATCCAATTCACCCCAGACCTGCTTCCCTCGGATGTCACCGGCGTCTCGGTGTACAACCAGCCGGAGCGACGGTTCGAGTTCAAGCCGGGCGCGGTGTTCGCGAACATCGTGATCGGCGACGAGATCAACCGCGCCAGCCCGAAG
This sequence comes from Humibacter sp., assembly GCF_051954055.1. NCBI lineage: Bacteria > Bacillati > Actinomycetota > Actinomycetes > Micrococcales > Microbacteriaceae > Humibacter > Humibacter sp. Next base: position 34,819 of record NZ_JBQCIE010000092.1, on the reverse strand, counting down.
ACGCAGTCCGCCCTGCTGGAGTGCATGGAGGAGCGGCACGTCACCGTCGACGGATCCACGTATCCGCTTCCCGACCCGTTCATCGTGATCGCCACCCAGAACCCCGTGGAGATGGAGGGCACGTACGAGCTGCCCGAGGCGCAGCGCGATCGCTTCATGGCCCGCATCGCCATGGGCTACCCGGACGAGCAGGCGGAGATCGAGATGCTGACCGGGCGCGACACGTCCAGTCCGCTCTCTCGGATCGGCGCCGTGGTCACCAGCGACCGGCTGCGCGAGATGATGGCGCTGGCCAGGCGGGTGTTCGCGTCGGATGCCCTCAAGCAGTACGCGGTCGCCATCGCCCACGGCACACGCGACGACGCTGACCTGAGGCTGGGTGCGAGCCCGCGTGCGACGCTCCAGCTGGTGCGCGCGGCGAAGGCGCGGGCCGCGCTCGAGGGGCGCGACTTCGTGCTTCCTGACGATGTCGACGCGCTCGCGGTGCCCGTACTGGCTCACCGGTTGCTGCCCACCAGTCGTGCGATGGGGCAGCATCACGAGCGGGCCGCCGTGCTCGCGGATGTCGTCTCCCGCATCGTCGCGGCGACCCCCGTGCCCACGGGGCAACCGAAGTAGCCTGTGCCGCATGAGGGCCACACGTGCCCGGTCAGCAGCGCAGCGGCCGAGACCGACCTGGCGAGGCGCCGGGCTGGCACTGGCCGGCGCCCTCTCCCTGGTGGGCGCCGCGCTGTACGGCAGGGTGGACCTGCTCGTGCTCGGTCTGGTGCTGCTGCTCCTTCCGCTCGCCGCGGCGATCGCGGTCACGGTCGACCGGCCGTGGATCAGCGTCGCGCGCCAGTTCGAGTCCGACGTCGTCACGGCGGGCGAACCCGCACACGTCGCGGTCACGGTGCGCAACGAGGCGAGCCGCCGCGCGCCCAGCCTGAGGTGGCGGGATGCCTGCCCTCCCGGGCTCACGGCATCCTCCCTCGCCCCCCTCCCGCCGCTGGGCGAGCACGCCGCCGCCAGCCGCGACCACTCCGATTCCGCGACAGTGCGGTACTCGCTGGGCACCACGCTGCGAGGCGTGTTCTCCGTCGGCCCGCTGCTGCTGGAGCGCACGGATCCGTTCGGGCTCGTGCGGTGCCTGTACGCGGTGGGCTCCGGCAAGCCCCTGATCGTCGTTCCACGCGTGGACGACCTGGGGGAGGGCGAGTTCGACGTCTCGCGCAGCGAGGGGTACGAGCACGAGCTGGTGAAGCACAGCATCCCGAACGCCGACGAGCTGATCGCGCGCGACTACCGCCCAGGTGACCCGATGCGGCGCGTGCACTGGCGCGCCACCGCCCGGCACGACAAGCTCATGGTGCGACAGGAGGAGCCGCGCAGCAATCCGGAGACGTGGATGCTGCTGGACACCGACGGAGGGTCCAGGCTCGAGCACCGACACCTGCACGGCGATGGCGGGAACGATCGCTTCGAGACGGCTGTCGACCTCGCCGCATCCCTGGGCGCTCACCTGATCGACCAGGGCTACGTGCTGGGCGTGGCCGAGTCCGCCCCGCTTCAATTGCAGGGCAGGGCGGGGACCGGCCGCGCAGGACTGGCCGGGCTCGCCGTCTCGGCGTACGACCCGCCGGGTGGTGTGCACTCGCTCCTGGTCGGGCTGGCAGCCGCCGAACAGCGCCGGCGCGACAACGCCGATCCGGCCGGCGTGCTCGGCGCCGCGCTTCGCCGCAACCCGCAGGCGGTTCCGACGTTCGTGATCGTGGTCGAGGGCGACCACGACGAGTTGGCCGCGGTGGCATCGCTGCGTCCGCTGTGCGATCCAGCGGTGGTGTTCTTCGTCGGTGAACGCGCCGAGCTGCGCGAGCACTACGACCGGCGCGGCTGGACGTGCGTCGACGTGAGGGCGGGCGAGTCGCCGAGCGCAGCGTGGCACCGGGCGGGCATCCGCTCCGCGGTGGTGCACCATGGTTGACACGGCGAGAGCCAACGCTTCCGGCGGCCGGGCGCCGAACAGGTTGCCCGGCCTCTCTGGCCCGTCGTCATCGCGTGCCCGGTTCCAGGAGGCCGCGCCGCGGCTCTCGGTCCGCCAGGCCGACCTGCGTCGGAGCGGTGCGCTGCTCGCGCTCATGACCGCGCTCGCGGTCGCGCTCGTCGGACTCATCTCGGGTGCCGAGTGGTGGTGGGAGCTCCTGCTCACCTTCATCGTGGTCCTCGGCGTCGCGGCCGGATGCCGTGCGCTCGCTCTGCCACGCGCGCTGGCTCCCGTGCTCTCCCTCGTGGCGCTCGTGCTGCTCGTGACCGCACTCTTCGCGCCGCGGACCGCTCTGCTCGGGTTCATCCCGACTCCCGCCACGGCGGTGGAGTTCGTCGACCTCGTCTCCCGGGCCAGGGTCTCGTTCTACAACCAGGGCGTGCCCGCGGATCCGCTGCCGGAGTTCCTGTTCCTCATCGTGGCCGTCGGCGGCGTGATCGCCTGGACCTCCGATCTCGTCGCGATCGTGCTGCGCCGCCCGGCGCTCTCCGGGGTCGTGGTCGCCTCCGCGCTCATCGCGCCGGCCTCGCTGCTGGACGGCGGCATCTCGCCGGTCGCGCTCATCCTCTGTTCGGTCGCGTACCTGCTGCTGCTGCGAGTGGACGTGCGTGCGCGGCGGGGGACAGGCGCGGAGATCGCCACGTCGCTCTCCATCGCCGCCGGCGCCATCGTGGTCGCGCTCGTGATCGGCACGACCGCGCCAGGGTTCCAGCAGATCGGACGGCAGGCGATCCCCGCGGCCGGCGTGCTGTTCGGGCAGGGCGTGAACCCGCTGATCGACCTCGGAGCGGACCTGAGACGGCCGGTGCCTGTGACGGTGATCGACTACTCCACCACGGCGCCCTCGCCCGGCTATCTCCAGATGACGACGCTCGACGCGTTCTCCGGTGAGGTGTGGCGGCACACCAAGTCGCCGTCCACGTTCTTCAGCTCGTCGGCCTCGATCGGGGCGGCGCCGGGCCTCAGCAAGCACGTGAAGACCAGCAAAGTCGTCACCGAGGTGCAGGTGCACAACATGACGAGCCAGTGGCTGCCGGCGCCGTACCCGGTGTCGAACGTCGAGGGCCTCAACGGCAGCTGGGCGTGGGAGCGCAACGACCTCACGATCTCTGGTCTCACCGCCACGACGGTCGACCAGCAGTACACGGTGATCTCGAAGAACGTGCAGCCCACGGCCAAGCAGCTCAGGGACGCGGGCACGCGCTACCCGGACTCGGTGCAGGGCGACCTGACCGTTCCTCGCAACGCACCGAGCGTCATCCGTGCGACGGCGCTTTCGGTCACCGCAGGCGCGACCACTCCGTACGACATGGCGGTGGCGCTGCAGTCCTACTTCCACGACGGCGAGTTCCGTTACTCACTGGATGCTCCCAAGGACGGCGGGTACGACGGCGACACCCCCGGCACGATCGCCACGTTCCTCGAACAGAAGGCCGGCTACTGCGTGCACTTCGCCGCGGCCATGGTGTTCATGGCGCGCGAGCTCGGCATCCCGGCCAGGATCGGGGTCGGCTACCTGCCCGGCGTCATCACCGGCACGACGGGGTCGACCACGCAGTACCAGGTCACCTCGGACGATCTGCACGCCTGGCCGGAGCTGTACTTCCCCGGCATCGGCTGGGTGCCGTTCGAACCGACGGTCGGCCGCGGAACGGTGCCGGACTACAGCGCCGGTGCGGCGGCCACGCCGGTTCCGACGGACAGCTCGAGCGCCGGCGCCGCCGGCGGCCCGCAACGCAAGCTAGCCACCGATCAGCCCGTGACCGGCGGCAGCACCGTCGACACGGCGACCGCCGCGTTCTCCTCCAGCAGCAGCGTCGCGGCCGTCGGCCTGCTCATCCTGGCGATGCTGCTTGCGCCCGCCGTGCTGCGGCGCCGGATGCGCTCGAAGCGGCTCGCGACCGTGCGACAGGGCGGCGGTACCGCCTCCATGGCGTGGGCGGAGCTGCGAGCGTCGACGCTCGACCTCGGCCTCGCCGCACCTCCGACGGAGACTCCTCGCGCGTTCGCGGAGCGATTGCGCCGAACGTGGACGGATGCCGCGGGCGCAGAGCAGGATGCCGCGTCATCGGCCCTCGCCGAACTCGTGGAGGCGATCGAGGAGGAGAGGTACGGACCGCCCGGCGGGCGGTGGGCCGACCCGGCGCTCGCGGACGACGTCGTCACCGTCGTCGCGGCGTTGGCCGCCACCGCTGGACTGGCGAGGAGGATGCGCGCGACGCTGATCCCGGTGTCGCTGCTCGAGGGTCGACTGCGCGCCTCCGCCACCGCCCGCCCTGCGGCATGATGCCGGGGCGCCACGGGTAGAATCGTCGTTCGTGTCTCCCGCCGTTCGCAATCCCTATTCTCTCGGTGTCCGCGACCTGATGCACAGGCCGGGTGAGATGCGCGAGGAGTCCCTGACCATCGATGTGCCCGAGAAATTGGGTGAGGGACTCGTGAGCGTCGAGGCCGGCGCGCCTCTCGACCTCGACCTTCGCCTGGAATCCGTGCACGAGGGCATCCTCGTCTCCGGCGAGGCGTCGGCCGTCGCGAAGGGCGTCTGCGGGCGCTGCCTGACCGACATCGCGGAGCCGGTCCAAGTCGACTTCCAGGAGCTTTTCGCGTATCCTTCTGGGGAAGCTTTTGACTCCGAGGTTCACGACGACCACGTGGATCTTGAACCTCTTGTCAGGGATGCGGTGGTGCTGTCACTGCCGTTCCAGCCGGTGTGCCGACCGGATTGCCCTGGTCTCGACCCCGAGACCGGCGAACGGTTGGCCGATCTGCCGGATCGCGAACCCAGAAACCCCATCGACCCCCGGTGGGCTGCGCTCGCGGACTTCCCCGCTTCCGATGACGAGGCCGGTCGGAGCAGTTCGCCTGAACAGGCCGGCTCCCCAGACAGAGAAGAGTAGAGACATGGCTGTTCCCAAGCGGAAGAAGTCGCGCGCCAACACCCACGCACGCCGCTCGCAATGGAAGGCGCAGGTTCCGAACCTGGTCAAGACCGTGGAGAACGGCAAGGTGACCTACAGCCTTCCGCACCACGCGAAGGTCGTCGAGGACTCGGCCGGCACCGCGCTGTTCCTCGAGTACAAGGGCCGCAAGGTCGCCGACGTCTAGTCACGCGGCGCACGCGCAGCGTGCGCAATCGCAGGCGCGTACCGATAACGGTGCGCGCCTGAGTCGTGCTGCGGGCGCGTCGATCGGCGAGCTGCAGGCGCGTCTCGGAGTCAGCATCGACCCCGAGCTGCTGACGCTGGCGCTCACGCACCGTTCGTACGCGTACGAGCACGGAGGCATCCCGAACAACGAGCGCCTCGAGTTCCTCGGCGACTCGATCCTCGGACAGGCCGTGACCGTGAAGCTGTACCGCGACTATCCGCGGCTCGACGAGGGAGGGCTCGCCAAACGTCGTGCATCACTGGTGAGCAGTGTCGCGCTGGCCGAGGTGGCGCGGGGCATCGGACTGGGCGAGTTCGTGCTGCTCGGCCGCGGCGAGGCATCCAGCGGCGGCGCGGACAAATCGTCGATCCTCGCCGACACGGTCGAGGCGATCATCGGAGCGGTCTATCTGGATGCCGGTGGCGACGTCGCGACGGCGCTGGTGCTGCGCCTCATCGAACCGCTGCTCGATGACCCGGACCGGTTCGGTGCGGCGATGGATCCGAAGACCAGCCTGCAGGAGCTGGCGGCACGCCACGCGGCGCCGCCACCGCAGTACGTGGTGACCGACACCGGCCCCGATCACAACAAGACGTTCCATGCCAGGGTGACGGTCGAGGGCGTCGTCACCGCCACCGGCGAGGGGACGAGCAAGAAGAACGCCGAGATGGCGGCGGCCCTGCAGGCGTGGTCGGTGGCCAACTCCGGCGGGGCGACCGACGAGACGGCCGACGACAGCAGTGCCCGAGCTTCCCGAGGTTGAGGTGGTGCGTGCCGGTCTCGAACCGGCCGTCGCCGACGCCGTGATCTCCTCCGTCGAGGTGCTCGACGAGCGCGCCATCACCCGGCACGATCGCGCCAGGGGCGATATGTCCGCCCTGCTGACGGGGCGGCGGATACTCGGAGCCGCTCGCCGAGGCAAGTTCCTCTGGCTGCCTCTCGCGAGCAGTACGGCCGCCGTCGAGCCGCGGGCATCCTGGCGGCCGGACAAGGCGGATCGGTCCGACGAGGATGCGCTGCTTCTGCACCTCGGCATGAGCGGGCAGGTGCTGCTGCGCGATCCCGGGGCACCGCTCGAACGTCACGCGCGCGTGCGGCTGATGGTCGAGCATCCGGTGCACGGGGAACTCGCCGTGCACTTCGTGGACCAGCGCACGTTCGGCTCGCTCGCCGTCGACCGGATGCTTCCGACCCCCGACGGGGCCGCCGGAGGATTCGGCGTCGACCAGCCGCGGCTACCCAGCCAGGTGGCGCACATTGCGCGCGACCCGCTGGATCCCGCGTTCGACGATCGCCGGTTTCTGACGGCGCTTGCTACCCGGCGCACGACGGTCAAGCGCGCACTGCTGGATCAGACGCTCGTCAGCGGCGTCGGCAACATCTACGCCGACGAGGCGCTGTGGGCCGCCCGGATCCACTTCGACCAGCCGACCGCTCGGTTGTCGACGCGCAAGGCGCGCGAGCTGCTCGCCGAGGTGCGCGCGGTGCTGCACAAAGCGCTGGCCGAGGGCGGAACCAGCTTCGACGCGCAGTACGTGAACGTGAACGGCGCATCCGGGTACTTCGCGCACAGCCTCAACGCCTACGGCCGCGACGGTCAGCCGTGCCCGAGGTGCGGAACGGCGATGGTGCGGGCCTCGTTCATGAACCGGTCGTCGCATTACTGCCCGCGCTGCCAGCGTCTGCGGTGACCGCGGGAACGACCCCTCAGGGAACGAGCACGATGCGCTCGCCGTGCACCTCGCCCCGCTCGATCGCAGCGTGCGCTGCAGCGGCATAGTCCAGTGGTGCTCGGCGGATGCGTGGCGTCGGCAACGCCCTGGACGCCGTGGCTTTCATGATGGCATCGGCCGCCCTGACGAGTTCGTCGACGGTGGCGTTGCTGATCGCGAAGCCGACCACCGAACGGTCGTGCGTGTACAGCTCCCCGAACTCGAGCACGTCGTGCCGCGAGATCCCGGCGACGAGCACGATGCGGCCGCGCTCGGCGAGCAACCCGACCGCCTGCGAGAGCGTGAGCGTCCCTGAGGTGTCGAGCCAGACATCCGCTCCGGTGCCCCGGTCGTCGGGATCGCGTAGCGCCGCCTCGACCTCGGCGCCGGCGCGCTCGCTGCGGTAGTCGACGGCGGTCGCGCCCGACGCGGTGAGACGTTCGAGGTCGCGCGCGCCGGCCGTGGTGACGACGCGGCAGCCCATCAAGCGTGCGAAGGCGACGGCGAACGAGCCGACGTTGCCACCTCCTCCGCCGACGAACGCCGTTCCGCCTCCTGCGAGGCGACCGTGCTCGACGAGAGCGAGCCACGCGGTCGCCGCTGGATGCACGGTCGCGATGAACTCGACCGGGTCGACGTCGCGCGGCAGGCGGTAGAGCCGGTCCGCGGGCACGCACGCGAACTCCGCCGCGGCGCCCTGCCGACCGCCGTGGCCCAGGCTGTTGCTCCAGACAAGGTCGCCGACGCTGAACCGCGACATCTCGGAGCCGAGCGCTTCGACCGTGCCCACGACATCGCGCCCCACGACGAACGGGAAGGTGATCGGTGTGCGGAAGGCGCCGCTGCGCACGAACGTGTCGACCGGATTCACGGTCGTGGCGATCACCCGAACCAGCACCTCGTGCGCGGCGGGCTGCGGCACCGGCAGCTCCTCCAGCAGGATGGACTCCGCCGGCCCGAGCCGATGGATGACCGCGGCTCGCATGGATTCTTCGATCGCAGCGCCCATTCGATCAACCTATGCCGCGTCGCGCTATGCCGCGTCGCCGGCGCGAACCGGCTCCTGTCCGTCGGCGCCCGGCAACTCGAGCCGGAACGACGCGCCCCACGGAGTGCCGGTCGTGTCGACGGCGGTGAGCGTGCCGCCGAGGCGAGCGGTGAGCCGCTGCGCTATGGAGAGACCGAGTCCCGTGCCGACGGCCCTCGTCTGCCGGTACTTGTCGTGCAAGGCACCGCGAACGAAAGCGGTGTCGCGATCCTCGGCCGTGAGCCCGGCACCACTGTCGCTCACCGTGACGGCGACGCGCGAGCCGTCATCCGCCGTAGCGAGCGCGCTCGCCTCCACGGCGACGGCCCCGCCGGACGGGGTGGCACGCAACGCGTTCTCGAGCAGGCCGTCCACGATCTGCCGCAGGCGATGTGCATCCGTGTTCGCGATGACACCGGGGTGCACGTCGGTGCGCAGTTCGACGCCTCCCGACGAAGCGACCGCGCGCCACGCGGCCGCGGCCTCTGCCATGACGCCGGCGATGTCGACCGGTGTCAGCTCTGCGGCGAAGTCGTGCGCCTCCAGTCGCGCGAGCTCGAGCAGGTCGGCGACGAAACGGTCGAGGCGGCGAGTCTCGGTGAGCATCGTGGATCCCACGTCACGGGCATCCTCCGCACCAACGACGCCGTCGGCGAGGGCCTCGGCGTAGCCGCGAAGCGCGGTCAGTGGCGTGCGCAGGTCGTGCGAGATGGACAGCAGGAACTCCCGCTGGCGTGCCTCGCTGACCGTGAGCGCGTCGTCGAGTTCGTCGAGCGCGTTGACCACGTCGGAGACCTCCACCGTGGCGGTATGCGGCAGCTCAACGTTGCGGTCGCCCTTCGCGAGCCTGCGGGCCGCCGCCGCGGTTCTCGACAGCGGCCGCGACACGACGCGGGCGAGGAGGATGCCTGACCCGATCGCCACGGCCAGCCCGACCGCCAGCGCGATCAGCAGCTGGCCGGCCACCCTGGACACCGCGGCATCCACGGAGTTGAGCGACCGGGCGACCACGACGGTGCCGCCGTCGATGGCCTGCCTGGCCTCCACGATGAACCGTCGCCCGCCGAGTTCCACGGTCGTCGACAGGGTGGAGCCCTGCTCGAGCCGTTGCCGCACCTTGGGCCGAAGCACGACGCCGATCGATCCGGTGACCGTACCGTTCGTGTTGATCAACGCCACCTTCGGCTCGCCGGAGCCCGAGGTCTGCGCGTTCACCCGCTGCTCCAGCTGGTTCTGCGGCAGCGCCGCCAGCTGATCGGCCAGTGTCGACGCCTCGGAGCGGGCGTCGCCGAGGGAGGCGGCGCGCACAAGACCGAGCGACACGGCACCCGCGACCACGGCGGAGACCAGGGCGACGGCGACCGTCGTGAACACGATGCGCCCGGCGAGGGTCCGGGGGAGGAGGCGCATGTCAGAGCGCCGATCGCGGCACGCCGCTGCGGGCATCCGTGGTCTGCTCGGAGGCGACCGGCGCGTCGATGGCGTAACCGACACCGCGCACCGTGCGGATGCCCGACCCGGCGCCCAGCTTCGCCCGTAGCTGGGCGATGTGCACGTCCACCGTCCTGCCGGACGCGTAGTCGGCGTGGCCCCACACCGAGGAGAGCAGCTGCTCTCGGGTGAACACGCGACCGGGGGACCGCGCCAGGTACGACAACAGGTCGAACTCGGTGGCCGTCAGGGTCAGCTCGGCGCCGTCGAGCGTCGCCGACCGGGTGTCCTGATCCAGCACGAGAGTGCCGAGGCGAATGTCGTGCCGGCTCGGGACCCCGTGCGCGCGCCGCAGCACGACCTTGAGCCGGGTCACGAGTTCCCTCGGCGAGAACGGTTTGGTGAGGTAGTCGTCGCCGCCGAGTTCCAGCGCGACGAGGCGCTCGATCTCGTCGTCGCGCGCCGTCACGAAGATGATCGGCGTCCAGTCGTCGTCGGCGCGCAGGCGCCTGCACAGCTCGATGCCGTCCACGCCGGGGAGCCCGACATCCAGCACGATCGCGACCGGACGGCGGGTCCGGATGACCGCCAGTGCCGCATCCCCGTCGCCGACGACTTCCACACCGAAGCCGGCTCGCGTGAGATAGAGCCGTTCGAGGTCGGCGATGGCGCGCTCGTCTTCGACAACGACGACGAGTCCGGGGCGCGCATCCATGGCTCCATTCAAGCCGGTGCCGGATGCCCCTGCCTCTGCTCATCTGGGCTCTCAGACAACCCTTACATTCCCCGAACACGCGCCCGACGACCATCGCACACGCGTTTGCGACTCTCGATGGGTCGTACCGTGCGAGCCGCGCTCGCCGGTCAGAGCGGTCCCGGGCACCGTCACGGGAGCAGAGCGAAGGGAACACCATGAAGGAACCGAACAATGCCGTGAAGAACACGGACATCGCGAGCGGACTCCGTCGACGGGTCGCGAAGGAACGCCTCGTGCTGGCGGTTGCCGGTGTGACGGCCGCGGCCGCCGTGGTCGGCGGTGTCGCCGCAGCGTCCGTACCGGCTTCGTCCACCCAGACCGTGGCCATGCGCACCGTGGCGACCACATCGCCGATCGTGCCCGTCTCAAGCACGTCAGGCTCGAAGGGCCACCTCTGCGGCGCCGTCCTGCTCGTGGTGAAACGCGACTACGACCGTGTGCCCGACGCGCTGCGCAAAGACGTGGCATCCGCTCGTCACCAGTCCTCGACGCCCGCCAAGCGCACTGCTCTGGAGAACGTGCTGAAGAAGGCGCAGTCCGGGGGCTACGGCACCGACGTCGAAGCGGTGGCGAAGCACACGAAGACGCTCGCCGGCTTCAAGGCGGCGTGGGATCGCCTGCCATCCGCCCTTCGCGACGACGTGAAGAAGGCGAGGGCGGCGAGCGGCGACGAGCGCCTCTCCGACGTCAAGGCCATCGCGTCGAAGGCGGAGTCCGGTGGCTACGGCGACCGGGTGAAGGATGCGATCGGCAAGGTGAAGACGCGACTCGACAAGTGCATCGCGCGCGTGCAGGGCTCCGGATCCACGAGCAAGCCGACGACGCCGTCCACCGGCACGCCGGCGCCGAGCACGCCGGCGCCGAGCACGCCGGCACCGAGCACGCCGTCGCCGACATCGACGACGGGGGCCTGACCGTCACTCCAGATGCTTCTGCCAGGTGCCGTTGAGGGCGATCGCCTCGTAGCCCAGCGCGTCGTTGATCGCCCGCATGGGGCCGTTCTCCGCGGCGTTCCAGGTGAGGACGCGCTCGACCGCCGGCGCCACTCGCGCCAGCGCCCGCAGGTTCGCGAGCTTCACCGCCAGACCCAGCCGGTGCCCGCGATGCGCGGCGACCACGAGGGTGTCCCACTGCTCGACCTTCTTGGAGCCATGGGCCACGAGCAGGATCGTGTACGCCACGACCGCTCCGGTGGCCTCGTGCACGGCCGCAGCGACCAGGGTCGGCTCGCCGGCTTCGATCCAGCGCTGCTCCTCGTCGCGCACCCGCTGGGTGTCCCAGTGCTCCGGGTCGAGCACGATCCCCTCGTGCGGCACGTCGAGCACCATGCGTGCGCGAGCGGCGGCATAACCGTCGACGAGTTCGTCCGGGCAACGCTGCCACCACGTGACGATCCGGTACCCGGCACCGTGCTCGTCGGCGTCCCGCTGCAGGCGCTCGTGCACGTCGTCCGGAAGCGGCAGCGACTGCCGGCTGACCAGCTCCACCTGGCCCAGGTGGTAGCCCGACTCGAGTGTGAACCGTGTCGCCTCGTCCATCGGCAGTCCGGTGGGGCCGGCCTCAGGAGCCACGGTGCGGGCATCCGGCGGGATGTCCGCCAGCACGTGCTCGGTGAACGCCGAGATGTCGACGCGCCCGGCATCGGCGACGAGCTCCTCGCCCTGCCTGAGCAGAGCAGCCCCGATGCCGTGCCGGCGCGCTGCCGGGATGACGTGCACCTCGATCTCCGCGGTCGTCGCATCCTCCTCGAGAGGCACGGTGACCAGCAGCCGACCGGTGGGGACGCCGTCGAGCCGAGCGAGGTAGAGCATCCGGAGGCGGAAGGGGCTGTCGCGGTACCAGGCCAGCTGGTCGGAGGGGTCGTAGACGAAGTCGTCGTTGTGCCACAGGTGAAGGGCGCAGTCGTTGCCGACGTCGACGAATCCGGCGAAGTCGCCGCTGTCGGCGGCATCCATGCTCTCGGGCACCGTCACCCGTTCGATCGTCACCCGCATAGGACTCTCCCCGCACCGGCAATCAGCGGACCAGCCTACAGATGACTGAGGCGAGAGTCACGCGAGCTTGCTCGCATGACCGAGCCGATGGAGTCTGTTGAGCGTCGCGACGCGAACAGATGACTGAGGCGAGAGTCACGCGAGCTTGCTCTCGTGGCCGAGCCGATGGAATCTGTTGAGCGTCGCGACGCGAGCAACGACCTGCCGGCTCCCGCGCCAGGGGTCGGGTACCGTAGAGACGGCCTCGCGGCCCGTGAAGCGCAGACGGGCTCGTGCCGGGCATCAGAAGGGGGCGCCGGTTGCATCTGAAGAGCTTGACGCTCAAGGGCTTCAAGTCCTTCGCACAGCCGACGACCTTCGCGTTCGAACCCGGCGTCACGTGCATCGTCGGCCCGAACGGCTCGGGCAAGTCGAACGTCGTGGATGCCCTCGCCTGGGTCATGGGGGAGCAGGGCGTCAAGACGCTCCGCGGCGGAAAGATGGAAGACGTCATCTTCGCCGGAACCTCCACCAGAGGTCCTCTCGGTCGCGCAGAGGTGACGCTCACGATCGACAACGCCGACGGGGCGCTGCCGATCGAGTACTCCGAGGTGACGATCAGCCGCACGCTGTTCCGCAACGGCGGCAGCGAGTACGCCATCAACGGCAAGCAGTGCCGGCTGCTCGACGTGCAGGAGCTGCTCAGCGACTCCGGACTCGGCCGCGAGATGCACGTCATCGTCGGTCAGGGGCAGCTGGATGCCGTGCTGCACGCCAGCCCCGACGACCGACGCGGCTTCATCGAGGAGGCCGCCGGCATCCTGAAGCATCGCAGGCGCAAGGAGAAGACGCTTCGCAAGCTCGAGGCGATGCAGACCAACCTCACCAGGCTCAGCGATCTCGCCGGCGAGATCCGCCGGCAGCTGAAGCCGCTCGGCGCTCAGGCAGAAGTGGCCAGGGAGGCGCAGACGATCGCCGCGATCGTGCGCGACGCCCGTGCACGGCTGCTGGCCGACGAGGTCGTCGGGCTGCGAGCGGCACTCGACGACTACTCGCGTGACGAGTCGCAGCGGCACAGCGAACGCATCGTGCTGCAGGAGCAGCTTGAGCAGAAGCAGTTGCGCATCGCGCGCATCGAGCAGGAGCAGGTCGGCGACGCGGTCGACGCGGCCCGCCGCACCGCATTCGCACTCGAGTCGGCGCAGGAGCGGCTGCGCTCCCTGTACACGCTGGCCAACCAGCGGCTGGCGCTCCTCGGCTCGCAGGCGGACCTCTCCGAGTCGGCCCGCACCGTCAGCCCCGACATGATCGAGGCGTCGAAGGCCGAGGCGGCGCTGCTGCGCGGCGGCGTGGGCGAAGCGGATGCTGCCGTGTCGGCCGCGCAGTCGGCCACCCGTGCCGCCCGTTCCCGGCTCGACGCGCTCGATGAGCAGATCGCCGCCCAGAGCGCTCTCGTCTCGCAGCACGACCTCGAGCTCACGAAGCTCGCGGGGCAGGCGGATGCCGCAGCGCAGCGGCTCGCGGCGCTCCGCGGCGAGGTGCTCCGCCAGCGCAATCAGCTCGAGGCTGCCGAGCAGCGCAGGACAACAGCCGAGGAGGCGTTGGCCGACAGCGAGGGAGACTCGCCGCTCGGACCGGATGCTCAGAGCGAGCTCGCCGAAGCGTACGAGGTCGCGCAGGCGTCGGTGTTCGAGGCGGAGGCCGAGATCGAGCGGCTGCGCGACGAGCTGCGCACGCTGGAACGCGAGCGCGATGCGCTGTCCGGTCAGGTGAACGCGCTCGGCCGTGCGCTCGAGGCGCGAGACGGGTCAGCCGCACTCATCGCCGCAGGGCGGAAAGGTGTTGATGGCCGCGTCGCCGACGCCATCAAGGTCGAGCCGGGGTTCGAGGCCGCCATCGCGGCCGCGCTGGGTTCGTTGGCGGACGCGGTGCTGGTCGCCGACAGAGACGCCGCCGTCGACGCGGCACGGTTCGCCAGGGCCGAGGATCTGGGTTCCATCGAGCTCGTGGTCGGATCGCGGGCTGCCGGCCGGAACGTCGAAGCCGATCAAGCGCTCGCCGAGCTGCCGAAAGGTGCGCGCCGTGCCGATCAGCTGCTCCTGGCCGGCACCGACAGCATCCGCGCTCTGCTGCGGCACTCCGCGATCGTCGCCGATCTCGATGAGGCGCACCGGCTCTGGCCGGCTCTTGCTGACAGCGATACCGTGCTCGTCACGCGCGCCGGCGAGGTGTTGTCGAGCCACACGCTCAAGGGCGGCTCGGGCAACGGGGCCGGCCGTATCGAGCTGCTGGCCGAGCGAGACGCAGCGGCCGCGCGCCTGGACGAGCTGGAGTCGGCCATCACGACCGCGAAGGCGGAGCACGACGGCCAGCGGGAGGCCCTGCAGGCGGCGAAGCAGGCATCCGCCGCGGCGTTGACGCAGTTGCGCGCGTACGACGCCCAGCTCGCCGAGCAGACCGAGAGGTCCAGCCGGCTGACCGCGCAGCTCGAGGCGGCGAACGCGGAGGCCGGGCGCATCGAGCGCGGCATCGCCGAGTCAGAGGCCAAGGTCGCCGAGGCGGAGCAGGCCGCCGCCGCCGCCAAGCGTGCGCACGAGACGCATGCATCGAAGCCGCGGCCCATCCTCGACGTCGGAGAACGGGACGCCGTCTCCGCCGAGCTCGAGTCCTGTCGCGAGGCCGAGGTCCAGGCGCGGATGGCCGCGGAGACCGCCCGGGAGCGGGTGCGTGCCGAAGAGACGCGAACCGCCTCGCTCGTCAAGCGGCTCGAGGAGGAACGCGCTGCGGCCGCGGAGGCGGCCAGGCGTGAGGTCGTGCGTAGGCATCAGGTGGATGCCGCGGAACGGGTCATCGCGGCGCTGCCGAGTGTTCTCGACTCCGTCGACCGGTCCGTGAGCAGTGCGCGAACGGAACTGGCCGCTGCCGAGGCCGCCCGAGCCGGCCAGAACGAGGAGCTCATGGCACTGCGCCGCGACGAGGCGGCGCTGCGCGACAGGCTCCAGGCGGTCAGCGAGAGCGTGCACGGGCTCGAGCTGCAGATCTACGAGAAGAAGCTGCACCTCTCGTCTCTCTTGGAACGCGCGGGCAGCGAGCTCGGCCTGGTGGGGGACGTGCTGGTCGCCGAGTACGGCCCAGAGGTGCCGATTCCGGCGGAGTCCGAGGACGGCGATGAGCGCCCGTTCGTGCGCTCCGAGCAGGAGAAGCGGCTGCAGGATGCCGAGCGCAAGATGGGCAGGCTGGGCCGCGTGAACCCGCTGGCGCTCGAGGAGTTCGCCGCGCTCGAGCAGCGCCACAAGTTCCTCACCGAACAGCTCACCGACCTCGCTAACGCGCGCAAGGACCTGCTCACGATCATCGCCGACATCGACGAGCGCATGCAGGGAATCTTCTCGGACGCGTTCGAGGACACGCGGCGTTCATTCGCCGACGTATTCCCGGTGTTGTTCCCCGGCGGTAGCGGCAGCATCCGGCTCACCGACCCCGACGACCTGCTGACGACGGGCATCGAGGTGACCGTGCGACCGGCGGGCAAGAAGATCGAGCGGCTCTCGCTGCTCTCCGGCGGCGAGCGATCGCTGGCAGCCGTGGCGTTCCTGCTGGCCATCTTCAAGGCGCGGCCAAGCCCCTTCTACATCATGGACGAGGTGGAAGCAGCGCTCGACGACGCCAACCTCGGCCGCCTGCTCACGACGTTCGAGGACCTCAGGGCGGACAGCCAGCTGATCGTCATCACGCACCAGAAGCGCACGATGGAGATCGCGGACGCCCTGTACGGTGTCTCGATGCGTCAGGACGGCGTCTCGGCCGTCGTCGGGCAGCGGGTTGCCGAGCGCGAGGCAAGGGCAGAGGCCGTCGAGGAAGAGCGCCAGTCCGCCTGACCGCCCTTACGGGAGCTCTCTCGCGGCCCGGATGACTCCGCCTGGGTCACGCTCGCTCTTCAGCGCGCGCAGCCTCGCGATCGACTCCTCGTCGTACGCGTCGGCAAGGGTCGCACGGTGGTCCATCAGCGTCGCCACGTTGCCGGTGGCGGGAGTGGTGGCCACGGCGGATGCCAGCGGCGCGAATGCCGCGCTCGTCTCGCCGAGTGCGCTAGCAGGGGGTGCGAACACGCTGGCGCCAAGGTAGGCGGGAGCCGCAACGTGCGCTGCGATCGCGTGCGAGCGATCCCCGCCGACCAGTGCACCACCGAACGGACGCACCTCCAGTCGGCTCAGCCCCTGCGCGGATGCGTCGTGGAACGCCTGCACGAGTCCCGCGGCCGACTGAGCGTCGTAGCCGCTGGTCGCGCTGCTCCAGTCCTCGAACCCCATCGGATCGGTCGGCTCGGCCGCGACGGCCGCCAGGTCTTCGATCCCGAACGCCCGGAAGGTGTCGGCCACGGGTGCACCGACCGAACGCAGCGCCGCGATTCGGGACGCCCCGGAGGCGGCGTCACCGACGTGCAGCGCGGCGACCGACGCGAGCGTCTTGCCGCGGAGCGGCTCCGGCAGCCCCGGTGCGTCGGGAAAGTTCATCATGCCGAACGAGAGTCCGAGCGCGGGCTCCGCGGCCGCCACCTCGAACACCGCGGTGAGCAGGTCGGCGGCGCGGTCGGCCGGAAACAGTAGCGCGCCGCCGTACAGCTCATCGCCTTCGAAGAGCGAGAACTCGATGGCGGTGACCACGCCGAAGAGCCCGCCCGCACCGCGGAGAGCCCAGAGCAGCTCCGGGTCGCTATCGTCGGTGACGCGCCGGAACTCGCCGGAGGCATCCACGAGCTCTACTGCCGTGATCGCCGGCGCCTGCAGGCCGTATGCGCGGCCGAACATGGAGTGTCCGCCGTCCAGCGAATACCCGACCGTGTTCACCTCGGGATTGCTGCCGGCCAGCGCGATCAGCCCCGTCCCTTTCAGCTGCTGGAGCACCCGACCCCAGTTGACTCCGGCGCCGACACGCGCCGTTCGGTGCTCCGCGTCGATGGAGATCTCGTCGAAAGCGTGCGGACGCACGAGCACGATCCCGGAGAGATCGCGTGCGGCCGCATGTCCGTTCGGCTGGGTCAGTACACCGAGGCCGGATGCGGCCGCCGTTCGCACGATCTGCTGCACATCTGGCACGTCCGCCGGAACGGCGACCGCAGCCGGCCGCTGGTCGACGGCCAGGTTCCAGGCGAGTCTGGCCTCGTCGTATCCGTCGTCATCGGGAAGGAACAGGCTGCCGGAAAGGCCGGTGCGAAGGTCGTCGATGGAGGAAGTCGTCTGCATGCGCCAGACACTAGTAGCGGCCACTGACATCGTAGTCTTGACCCCATGGCAGAACGCTCCTGGTCCCTCGCCGGCGCGCTCCGCGGCATGTTCGCGAAGCGCACGATCGACGACGAGACCTGGGACGATCTCGAGACCGCGCTCATCACCGCCGACTTCGGTCCGGCGCTCACCGAGGAGATCGTCGACGAGCTGCACGAGAAGGTCGACCGATATCGCACCACCGATCCGGCGGACCTCCAGCGGATGCTCCGTGAGACCATCGAGGAGCGACTCGCCCGGTTCGATCCCACCTTGAAGCTCACCGAGCGTCCCGCCGTGGTGATCGTCGTCGGGGTGAACGGGGTCGGCAAGACCACGACGATCGGCAAGTTCGCGAAGTTCGTGCGCAACTTCGACCGCTCCGTCGTGGTCGGCGCCGCCGACACCTTCCGCGCAGCGGCTGTCGAGCAGCTGGCGACCTGGGCGCAGCGGGCGGGCGCGCAGATCGTGCGGCCGCAGCAGGAGCGCCAGGATCCCGCATCCGTCGCATTCCAGACCGTCGAGTACGCCAAGAGCACCGGAACCGAGATCGTGATCATCGACACCGCCGGACGCCTGCACACCAAGGGCGGTCTCATGGACGAGCTGTCGAAGATCAAACGGGTGGTGGAGAAGCAGGCACCGATCTCCGAGGTGCTGCTCGTGCTCGACGCGACCACAGGTCAGAACGGACTCGCGCAGGCGCAGGCCTTCATCGAGCACGCCGGCGTGACCGGGCTGGTGCTGACGAAGCTGGACGGGTCGGCCAAGGGCGGCTTCGTGCTCTCCGTGCAGGAACGCACCGGACTTCCGATCAAGCTCGTCGGACAGGGCGAGGGCATCGGCGACCTCACCGGATTCACGCCGCACGTCTTCGCTCAGCAGCTGGTCGGCTGATCAGTGCCGTCGAAGTACGCACAGCGACGGAAGGGGACCGGCATGGCGATCGAGCACGACTACTTCGGCATCGTTGAGGAGGACTCCACGGGCGGCCTGTACTGGAGCGAGACCGTCGACGTGGCCGATCAGCCGGTGCAGGTCGAGCTCACGGCACCGGTCGCCGACGACGTCTCCGAGAGCGGTCTGGATGCCGCGGCAACGGTCATCCGCTCGCTGGAGGGTCTGGATGCCAGGGCGCGCGACGCCCTCATCGCCGAGCTGAGCCAGCGCGGTTCGGTGACGACGCAGTACATCGACCAGCGCGTCGACGACATGGGGGAGTCGCTCCTCGACCTGCTCGTGCACAACTCCGGCGACATCGCCATGGACGTGCTGCGCTCCCTGCAGCTGCTCACCGTTGCGCTGCACCCGCAGGCCATCGACGACGAGGCGTTCGCGATCTTCACGTACTCGATCGACCCGGACGAGACGGATGCTGTGCTGCAGGTGAGCTTCGACGCGCGGGGCGACGTGGTGGCGGTGGACGACGGCGAGTAGCCTCCAGCACGCTCCATTACCATTGACCCCACCATGGCTACCTTCGGCACGCTCTCCGACCGGCTCACCGAGACCTTCAAGAACCTCCGCACCAAGGGCAAGCTCTCGGCATCGGATGTCGACGGCACCGTCCGCGAGATCCGTCGCGCACTGCTCGACGCGGACGTCTCGCTCGACGTCGTCAAGCAGTTCACCGCAACCGTGCGCGAGCGCGCGCTCAGCGACGAGGTCAATCAGGCGCTGAACCCCGCCCAGCAGGTGGTGCAGATCGTCAACGAGGAGCTGATCGGCATCCTCGGCGGCCAGCAGCGCAGGCTCGAGTTCGCGAAGAACCCGCCGACCGTCATCATGCTCGCCGGCCTGCAGGGCGCGGGAAAGACGACCCTGGCCGGCAAGCTCGCGAAGTGGCTGAAGAAGGACGGCCACACGCCCATGCTCGTCGCGGCCGACCTCCAGCGTCCGAACGCGGTCACGCAGCTGCAGGTGGTGGGCGAGCAGGCCGGTGTGCCCGTGTTCGCGCCCGAGCCGGGCAACGGTGTCGGCGACCCGGTTCGCGTGGCGAAGGATGCCGTCAAGCAGGCCGAGAGGCAGCAGTACGACATTGTCGTGATCGACACGGCCGGCCGGCTCGGCATCGATGCCGAGCTCATGAAGCAGGCATCGGACATCCGCAAGGCGACGAATCCCGACGAGGTGCTCTTCGTCATCGACGCGATGATCGGTCAAGACGCGGTCAACACGGCGAAGGCGTTCCAGGAAGGCGTCGACTTCACCGGTGTCGTGCTCACCAAGCTCGACGGCGACGCCCGAGGCGGTGCCGCGCTCTCGATCGCTTCCGTCACCGGACGGCCGATCATCTTCGCGTCGACCGGCGAGACGCTCGACGACTTCGAGCCGTTCCACCCCGACCGTATGGCCAGCCGCATCCTCGACCTCGGCGACGTGCTCACGCTCATCGAGCAGGCGCAGCAGGCGTTCGACGAGGAGGAGGCGCGCAAGGTCGCCGAGAAGTTCGCGACCGACAGCTTCACGCTCGACGACTTCCTGAAGCAGATGCAGCAGCTGCGCAACATGGGCTCGATCAAGAAGATGATCGGCATGCTCCCCGGTGCGGGCGCCATGCGCCAGCAGCTCGACCAGTTCGACGAGAAGGAGGTCGTGCGCACCGAGGCGATCATCCAGTCGATGACGCCGGCCGAGCGACACAACCCCAAGCTTCTGAACGGCTCCCGTCGCCTGCGCATCGCGAGGGGTTCCGGCATGACGGTGACGGATGTCAACCAGCTCGTCCAGCGTTTCGAGCAGGCCTCGAAGATGATGAAGACTGTTGCCAAGGGCGGTGTGCCGAACGTTCCCGGCATGGGTCCCATCCCCGGGGCCGGCTACGGCGGACGCAAGCAGCAGCAGAAGAAGGGCAAGTCCTCGCGCTCCGGCAACCCGGCGAAGCGCGCGGCGGAGAACGCGGCGCTCGCGGCCGGCGTGAAGCCAGGAGGCGGCTCGTCAGCGGGCGGCTCCGGTTTCGGCCTCGGATCTTCGGCAGCCGACGCTCAGAAGGGCGGCCAGAAGCCTCCGAAGGGCGAGGAGCTCGCCGCCGTGCAACGGCTATTCGGCCGCGGCTGAGCAGGGCTCACTCCAGCCCGTTGCGCAGCTCTTTCGTGAGCGAGGAGACGACCGCCGGCAGGCTTCCGCCATTCGCCTCGGCGACGGCCAGCTGCCGCTGGTAGCTGATGCCGCGCTCCAGGATGCGCTCGACGTCGGCGAGCTCCCGCGCGCACCCCAGACGCTCCGCCGTGGGCGCCAACTCGGTGACGAGCGTGCGGATGCCGTCGGCCACCGCACCCTGCGCTCCGCCGGCATCCACGATGATGTCCGCGTCGATGCCCCATCTCGCCGCACGCCACTTGTTCTCGCGCACGAACCACGGTTGCAGCACCAAAGGCGACTCTCCGTGGTCGAGCTGATCGGACATCCGATCGACGAGGCAGTGGATGACGGCCGCCAGCGCCCCGAGCTCCGTCGCGGTGGACACTCCGTCGCAGGCCCGCATCTCCACGGTGCCCCAGTGCGGTGATGGCCGGATGTCCCAGCGCACCTCGGTGTAGTCCCTGATCACGCCCGTGGTGATCAGGTCGTCGACGTAGCCCTCGTAGTCGCTCCACTCCGTCAGCTGCCAGGGCAGTCCTGCGGTGGGGAGCTGCTGGAACATCAGCGCACGGTTCGACGCGTAGCCGGTCGCAACGCCGCCCCAGAACGGGCTGGACGCGCTGAGCGCCTGCAGGTGCGGGTAGAACGTGAGCAGCCCGTTCACGATCGGAAGAACCTTGTCGCGCTCGTCGATGCCCACGTGCACATGCACGCCCCAGATGAGCATCTGACGGCCCCACCACTGCGTGCGCTCCAGCAGATGGTCGTAGCGCTCCGACTGCGTCGATCGCTGGTCGAACCACTGCGCGAACGGGTGCGTGCCCGCGCACATCAGCTCGACATCCATCTCGTCGGTGACGGTGCGCACCAGGTCGATGAGCCCCTGCAGATCGGCCACGGCGTCTGGAACGCTGTGGTGCACCCCGCTCACCAGCTCGATGGTGTTCAGCAGCAGCTCGTGCGTGATCTGCGGATGCTCGCTGCCGTCGCCTGGGCCCAGTGCCGGAAGCACCTCGTCGGCCACCTGCACCAGGTCGCCCGTGTCGCGGTCGACGAGCGCGATCTCCCACTCGATGCCCACTGTGGAGCGCTCGGATTCGGCGAAATCGATCCGCATGCGCCGCCCCCTCCCAGGCGTCGTCGCTTGGGCCGAGAGGCTCTTCCACGCCTGGAGTACTGCGACTGACGGGCGCAAGGGGCATCCCGACCCGGGACTTGGGGCTAGCCTATCGTTCGCCGAGTTCACGATCGTGGGAGGCTCGGTACAGGCGCCACGGCCGGTCCCGTCGGTGTCGCAAGGTCGCGACTTCACCGGGAGGGGTCCGACCTGGCGTGAGCGGAACGGAAGAGACACATATGCGACTGATGGTGCAAGGAACCCGCAATCGGCTGGAGAACGAACTCGACATCCCCGTTTCGAAATATCACGCACATCGTGCCCTCGTGCTGGCGTCGCTGGCTGAGGGCACGAGCGTCGTGAGGGGGCTCTCCGCGACGCGGCAGATCGAGTGGACGGTGAGCGTGCTGCGCGCGCTCGGCACGCGCATCGACATCGACGGCGACTCGTACATCGTGCACGGAGGCAGGTACCGGGCGTCCGACGTCGTCGAGCGCGGCTCCAGCGGCCCGGACGGCGTGCTGAACGTCGGATCCAGCGGCACGACGCTGTACTTCATGGTCGGCCTCGCGTCACTGGCCGACCGGCCGATGACGCTCACCGGAATGAAGTACTTCCAGCGCCGGCCGATCAAGGCGCTGCTCGACTCCCTCAGGCAGATGGGCGTGCAGCTGAAGAGCACGGATGACTGCCCACCGATCACCGTGCAGCCGCAGGCACCGCTCGGCGGCGACGTCTCCATCGCCGGAACGCTCTCGCAGTGGCTGAGCGGGCTGCTGCTGCTCGCACCGTTCGCGCAGAACGACACGACCATCCACGTCACCGGCGGCCACCTCAACGAGCAGCCGTACGTCGACCTCACCGTGCGCATGATGCGCATGTTCGGCCTGCAGGTCGAGGTCTCCGACGACTGGCTCACGTACCGCGTGCCGGCGGGACAGAGGGCGCAGCCCACCGAGTACAGCATCCCGCCGGACATCGGATCGGCCGCTTTCGGTATCGCCGCCGCCGCGCTTCACCCGGGGGACGTGCTGCTGCGCGGACTGTCGGCCACGCGTGCCGCCGAGACGGATCATCCCGAGGCCGAGTTCCTCGATCTGGCGGCCGAGATGGGCGTGCCGATGATCAGGGACGAGAAGACCGGGTTCGTGCGCATCGCGCACGACGGCCTGAAGCTCAAGCCCATCGACGTGGACTGCGGGCCGATCCCCGACCTGCTGCCCGTGCTCTCCACGCTGGCCACGTTCGCGGACGGCACATCGCGCCTGCACAACGTGAAGCACATCCGGCTGAAGGAATCCGACCGGGTTGCGGCGATGCTTCAGCTGAACCGCATGGGCGGTCGACTCGAGCAGAGCCCGGACGAGCTGCGGATCACCGGCGTCGACTCGTTGACCGGCGCCGCGATGTCGTCGTTCAACGACCACCGGGTGCTGATGGCGCTCGCCGTGGCCGCAACGCGAGCCGAAGGGCAGTCGACGCTGACGTATCCGCACGCGTATCGCATCTCGTATCCGATGTTCCTCGACGAGATGAACGGCATCGGACTGCACATGGATGTCGGCACCAAGCCGGTCGAGGACGAGCGCGAGGAGCACGCCGCGACCGCGGACGACGTCGCGGCCTCGCTCGGTGCGCTCGCCGAACCGCTGCTGCTCACGGAGGCCGTCGCCGCGACGAGGGCCGCCGAGCCGGACGCGCCGGCCGTGCTGGAAGCGGACGGCCACGCCCTCACCTCGCTCACGTGGCGCGAGTTGGGCGAGGAGGCCGACAAGGTGTCCGCCCTGCTGCTGGAGATGGGCGTGCGCCGCGGCGAGCCCGTTGCGGTGCAGCTGCCGAACTGGAGCGAGTTCGTCGCGATCGCGCTCGGCATCATGCAGGTCGGAGCCGTCGTGACGCCGATCATGCCCGTGTTCGGCCCGCGCGAGACGTCGATGACGCTCAGCCGGTCTCGCGCCCGCGTGGTGTTCTTGCCGAACTACTTCCGCGGCCGGCAGCCCGTCGTGGAGCTGCTCGCCACGATCGGCGAGGCCAAGGCGCGCGGAAGGCGGCTCTCCGTGGAGCACGTCGTCGTGCTGCGTAGCGAGAACCGGCACGGTGCTGACTCGTCGGTGGAGATCCCCCCGATCCCGAACGACGCGGTCGAAGACGCCAGCGCCACGGACTGGAACTGGCGGTACTACGACGCCGCCCTCGCCGCCGTCACGGTCGACAAGGACGTTCTCACTCGAGTCGCGCCGCGTCTCGACGACTACTGCCAGCTGCTCTTCACGTCAGGCACGACGGGTGAGCCCAAGGGCGTGCAGCACACCTACCGCAGTCTGGGTCTTGCTACGGCGATGGAGGTGCGCCACCTCGGCCTCACGCACGACGATCGCATCTACGTGCCGTCTCCGCTGGCCCACCAGACCGGGTTCCTGTACGGCATGCTCTTGGCGTGGCGGCTCGGAGTCGCCGTGGTCATCCAGCCCATCTGGGACGGCCGCGTAGCCCTGGAGCGGGCCTTCCGCGAGGGCCGCGCCACCTTCGTGCAGGCGGCAACGCCGTTCCTCTCCGATCTGCTCACGCTCGTCGAGGCCGGCACACCTGCGCCGAGCAGCCTGCGCATCTTCGTCGCCACCGGCGCCGCCGTCCCGCGCGCGCTGTCCCAGCGGGCCACCGAGGTGCTGGGCACTCGCGTGCTCGGCGCGTTCGGCACGACGGAGACCTGCCTCGGCACGCTGGCCGGCACCGACGACAAGCCCGAGGATGCCTGGGGCAGCGACGGTCGCGCCCTGTTCGGCGTCGACGTACGCATCGTCGACGATCAGGGCCAGCCGGTAGAGGCGGGCGTCGAGGGCAACTATGAGTTGCGCTCGCCCACCGTGTTCGACGGATACCTCGACCGCTTCGACCTCACGTCGGACGTCTTCACCGACGACGGCTGGTACCGCACCGGCGATCTCGCCTACCTCGACAAGGCCGGATTCCTGCACATCACCGGCCGGGTGAAGGACGTGATCAACCGGGGCGGCGAGAAGATCCCGGTGGTCGAGATCGAGAACCTGCTGTATCAGCATCCGAAGGTCACCGACGTCGCCATCGTCGCGATGCCCGACCCGCGGCTGGGGGAGCGGGCGTGCGCGTTCGTCGTTCCGGCGGCCGACGGTTCGCCGTTGACCCTGGCGGAGGTGCAGGATTATCTCGGTCGAGCGGGCACGTCGAAGTACTACTGGCCCGAGCGCATCGAACACATCGACGCACTGCCGCGCAACGTGGTGGGGAAGATCCAGAAGAACCTGCTGCGCGAGCAGGCGGCGGCGCTCGTCGCCCCAGTGCACGAGAACCCAGTGCACGAGAACACGGACGCCGCGCACCGGAAGGAGAATGCATGAGCCAGGTCGCCGGCACGGAGTACGCCGAACCCGAGAGCGCTGCCAGTCAGCTCGGAGACGACGAGTTCGCCGCGCTCAAGCGCGAGGTCACCGAGTGGGTAACGGGCCCCGGTGAGGACTTCGCAGAGCGGATCGAGGCCGACGGTGCCCTGCCCCCCGAGCTGTTCGGCGAGTTGCGCGACCGCGGCTACCTCTCGCTGGCGGCTCCCGAGCGCCTCGGCGGACGCGGCATCCCGTTCCCGCAGTACCTGGAGCTGATGGAGATCTTCTCCCGCTCGCACGCCTCCATCCGGATGCTCGTGCACGTGATCAACGGCACCTGGCGTGCGATGGACCCGTACATGACCGAGGAGCAGCGCGCGGAGTTCGTGGTGCCGTCGGTCACCGGGCGCAAGCTCGTCGCGTTCACGCTGACCGAGGCCACGGGCGGAACCGGTGCGGACATCCACACCACCGTTCGCCGCGAGGGCGACACGTACCTCTTGAACGGGGAGAAGCACCTCATCACGTTCGGCGTGAAGTGCGACTGGTGGCTGCTGGCCGCGCGGCTGGAGGGCTCCAGCGGCAAGCACGGAGTCGTGGCGCTCATGGTGCCCAACACCGGACTGCCAGGCGCCGACGTGATCGACGACTCCGAGACGATGGGCGTGCACGGCACCGACCACGCGATCCTGCGCTTCCACGACACGCCCGTGCCGGTGGCGAACCGGGTCGGCGAGGAGGACCAGGGCCTCGAGGTCATGCTCGGCGGATTCCTGCTGCCGAGCCGCGTCTCCGTCGCGATGAGCTGCATCGGGCTGGCGGAACGCGCACAGGAACTGGCCGTGCAGTACGCACAGCGCCGGGAGACGTTCGGCAAGAAGCTCGCTGAGCGGCAGGCTGTG
The DNA here is from genome assembly GCF_051954055.1 of Humibacter sp. Classification (NCBI taxonomy): domain Bacteria; kingdom Bacillati; phylum Actinomycetota; class Actinomycetes; order Micrococcales; family Microbacteriaceae; genus Humibacter; species Humibacter sp. The sequence continues at coordinate 9,029 of NZ_JBQCIE010000092.1, read as the reverse complement.
CAGTTCCTGCTCGCCGAGAACTTCGCAGACATCCGTGCGGCGAGGGCGCTCGTGCTCGAGGCGGCACGCGCCTACGAGAACGACGACCCCGAGGCGGGCGTGCTGTCCAGCGCCAGCAAGATGGTCGCCGTCGACATGCTGACCAGGGTGACCGACAAGGCGCTGCAGATCCACGGCGGTCAGGGCTACTGGAAGCGCAACCCGATCGAGCGCGTGTACCGGGATGCCCGTGCGCAGCGCTTCGAGGAGGGCACGAACGAGATCCAGAAGCTCGTCGTCGGCCGCGCCGTGCTGACCGGACAGGTCTGACCGCACCCCTTCTCCCCGAACCCATTCACCGAACAGGAGCACCTTCACCCATGACGTCCGCCCCCACCGACTCCGGCGCATCCCCCCGCGTCACCCTCATCACCGGCAGCTCGCGCGGCATCGGCCGCGTGCTCGCTCTGAAGCTCGCCGCCCGAGGCGAACACGTCGTGGTGAACTACAAGACGAACGCCGGCCTGGCAGAGGATGTCGTGCGCGAGGCGCGCGAGGCAGGCGGCGGCGGCATCGCCGTGCAGGCGAACATCGAGGAGCCCGACGACATCGACGCGCTGTTCGAGAAGGTGCGAGCCGAGTACGGACGCCTGGACGGGTTCGTCGCCAACGCCGCGGCCAGCGCGTTCAAACCGATCTCGGCGCTGAAGCTGCACCACCTCGACCGCAACTGGGCGATGAACGTGCGCTCGTTCGTGCTCGGCGGGCAGCGCGCCGCGCAGCTCATGACCGAGGGCGGACGCATCGTCGCGCTGACGAGCTACGGTTCGCTGCGCGCGTTCCCGACCTACGCCTCGCTCGGGGCGGCGAAGGCCGCGGTCGAGTCGTACGTGAAGTTCATGGCGGCCGAGTTCGGACCGCGGAACATCACGGTGAACGCGGTGAACGGTGGCCTCATCGACACCGACTCGCTGGAGTACTTCTACCAGCGCGTGCCGGGCATGGCGCCGATGTCGAGCGTGATCGAGAAGGTGCCGCTCGGCCGACCCGGAACGGCGGACGACATGGCCTCCGCTGTCGAGTTCCTGCTCGGCGCTCACGCCGGTTACATCACGGGGCAGATCATCACGGTCGACGGCGGCCTCACCGTGGTGGCGCCGCCGTTCTGGGCCGATACCAGCGGTGAACTGCGTGCCGCCGTGTACGGAGCGGAGTCCGCGGATTCAACCGCATCCGCCGACCGGTAGATCTCGGCGACCGACGAATGCCCGCCACGGCCGAGCTTCTCGCCCGCACGTTCACCCCGTGGTCGCTGGGTTCGCTGCGCCTGCCGCACCGCGTGGTGGTGGGCAGCATGCACACCGGACTGGAGGCGCGGGACGACGGAGGCGAGGGCCTCGCCGCGTTCTACCGCGAGCGGATCGCGGGCGGGGCATCCCTCATCGTCACCGGCGGACTCGCTGTCTCGCCCGAAGGACGCGGCGGGCCGGACTACGTCGTGCTGTCGGATCCGGCGGCCCAGGAGCGCCTCGCGTTCGCGGTGAACGCCGCTCACGAGGCCGGCGGTGCGGTCTGCGCGCAACTGTTCCATGCCGGCCGCTACGCCGTGCTGAGCGGGCTCACCGACGGCGCGGGCGCTCCGCTGCAGTCGGTGGCGCCGTCGTCCGTGCCGTGGGCGGCGGCGAAGAGCGAGGTGCCCAGGGAACTCACCGGCGCGGAGGTCGAGGAGGTCGTCCGGCAGTTCGCGGATGCCGCGGCCACCGCGAAGCGGATCGGGTTCGACGCCGTCGAGGTGATGGCATCCGAGGGGTACCTGATCAACCAGTTCTGCTCGCCGGTCACCAATCTCCGCGACGACGAGTGGGGCGGGGATCAGGAACGTCGCGAACGGTTCGCGGTCGAGGTGATCCGTGCCGTGCGCGAGGCCGTGGGGGAGCTGCCGGTCACGGTGCGCATCTCGGGCGACGACCTCATGCCGGGAGCCCCGTCACCCGACCAGTACGCGCGGCTGGCCGTGCGGCTGGCGGAGGAGGGAGCGGATGCCATCAGCGTGGGCATCGGCTGGCACGAGTCCCGCGTGCCGACGGTGCAGGCATCCGTTCCGCACGGTGCCTGGCTGGCGGCGGCGGAACGCGTCTCGGCGGCCCTCGCCGAGGGCGGCAAGCGCGCCGTGGTGATCGCCAGCAACCGCTTCACCGACCTGCGCGACGTCGAGCAGGTGCTGCGCCGCGGCACCGTGGACGCGGTCGCACTCGCGCGACCGTTCCTGGCCGACCCGCTGCTGATCGAGCGGTCGAGGTCGGGTGACTTCGCCGCGGTGAACACCTGCATCGGATGCGACCAGGCGTGCATCGACCGATCGCTCGTGTTTCAGCCCGTGTCGTGCCTGGTGAACCCGCGGGCGGGCCGGGAGAGCGAGTTCCCGGTCGTCGCGACGCGCGCGCGTGCTCACGTCGCCGTGGTGGGTGGGGGACCTGCCGGCATGGCGTCGGCGCTCGACCTCGCCCGACGCGGCCACGCGGTCACGCTCTTCGAGGCCGCGGATGCCCTCGGCGGACAATTCGCACTGGCCGCGCACGTTCCGGGCAAGGAGGACTACGCCGCGACGCCACGGTCGGTGGCCGCGGAGCTCGGCCGGCTGGGAGCGGTCATCGCGACCTCCACGATCGCGACGGCGGACCTTCTTGCGGACTTCGATGGGGTCGTGCTCGCCTCGGGGGTGCGCCCGCGGCGCATCGACGTGCCCGGAGCCGACCTGCCGCACGTCATGGACTACGAACGGGCGATCCTCGCAGGTGTGCCCGAGGGGCCGGTCGCCGTGATCGGCGGAGGAGGCATCGGCGTCGACGTGGCCACGATGCTCGTCGAACCCGCGGATGCCCGTGAGCGCGCCGCCGCGTTCGGCCCGCGATTCGATCTGCCGTGGTCGGCGGATCTTCTCGAGGAGCGTAGAGCGGTGTGGGCCAACCGCAACCCGTCGCGCGCGACGCGCCCGGGTAGCGAGGTGACCGTGCTGCGCCGCTCCGGCAAATTCGGGCAGGGCGTCGGGATCACCGCAAGATGGGTGGTCGTCGGCGCACTGCGCGATGCCGGCGTGCGGATGCTGAGTGGGCTCTCGTATCGCCGCATCACGCCGGACGGGGTGGAGATCCAGACCGACGACGGAACCGTGGAGCTCATTCCGGCGGCAACCGTCGTGGTGTGCGCGGGGCAGGAATCCCACGACCCGCTGCGACGGGACCTGGAGCAGCGAGGCATCCTTCACGAGGTCGTCGGCGGTGCAAGGGATGCCTCCCGCGTCGACGCCGTGCGGGCCACGACCGAGGGACTGGCGGCAGCGCGCCGGATCGCGCCCTAAGCCCGCCGGCCAAGCGATTATCGGTCGGGGCGCGGAATCTGCAAGAATGGTCAGTCGAGTTCTCACGGAACGACCCTCTATCTTCCGTGGGAGGACTCTCTCATCAGACCTCCTGCCGCGTGTGCCCCACGCCCTCGGCAGTCAGTTCGCTTGAAACACGAAAACTCTGGAGAAAAGTGGCTGTCAAGATCCGCCTCAAGCGGCTCGGAAAGATCCGTGCCCCGTACTACCGCATCGTCGTCGCCGACTCGCGCACCAAGCGCGACGGTCGTGTGATCGAGGAGATCGGCAAGTACCACCCCACCGAGGAGCCCTCGTTCATCGAGGTCGACTCGGACCGCGCCCAGTACTGGCTCGGCGTCGGTGCACAGCCGACCGAGCAGGTGCTGGCCATCCTGAAGCTCACCGGCGACTGGGGCAAGTTCAAGGGCGACAAGAACGCCACGAGCACGGTCAAGACGCCCGAGGCGAAGGTCGCGTTCGTCGCCGACGAGAAGAAGAAGCCGGTCCTCAAGCCGAAGAGCGACAAGCCGGCGCCGAAGGCCGAGCCGGTTGCCGAGGCTGACGCGCCGGCCGACGAGACGACCGAGGCGTAAGACCTTGCTCGCTCCCGCTCTTCAGCACCTGGTCGAGGGAATCGTCGACCACCCCGACGATGTGCATGTCGTGGCGAAGGAGTCATCGCGTGGCGAGGTCCTCGAGGTTCGCGTGAACCCCGAGGACCTCGGCCGGGTGATCGGTCGTTCCGGCCGCACGGCGAAGGCTCTTCGCGCGGTCGTGAACGCGCTGGCCGACGGCCGTCGCGTGCGTGTCGACCTCATCGACTGACGAACGGTGAGCGGCAAGCGAACCGAGCCGAAACAGCCGAAGCAGCAGCTTCGCGTCGGCAGACTGACCAAGGCCCACGGTCTGAAGGGGGCCATCAAACTCGAGCTCTACACCGACGATCCCGAGCGTCGCTTCGTGCCGGGAGCCGAGTTCTCACTGCAAGTGCCCACCGGATCCAAGTGGCACGGCAAGACCATCCGTCTGGCCGAACTGCGCTGGTACAACGGGCATCCCGTCGGATTCTTCGAGGGTGTCACGGACCGCACCGAGGCCGAGACGTTGATCAAGGCGATCCTCTGGGTCGATCAGGACGACACGGTCGAAGAGGATGCTTGGTACGACCACCAGCTCGTCGGCCTGCGGGTGCTGCGTGACGGCACCGAGGTCGGCACGATCGCCCGGGTAGACCACCTGCCCGCTCAGGACCTGCTCGCCGTCAAGACGCGTGACGGCGAGGTGCTGGTGCCGTTCGTCTCCGCGATCGTGCCGGAGGTGGACATCAAGGCCGGCACCGTCACGGTGACACCGCCGACGGGCCTGTTCGAGGATGTGCCGGACGACGCCGATGCGGATGCTCCGGACGCCGACTCCGTGGCGGGCAGCGAGGGAGCGGATGCCGCAGTGGGGGAGCCCCAGGGGCGGACCGCGCCAGAGGCCGAGGGCTCCGCGGAGTAGCGCGGGTCACCCGAACGGTCGCGCACTCGTCCTTCGAGCGAATCGCTAGCGCTACACAAATCGGCATCCGCTACAGAAGTCGCCATCCGCTACAGGTCTTTTGTGTAGCGGATGCCGATAGGTGTAGCGGAACCGGATGGCCCGTCGTACGCCGCGACGCGTCTTCCGTCCCCAGGCGGTGGGGCTGTGGTGTTTCGAGCCGAGATGATTTCGACCCGCCATCGCTTTGCTGCGCCGAGCCAGGGAGACTGAAGGCATGCGACGGCAACGGTTGCTCCGCGCAGCTATCGCGTGCGGCGCGGCGTTCGCGCTCACCGCATGCACGGGCGGCGGTGTGTCCGCGCCGACGACCTTTCGTCCGACGATGCAAGCGACTGGTCCGGCGACGACATCCGCAACGCCCGGTACCTCGTCACTATGGCCGAGCTACCACGCCGATCAGGCGCGCACCGCGGCCGTACGTGGTTCCGTCCCCGATCCAGCTCGAAGGATGTGGAAGGCCGATCTTGGCGCTGCCGTCTACGGCCAACCGGTTGTGATCGGCGATACGGTCATCGTCGGCACCGAATCCAACGACGTGGTCGCGCTCAACCGCAGCAGCGGGCACCGGCTGTGGTCGTACCGCCTCGGCACACCGCTCACGAATGTTGCCGAGCGCGCCGGCTGCGGCAACATCGATCCGCTCGGCATCACCTCGACGCTCGCCATCGACGCGGACCGGCGCGAAGTGTTCGCCGTCGGGGAGGTCGTCGACGGCGACTCGGTGCACCACAAGCTCGTGGGGCTGGCCGTCGACACCGGACGAGAGTTGCTCAGCGAAAGCGTCGACCCGCCGCTTCCGGCGGGGGAGCAGAGCATCCATCTGCTGCAGCGCGCCGGCCTCGCGATCGGCAACGGCCGCGTCTACATCGGCTACGGGGGCAACATCGGGGACTGCGGCACCTACCACGGCTGGCTCGTCGGAGCGTCGGAGACCAAGGTCGGCGATCTCGTGAGCTTCGAGGTCGCCCGCGACGGCGAGGGAGGCGCCATCTGGCTCTCGGGCGGAGCGCCGGCGATCGCCTCCGACGGCAGTGTCTATGTCACCACGGGCAACGCCAATCCCTTCCCGCCGGGACAGGACCGATTCGAATACACCGAGAGCGTCGTGAAGCTGTCCCCGACCCTGAACGTGCTCGCCTCGTTCAAAGACCGGGCGGCGAGCGGCGACGAGGACCTCGCCACCGGCAATCCGGTCCTGCTGCCCGGCGGGCTCGTGTTCGCGGTCGGCAAGACGGATGCCGGGTACCTGCTGCGAGCATCCGATCTCGGCCGCGTTGCGACGATCCGGGATGTCTGCGGCAGCGATCCCGACGGCGGTCCCGCCTACGATCCGACGACCGGCCGGCTGTTCGTGCCGTGCCGCGGGGGTGGCATCCAGGTCATCGACGTCGCGAAGCGGATGCTCGGCTCGCGACTGTCCGGCGCGAACGGCGCTCCCATCGTCGTCGGCGACACCGTCTGGGCAGCGCAGTACCCGACCGGAGGACTCACCGAATACGCGGCGACCTCGGGCACTCGCCGGCAGACGCTCGACACGGGACCACTACCCACGTTTGCGTCACCGTCGTTCGCGGGCGGGATGCTCTTCATCGGCACCCGCACGGGCGTCGTCGCGTTCGGCGGGTGAGTCGGCGAGCGGAGGATCTTCGGCACGCCTGCGATCAACCGCCGACCACGAGCGAGGTCGATGCCTCGTACGGTCCTGGACACGCCTCGGTGCCCATGTTGCGCCACGCCAAGCGCACGCGGCTGTCGGCGACGATGCTGCCGCCACTATCGAACGCGGCGACGTGACCGATGCGCGGCCGCTCGAATGCCGTCGGGACTGACCAGGTATCGCCTTCATGGCTGACGAGGAAAATGGGCGTCGGCTTCGAGCCGCTGCCCTCGTAGACCATGGCAAGTCTGTGTGGCGTGCAGGTGGCTCCGCCGCAGAATCCGACGTCTGCGACGCGCGAGGTATGACCGGAGACCTGCACGCGGACGGAGTTGGAATAAGCGACCGCAGAGCACGCTTCAGGCGGCGCAGCGGAGCACGACGACAACGCGACGAGAAGAAGTGACGTGCCGGCCGCGGCCAGCACTCCTCTGCACCGCATGGTGCCAGTATCCGCTCGGCACGCTCACGCCCGCGACACTGCCACCACCGCCGTCTTGAACTCGGGCATCGCGGAGACCGGGTCGACGGCGTCACTCGTCAGGAGGTTCGCGCTCTCGGCGTCGGGAAAGTGGAACGGCAGGAACACCGTGTCCGCACGGATGCCGGCATCCAGCTCGACCGGAGCCGTGACGCGGCCTCGGTCGTTCTCGATGACCGCAACATCGCCGTCACTCAGCCCCCGCGCGGCCGCCGCCGCGGGATGCAGCACCGCAACCAGCCGCGGACGGGCATCCACCAGCTCGGGCACGCGTCTGGTCTGCGCGCCCGACTGGTAGTGCTCGAGCAGCCGCCCGGTCACCATCCACAGTTCGCCCGGTGCTCGTGGAATCTCAACCCCGGGCCGGCGACGTACCGCAACGAATCGCGCCCGTCCGTCCTCGTGCCAGAATCGCTCGGCGAACAGGCGCGGTGTCGACACTCCGCCCGCCGGGAACGGCCAGTGCACCGGCTCGCCGCCCTTGAGCGTCCGGTAGTCGATGCCGGAGTAGTCGGCCTTGCCGCCCGCGGATGCCCGTGCCAGCTCCCCGAACACGGCTTGCGGCTCCGCGTCGAACTTCACGTGCGGCGCGAGACGCTTGGCGAGTTCGGCCAGAATCCACAACTCGCTCCTGGCCTGCCCAGGCGACGAGACCGCACGGCGCCGGCGCAGCACCCGGCCCTCGAGGTTCGTCATCGTGCCGTCCTCCTCGGCCCACTGCGTGACGGGGAGCACGATGTGCGCACGCTGGGCCGTCTCGCTGAGAACGAAGTCGCACACCACGAGCGTATCCAGCCGGTCCAGAGCCTCGCGCACGACGCCGGCGTTCGGCGCGGACACGACTGGGTTCGCACCGTGCACGAGAAGACAGCGCACACCGTCCGAGGTGCCGGCGGTCTCCAGAAGCTGCACGGCCGGCACGCCAGGACCCGGGATCGCGTCGGCGTCGATGCCCCAGACGGCAGCGACGTGGGCACGCGCATCCGGATCCGTGATCGACCGGTAACCGGGCAGCTGGTCGGCCTTCTGCCCGTGTTCCCGGCCGCCCTGACCGTTGCCCTGCCCGGTCATCGTCCCGTAGCCGCTGCCGGCGCGCCCGGGCAGGCCGAGGAGCAGCGCGAGGTTGATCGCCGCGGTCGCCGTGTCCGTGCCGTCCGCGTGCTGCTCGACGCCGCGCCCGGTGAGGATGTACGCGTCGCCCTCTGCGAGTCGGCGCACCACCGCGCGCATCCGCTCGGCCGGCACTCCCGTGACCGCCTGGGTGCGTTCCGGCCACCACTCGGCGACGCTCCGGCGCACGGCCTCGTAGCCCGTCGTGCGCGACTCCACGAACTCGAGGTCGACCAGTCGCTCGGCGATCGCCATGTGTGCGAGCCCGAGCAGCAGCGCGAGGTCGGTTCCCGGAGCGGGAGCCAGATGCATCCCGCCGCCTTCTGCGGTGAGCTTCGCCGTCGACGAGCGACGCGGATCGACCACGATCAGCCCGCCGGCCGATCGCGCACCCTGAAGGTGACGCAGGAACGGCGGCATCGTGTCGGCCATGTTCGACCCCAGCACGAGAACGGTGCGCGCCGAGTCGAGGTCGGTCACCGGGAACGGCAGTCCGCGATCGAGGCCGAACGCACGGTTCGACGCAGCGGCCGCCGACGACATGCAGAAACGCCCGTTGTAGTCGATGCGCGAGGTGCGCAACGCCGCCCTGGCGAACTTGCCCAGCTGGTACGCCTTCTCATTCGTCAGCCCGCCGCCACCGAAGATGCCGACGGCGTCGCGCCCGAAGGATGCCTGCGCCCGCGCGATCCGCTCGGCGACGGCATCCAGCGCGGTCTCCCACGACACCGGCACGAGGCGTCCGCGGGCATCGCGCATCAAAGGCTCGGTGAGCCGGTCCGGGGCGTCGAGCACGACGGCGGATGTCCAACCCTTCTTGCAGAGTCCGCCGCCGTTCGTGGGGAAGTCGCGACCTGTGACCTCGAGCAGCGGGTCTCCCGGCTCGCGCACCTTCGGTG